>JBOEGA010000111.1:0-23932 GCA_050633205.1 Methyloligellaceae bacterium | reverse complement strand
TGCCTGAGCATATTCAAGGAAGATTTGCGCCGCAGGTTGGGTACTCCTGTCCAACCCGAAGGGCGGTCCATATTTTTCTTTTGTGGGTGTCGGAAAGTCTTGAAAATAGTCATATTTACTGCGACTTCCCTCCTACACAAAAGAAAAATATGGACCGCTGAAGTGACGAAATTAATAGGTCCTGAGCCTACGCCTGGATCATGGCCATGACGAGACTGAACAGTGACCCGAGAAGGATAGCGCCGCCAACACCTAACAGCATATAGGCGACAAAAACCTGACGTTTCACCAGAGACCATACAGCAGCCATTGCTGGTATGGAGCTTACAGAACCGGAAATCATAAAGGCCATGGCAGACCCGTTGCTCATCCCCTGCTCCATCAGGCCCTGTACAAGTGCGGGAGCAGCATAACTGTTCAGATAAGCCGGAGCACCAACAAGGGCACCGATAACAATCGGCAGAAACCCGTCACCACCAACAGCCTTTGCAATGAGCTCTGCCGGAACATATGTGATAAGCAGCGCCTCAAGTACATAAGCAAATGCCAGCCACTTCAGCAGAAACAGGCCATTCGTTGCCAGCTCGCTTCTGAAGACCTCCCGGCGCTCCTGCTCTTTCCAGAATTTCCAGACAGGCTGCCCGTCAAATGGCGATGACTTTCTGCACCCGCCTCCACTGCTTCTCGGCAATAGAGGATCGGAAAATGCGCCACTGCTGACAATCAGCTTCATTGCAAATCCGCCAATCAGTCCAAGCATAACAGCCGCAACGGTTTTACCAACGGCAAAATGCCAGCCCAGCGCACCAGCGGTCACCATAAATGTTGCAGGGTCAATCAAAGGCGATGCCAGCCAGAATGCCATAACAGCAGAAAGCGGGGCTCCAAGTGCCAGCAGTCCTGCAATAAATGGAATAACTTCACAGGAACAGAATGGCGCAAGACCGCCAAAAACCGCGGCCAGCAGGATCATTCTGCTTTCCCGCCCTTTGAAGGCTCTGGCAACAACAGCCTCTGCCCCACTTGCCCTGAGATAGGACAGCATCAACACGGCAATTAATATATAGGGCAAAGTACCCGCAAGTGCCTTAACTGCAATTGATACTATATTCAGAAAATTGTCAGGATCAAAAATCAGAACCATTCCGGGCACGATAAGAATTAATGCCCAGACCGAAGACAGCCAGTCATATAACTGGCGAAACTCTTTAAAACCTCTTTCAGCAATAGCCGACATTTTACTTTCCTTCTCACCAAAAGGAAAATGCTCGTATTCCGACTCTACTTGCAATTTCCTTCTTCAATGCAACATTCGTGCATCAGAAAATCCGCCAGAGCCTGCATACGTTCAAAAGCCGCCCGGTTGATAACTTCCCGTCCGACTTTCTCCTGTTCCACCAGCCCGGCAGCAGCCAGAAACCGAATATGATGTGCCAGCGTTGATGCAGGAATATTTACCCGCTGCTGAATACCACCAACATTAAGCCCCTTGCGGCCTGCACGAACCAGAGCAAGCAAAACTTCCAGCCTTGGTTCAGAGCCAATAGACGAAAAACCCTGCGCAACTTCCTCGATTGATAAAGACATTCTTCAACCTCAATATGTCACGATATAACTAGATATATAGTTATTTTCTATTAAAACACAAGCTATGATTGAGCGCTCTATAATAGTGAATTCCCAATTTTTGTATAACTCTTTGTTTTCGTGTTGTTTTGTAGGAAACAGCATATTCTATGATATCTGCTTTTTCCCTATATTAACCTGATTTTTCTCTGAAATGAAAACTTTAGATTAAGCAGACTGTGATAACCTGCTGAAAGAGTGCTGAATAAATCATATCGGAGATACCATGCAAACATCTGCGGAGAGGGAAACAACGGAAGCTGTTCCGGTTGAAGATACAGATCAATTTATTGCAGATGCCCGTGAGGATAAACCAGAAGAAGATCCCAGGCATGAGCCCGATACAAAACTTGCTGATATAAGGCTATGTTTTGGCGCTTATTTTCTTGTTATTATTGCCGGTAAGGAAAGACGGGGCTCAGACAGACTCAACAAGGAAAGAAAAGCCCGCCCGGTCTTTACAGTCAGAAATATTCCGTTACTTATGATAATCTGGAGTTCACTGATATACTCATTCTACAGTCTGGTTTCAGTAGGACTGCAAAGCTTCATTTCAGCACTTGGGTAAAAAGGGGAGCAGAACCTGCTCCTAATTTGTCACGATCGTCTTCGTTGCGACAAGTTCCATAGGCTCTGATGATATAAAAGGTATGAGAAATGTAAAGCTGTATCTCACAGTCATCTGCACAGTTTCATTTCCATCGTCATCGGCACCTTTCACAGCTTCCACAGCACTAACCAGACCTGCATCCACAGTATCAAGATTTGACGTCAGAGTAGTTTTAATCACATCAACAGCGGATGTCGGGTTCATCATTACAAAGCGTGAGGTAAGATCAACAGCACGTTGCAGCTCTGCCTGAATAAACAGACTGCGGGAAAATTCTATACAACCAAATATAAATACAATCAGAAACGGCATAATCATTGCGGCTTCAACTCCGGCTATGCCGGATTTGCAGCGAAACAATGATAATACTGACCTTCTTCTATTATTGCTATTCATAAATAATAACCATTCTGGTTGCCGGAACATATTTCATACTGAACCGCTATCCTGCCTCACTGTATCCTTGTGCTTACACTGGCTGTCAGAGGAAACACATCGTCGATGACCGGGTAGGAAAACAAAGTCTGGTGGTTCTGGGTAACATTGATCTGCAGCACCACACTCCTGCGTTCTCCTGCAGGGCAGGTCAAATCACAGGCCTGAACCGTAATAGACGTGCAGCCGCAGACCAGACTGGCCGTAACACTGGCAGTTGTTGGGCTTATCCTGTTATACCAGTTATTGACCGAAACTGCATTTTCGGTATTAGCAACCACTTTTGTCATATCGCCATCAAGCGGTTTGTGAATAGATGCATAATGAGCACCGGTCTTCACCGCATTCTGTAAATCAATCTGCCTATGCAGAGCAGCAGTCATATCCAGAGCACCAAGCAGTAATATCAACATAACAGGCGAGATTAGTGCCAGCTCTACAGCAAAAGCCCCTCTTCTGTCCTGCTGAAATAAACCAAAACTTCTGGCGAATTCTGATATGCCCCACATAGTTCTTACTCCACTAGCTTGACATACTGCTGAACAATTTCCTGAACAGCATCATCGGAAGAACAGTTATTGCTAATCTCGGCATTACCATTAAAGGAAATCTGCTGGGCTACAATCTGAAGACACTCAATCGTACCATTGGCACCACCGGTGAAAACTATTTCCTGTTGTGGGAAATAGATCGCTCCACGAAGGTCCAGGTCAGTGCCGCCATTAAGTTTATTGGATATAACCTGACTACCCTGATACATAGGTGCATCCCGATCCTGGTAAATCAGGATACCTTCATAATCGCCACCACTTCCGGCTTCAGGCGCACTTAGTGTCATGGATGTACCGCCCTGAATATCCATATTGGCATAATCATTTCCACTACCAGTGAGAATTATTGTTACGCCTGTACCCTGGATATTTGCGTTACCTGATGCCCGGAAATCCCCACCATCAATAATATAGGTGCCTGGCAGCAAAGTTGCGTTACCACCCTGAAATTTTAAGCCATTGCAATAACGGCCGGGGGAAAGGGTCTTTGTGCCCTTGGATACATGCTTGTTATATGTACAACTGGATGGACTGGTAGGAATTCCCAACCCTGCGTAGGGATCAACAACTGGCGGAGCCAGTTCTGTAACTCCACCACTGGAAATAACTTCTCCACTACCAATCTGACGGAGCTTTCCAACAGTTGATACCGGATTTGCAGTTACGGTGGCACTGCCTCCCACATACAGAGACTGGTCGCTGTTAGAATTAACAGCAATCCCACACCCTAAGTTAATATCGGAGTTTCCGCTGAACTGAACGGCCTTATCAAGAGACTGAGACAGACCAAGCAAACAGAAACCACCATTGTTCGTTATCTGCGCAACGGCCCGCTTTTGAAGATTAACATCTGCATCCGCATGCATAATAGAAAAGTATCTGCCAACCTGATTGCTGACAACAACTTCAATAGCACTGCTATCACCAGAAAAATTTCCCGAAGTGGGAGGTCTTGTTACTGATACAAGAGCAACAGAAGCGCTCCCAGGATATGCTGTCTGCAACTCACTATTTACACGCGACTGCAACACGCCATTGTCGCTGGTAGACAGCATCTCATAACCGGCTGCGAGCGCGGCACTGTCAGTCGTTGCCTGTAGCTTCCTGTCTTCCCAGTTCCACAAGGCAACATCCGTAGATAATCCGATAAACCCGATCAAAACCGGAAGTAGCAGGGCAAAAATGATAGCCACATTGCCAGATCGGTTACTATGAAGATGGCAGACTTTTCTCTGGGGAGTTTTTGCTGCCTGTTTTTGCACACTCTCAAACATTACGAATACGCTTTCCTGGTTCCCGGAACAGATACCATGATAACGTATACCGATTGAGTTGCAGTAAAACCGGCAGAGGGCTTTTAATGAAAATTCAGGTTAAATGCCTGCATTCATTGCAGACATTTGTTAACCTTATGCGGATCGCCATAGGCTGAGCCTATGGCTTTAAACCTAATACTGGCTTTCCGGAACTGTCACAACCATTCCGTCAAGTTCGTCAGTAATTTCAATCTGACAGCTCAGACGGCTTGTTTCCTGAACAGCCTGCGCAAAGTCCAGCATGTCCTCTTCCATCTCGTCAACCTTGTCCAGTTTGGCAAACCATTCAGGTTCAACATAAACATGACAGGTCGCACATGAACATGCGCCACCACAGTCTGCTTCAATGCCTGGAATATTATTTTTAGTGGCTGCTTCCATGACAGTCATGCCGTCCTGGGCTTCAACCTCATGTTTTGTACCATTTTGCTCAACAAACGTAATTTTTGCCATGCCGACGCAGTCCCTTTAATTCTTGAATAGCTTTCTGGGAATCGACCTATAAAACAAATTCATCCCCATTGCCAACCCCACAAGTCGGAACAGCTACAAAACAACCCGCTTTTTTTTCAGGAGAGTAAGTGTTAAATGCCCGGACTATTCTGCTGACATTGTCTCGTTAATGCATGACAGAACTTCCTGCAAATTCTGCTCAAGCCCAGCTATTGCGGCATCACGAGCTGCACCAACCGCATGATCCCCAAGCATTTCAAGGGATTCTGCCTTTGTTGCAACACGCCATGCACCAATACCTCTTGCAGAGCCCTTTATAGTATGAGCTGCTTCTTTCCAGGCCTGTGCATCACTGGCATTTCTGAGTTTCTCAACAAACTGGGAAGACTGCCTTGCAAAAAGCTCAAGCACTTCTTTTTCAACATCTTTGTTGCCCAATGTATATTTTGACAGATGTTCCCAATCGATAGGACCATCTGTGTGGTGATTACTATTTTCTGAAAAATTGTCTATATTTGCCGCGACAGCCATATTGTTTCTCATTTATACAATACAAAGCACCGGGAGTAAAAAAATCAGGATTGAATACTACGCCCTGTTACTTTGAGTAATTAGAATTACTTCTTTTACTTAGAAAGCCCTATTTGAAGACTTCCTACTCTTTTCCACCGTTTTGATATTTTTTGACGCCTCTGGTGGACCCGTTATTATCTATCAACAGACAATAATATCAGGTTAACGGTATAAAAAATGCCCTCCTAATCCTATTCATTTATTGCAACCATAGATGTTTTCCACTGTTTCCGGGACAACCTGATATGGAAGCTGTGGTTAATAGAAATATAGCATAAATGTCGGAATTATCTGTAAGGTTAACACCCTACCTGGGATATATTTTTTGCGTTGTTAATCATAGTGTTCGCAGCAATATCCTAATCCATACACACAGATATTAACGCGGTTCAGTATTCAGCCTGATTTTATGGCATAATCTTTTTTTAGCCGCAGTTTTTCTATAAGACTCAGCGTGTATCAATCCGAGTTTTAATTACGCACCCGGCGAATCGAGGTATATTGCTTTTTGGACTGACATAAAAGCAAACAACAAAAATCAGCGTAGCAAATAAGCGGCATGTTATGTTAAAAACTATTAGCAGGCTTTAGCCAGAACTATTAATGATGTTCCGGTTTTCATAGAGCTATTAGAAGGTTTTTGTCATAACCTGCAAATAAGATCATGTAAAAACAGGCAGTATCATCAATTAATCCGGGTTGGAGAAACATTGGGAAGCATTGGACGACATTGATATGCCAATTACAGCCGGGGCAGAGAATTTGAGTATATCAAACCTCACCTGAAATGTTTAATATACGGGCATAGTAGTGTTCTGCTTAAAATAAAAGCAAATGCTCAATGGACGTCACCAGATATTCCGCCGGTAGGCTGATTATTTTTGTGATGCAATATAATGGTAATGTATTAGAATAAGCGTTAAATACGTACCAGATTTGCTGAATGGACGAGTGAATGGCGAGAGAACAGTCAATAAGGCATAATGCCGGGTCCAAGGGATCGCGGGATAAAAAGACTGATATTGAAATTCAGAATCCTGATCAGGAGCGTTCGCCTGCCAGCAAACGTCAGTCCCTGCCGCCTGAGCTGGATCTCAAAGCGGAATCTGTGCCGGAAAGAAAATCCCAACATGTAGCCAGACAGGAAGAAGAGTCTGGTATTGCTCCCCGTTCAGCGCGCCAGGCGCCTGCTGTTTCCAGAGAGGAAGCAGCCAGACCGCTGCCTAAACGTCGCCCTGCCGGACCAGCACGTGCGAGAATTGCGGCAAGTGATGACCGCCCTTCTATTGGCGGCCTGATCTTTTCGCTTCAGCAAAAACCTTCAAACCGGCCCTATACAATTGCTCTTATTGCAACAGGTGTATGGTCGTTACTGGGATTACTGCTCGCCTGGGCTGTTCTTGGGCAGGAACTGGCCAAATATGATTCAACGCTGGCCGCTGTTACAAGCGCCCCTTCTATCGCCATTATCGCAACCATAGTCATACCAATAGCTCTGTTCTGGTTTCTTGCCATGCTCGTATTAAGAGCGCAGGAACTGAAGCTGATGTCGTCTGCCATGACGGAGGTCGCCATTCGGCTGGCTGAACCGGATAAGATGGCTGAGCAACAGGTTGCCTCTCTCGGCCAGACGGTCAGACGTCAGGTTGCAGCGATGAACGACGCTATCGGTCGGGCATTAGGACGTGCCGGTGAACTGGAAGCTCTTGTACATAATGAAGTTGCGGCTCTGGAACGCTCTTATAGTGAAAATGAACTTCGTGTTCGCAGCCTGATTGATGAGCTTGCCAGTGAACGTGAAGCCCTGACAAATAACTCGGAACGGGTCAGTGACGCGTTGAATAATATCGGCCTGCGTGTTGCTCAGGATCTTGCAACATCCGGTGATCGCGTTACCAAAGCTCTGACTGCAGCCACAAATTCACTTGCCGATTCACTGGCAACCAAAGGCGAAAAAGTTACTGCAGCGATTTCTGCTGCCGGTAAAGCCATTGATGAGAAGCTGGCAGAACGTGGCGGGCAGATTACTTCCCAGATCGTGACTCAGGGTGCTGATGCAGCCACAAAAATCCATGATGCAGGCAAGAAAATCAATGATGCCCTTCAGGAATCAACTGACAGAACAACAGCTCTTGTAACAAGTCGTGGCAACAGCCTTCTGACTGCCCTGTCCAGCATGAATGACCGTATTCGTAATGAACTGCCTACCCTTCTGGAAAGCCTTGGTGGTGAGCAGGTTCGCTTGAGTCAAATCATCGAAAGCGCAGTTAAAAACCTTGCTGATCTGGAGCTATCCATCGTGAACAGAACCGGAGCACTGGAAAATACGCTTGGTAAACGTACCGAGCATCTGCAGAATGTTCTGACGCAGCACCTTCATGATGTTGACGAAGCTGTTATTGAACGTGCCAACGCGCTTGATACTGCAATGCTGGAACGCACCAAAGCCCTTGATGCGGCATTTACCCAGCGGGTAGAGCAGATCAATACTGCTCTGGATGACCAGGCAATATTCCTGCAGAACACACTTAAAGACCGCTCAAAAGCTATCGAAACATCTCTGGCCGAACAGGCTTCGTCATTTGATGAAACCTTTATGCGTGGTGTCACTGCATTCAGAGGTACTACAGATAATCTTACCAAGGAATCTGTGCGCACTATTGAGGCTCTTGCCGGTCAGGCAGATATGCTGAAATCTGTTTCTGAAGGTCTTCTTAATCAGGTTCATGATCTTACCGGCCGCTTCGAGACACGTGGCAACTCTATTATGAATGCCGCTCATTCTCTGGAAAGTTCTCAGTTTAAAATCGACTCCCTGCTTGAAAACAGGCAGACCGAACTGAACAGTCTGATTGATGTTATTTCAAATAAAACAGGTGAGCTTGATACAATGATGCGCAGTTACTCTACGCGTCTGGAAGGCTCTCTGACCGATGCACAGAGAAGAGCAAATGAATTAACCCAGTCAATCTCGAACGAGTCCAACGTAAACTCCAAATCGGTTATCAATGAGCTTGAAAAACTGCGCATGGAAGCCCAGCAGCAGACAGAACAGGCTGTTGTTGAAATGCGTGGGCGTTTCTCAAATATTACTTCTGAAGTTTCGGAGCATATCAATGCACTGTCCTCTAATTTTGCAAATACCACAAGCCAGATCCGCGAACGCACACAGATGGCGTCTGGTCAGATAGATGCGACACAATCCGAAATTCGCCGTAAGATGGATGAGCTTCCTGAACTGACACGTGAAACAGCCAGTTCAATGCGAAATGCTCTTCATGATCAGCTTAAAGCTATTGACTCACTTTCTTCTATCGCATCAGAACATAACCGTTCCCGCGATGTGTCTTACCCGGCGGGTAAGGGAGGAAAGGCTCCTGCACAGCAGAATAGTAATCAGCAGCAGGCACCGGGAACGCAACAGGTACCTCAGCAACCTTCGAGGCAGGTACCGCAGCAACCGGCAGCCACAGCGACTTCAAATGGCAACCAGACACCTCCGGCCGGGCTGATGGCAGGCCAGAGACAGGCACTGGGACCAGCTTCAGGTATGTCTCCGGGCTCCAGATCTCAGCAGAACCCGAATGTTCCTGTTCAGCAGGGTCAACAGGGTGCTGGCGGTAATCCGGGTGCCATGCAGGGAGACCCCAGCCGCTGGTCAATGGGTGACCTTCTGGAACGGGCTTCAACTGATCAGGCAAGAAAAGCTCAGGCTCAGGCGCAAGCACAGGCTGCTGCGATGCAACAGCAAAAACAGCATCAGCAGTCTGCACCGCAACATCCTCAACATGGCGGCGGACGTTCCAATGCTGTTAAAGGTGGCGCCCTCGATATGCAGGTGATTGCCCAGGCAATTGAACCTCGGGTTGCTGCTGATATCTGGCGCCGTTACCAGTCGGGAGAGCGTGGTATATTCAACCGGTCTCTCTACACCCAAAATGGTCAGGCAACATTTGATGATATCTACCAGCGCTATAAAGGCGAGCCTGAGTTCAAGCATATGGTGGACAGCTATCTTGGTGACTTTGAGAGGCTTCTGAGAGAAGCGGATCAGAAAGATCCACGTGGACAGCTTGTGCAGAATTATCTGACTTCTGAAACGGGCAGAGTATATCTTCTGCTTGCGCACGCCAGTGGCAGACTTGGTTAGAACTCCAGACTTTACGGTCCGGCTTTACGGATAGTTATGAGTATATTAGCAAACCCACTCCAATCGCTGAAGCTTACGGCCTGTATAGAACAATGGCCTATCGCAGGGAGTTTCAAAATCTCCCGCGGAAGCAAGACGCTTGCTGAAGTCGTAACTGTGAAAATCACAGATGGCAATATAACCGGTCAGGGCGAATGCGTGCCCTATACCCGTTATAATGAAAGTCTGACTACTGTTCTCGGCGATATAGAAAAAGCAATTCCGTTGCTAGCAGCCGGCAATTATACACGACAAGAGATACTGTCGGGCCTGCAATATGCAGCGGCAAGAAATGCTGTTGATTGTGCCTTGTGGGATTATCTGGCAAAAAAGCATCAGATAAAGATTACAGAGCTTGCGAACCTTGCTCCCCTCCAGACGCAAATTACAGCCTATACGATAAGCCTTGATACACCTGAGCTTATGTTTCAGAAAACCCGTGAAGCTGCGGAATATGAGTTGTTAAAAATCAAACTTGGCAAGGATGGCGATGAAGAGCGCATGAGCGCGGTACGAGAAGCTGCACCACATGCCAGACTGGTTGCGGATGCAAATGAGGGCTGGGCGCCGGAAAAACTTCCATCCCTTCTGGCATCAGCAAAACAGAATGGATTTGAACTGATTGAGCAGCCATTGCCGGAAGGTGATGATGATGCCCTATCCCGGATTGAACACCCGATCCCAATTTGTGCAGATGAGTCGTGCCATAATATTTTTCAATTGCCCGAGCTTCGTAAAAAATACGATGCAATTAATATAAAGCTGGATAAGACCGGGGGGATAGGAGAAGCACTTAACCTGGCCCGTGAAGCCCGTAAACTTGATTTAAGAATTATGACCGGATGTATGGTCGGCACATCCCTGGCTATGGCCCCTGCCCTTTATTTGTCTGAATTTGCGGACTGGATAGATCTGGATGGCCCGTTACTGTTATCTGAAGACCGGACACCCGGACTGACTTTTGAAGGCTCACGTATATACCCGCCTGAACCTGCTCTCTGGGGATATTGACAGTTCTATAAGCCTGCCAATTTAAGCCATATATTAAGCACAAAGCTCTATAGTGACGCCAGGTAACCCATTTAAAGCGTTAGAGTAAGCATAGTGTCCCAGAATAAAAACACGCCTTCACAATATAGTAAGAAAATGATCATCCTTCACTGGGGGATAGCCTTGCTTGTTACCGTGCATCTTGTGAATGCGTTAACACTGCATTTACTCAGGGATATTCAGACTGTCCTGATTATTCAGGAGCTGCACCGGTCGTTTGGCCTGTTAATCGTTGTAGCCATGGTTGTTCGTGTGCTTGTTCGCGCAGTGGAAAAAACGCCGGAATTATCGCAAAATCTGCCTGCATGGCAAAAACTGTCAGCTCAGGCAACTCATCTGGGTTTTTATATTATCCTCCTTGCAGCGCCATTTGTCGGCTGGGCCTATACAAACAGCATAGGAATGCCTGTATCCTTTTTCTGGGTGCTGCCGCTACCCGAGCTTATGTCCTACAGCCCTGAAATCGGTTTTCTTCTTCTTGACCTGCATATCTATATGGCCTTTGGCCTGCTTGCTCTTATCACTGTTCATATAGCTGGAAGTTTCTATAATAAATTTGTACTGAAAAATACGATATTCGAGAAAATGCTTATTACGAGCAAAGCCAATATCTTCTCGGCATATCTGCCCGTCTGGTTGAAAATGACGATAGCCAGCGGGGCGGCCCTGCTTGCCTGTGGAATTATCGGTATTTCGGGTATTCAGAGCACTAATATTGTAGGGGCAGCGTATGACAAGGTATTCCAGTCGGTTGTAAAGGTTCGGTCTGCACAATCTGACTGGGAAAGGTTTTCAACCAAAATTGCATGGAAAGAGACCGGTGACACGGCCAAAATCAAAAGCCAGCTGGATAAAATTGTAAAAGACCTTGGACAGGCGATACCTAAAATATCGAAGCAGAGCACCAGTTTTAAAGTTCTTCAAATTTCTCAGGACTTACGCAAGTTTTCAGAACGAAGCAGTTTTGACATTGGCCAGGACCCAACTATCCGTGAGGATATCGGTCAGATAAGTACAGCCTTTACCCGTGTTATTCAGGAACTGGCAGCGATTGTATTTGAAACAAAGCAGAAGTTTGAAACTCTGGCAGCACAGCAAAATGATGAAGTTGTCCTGACTATGGTCATTGTTTTCTGTCTGGCTGCCATAACGATTATCTTTATGACTGCTACAACCTCTGTCCAGATAACCAGAGCTACAAAACTTGCAAATGATATCGCTGCGGGCAACGTACAGAATACACTTAATATACAGGGGTCATCCGAGACTGCGTTACTTATGCGCTCACTGGATAATATGCGGAAGGTCATGCGTGACCAGTATGAATGGCTTCAGGATACTCATTCTGAAAAAATAAACAGCAATACTGCCCTTTCTCCCGAGGATGAAATCACCCTGATTCTGTCTTCATCTGAAGTTAAGACGACTGCTATTGATAGTACTGACACTGGTATGTATATCAAAATTGTTCCCGGCCTTTCTCACGGTCAGGAAATGTCGATTATTGATGGAAGAGGCGAGAAAAGAAATGTGCGTATTGCCTGGATGTATAATGAAATTGCAGGGCTTGAATATATTGACCATGAAGTCGTCGCGAAGATAGCCTAGAGCATATTGCGTTTAATCAGATGCATTTAACCGAAGTTTGATAGTACTCGAGTTCCGGAAAAGCTTTCTTCCCCCTGCACGGTTTTGTGAGCGCAGGGGGGAGCGACATAGTCCGAGCCTGTGTCCGAGCCTGTATACTATTTCCCGTATACAGAAACATAAGCTCTGCCACGGAAAACTGTTTTCAGCTTCCGCTTGTAGCGAAGGTCAATATGTTTGATAAAACGTGCTCTGCCTTTAAGGTCAATTGCACGTGATACAGTCCCTTCTCTAACATTCTCATTCAGTCTCAATATCTGAGTTGACCCGTTACCAAATGTAATTTTCATTTCTTTGAAGAAAATATCATTACCCTGAACACGGATCTGAAGGCGACGGAAACGGCCTTTATTTCTGCCTACAACAATACGGTCTTTATCAACACGGAACAGGTTCACTTTCTGCCTGCCCAGTTGCTGCCATTTCTGGCGGGGAACAAATGCGCCGTGCTCACGTCCATATACAGAAACAAATGCGCGACCGCGGAAATTGGCTATTCTCTTATAATCAAAAACAATCTTTTTGATATACCGCGCATCACCTTTAAGGTCGATTGGTGAAGATACAGCACCTTCCATTACCCGCTGGTTCAACACAAGTGTCTGCCGGGAACCATTACCGAAAAAGATTGTTACTCTTTTAAAATAGACATGGTTGCCTTTCACACGAAACTGAAGGTTGCGAAACTTTCCCTTGCTGCGACCGACAGCTACAATATCACGGTCTTTTGCAAGATCTACCTTGCGTGTTCCCAAATGTTCCCACGAAGCTGAAAATGATGATGAGGCTGTCGTGATGACGAACAGTACAGCCATTCCGAACGCTGCCATTAATCGACGCATTATTATTCTCCTGTATTGCATTGTGTCTTATTCTTTAGCAAAAATGTATGACACTTAAACTGAACAGCAGATAAATAAACTATTCATGTTTACTGGAGAAGAGTTATAAAAAGATATTAAGAGGTAGTTTTACTATTCAATAATAAGTTGTTGAACCAGCACACGACTTGGCGTTTTATGAACAATAGCCTGCGCAATGGAGTTTCCTCCCTGATGCAGAACTTTAAAGCCTATAACAACCTTGAGCGTATGTTCACTGAACTTCATCAGTTCAATTTTAAAATCATCCATACTTACAATCTGCTTTAAGCTCTGAATTTTTCTCTGTATGGGTTCAACATCATCAAGAAAATGCTTTGTACTGTTCCAGGGAAGAAGCTTCGCTTTTCCTTCACTTTTCAAAGCCATTATTACAGTTTCTATAGCCTTGCTGCATCGATAACGTAATATGACAAGCTCAAGCGAAACCCATAGCGCCACAATTATTATTGCGCCGGCCAGACCTATAGCTACACTGATAAGGTAATGAATTAGCATTTTGAAATAACTCACATATTGCCGATATATATAAATATCAGAAACTGGTGAGTTTTCGATTGATCAACATGGTTAAATATATCTGAAGGGCAAATATAATGACGAATATCTTCCATATCAGAACTCTGGAAAATTGCCTGATCAGACACAACGATATGGCAGATGCCCCTGCCCTTATTATGCTTGCCGGTTATGCTGATAACGGAACAATGTTTCTGCCATTATTTAACACTGCTCTGGTTTCCAGATTTAACCTGATAGCCATTGACCTACCTGGCTCTGGCAGTTCTCCCGCTTCTGCTGATGTCAGAAGTGTTGATGATCATGCTGAATTACTGGCCAGACTTATCCCTCAAATAACATCAGAGAAAGTCGGGCTTATAGGTCATTCTATTGCCTCAGCAATTTGTGTTGAAACCACCCGCAAAACCAATATTGAAGGGCTGTTCTCAATCGAGGGAAATCTGACAGATGCAGATGCCTATTTCACAGGACGGGCAGCGAAATATGATTCCGCAGACGAATTCTGGACCGCGCAACGCATGACATATAAGGCCATCGGAATAGATAACCCTATCCTCCAGCGCTATTATGCTGCTGCCAGCTTTGCTGACTCTGAAACCATGTGGCATCTGGGAAGGGATGCAACTGCAAAAAGTAAAAATAATGGATTGGGGAAAGCCTTCCTGAGTACCGAATGCAAAACACATTATTTCTGGTCACCCAACAACACACCGGATGAAACTCAAAAATATATCAGGGAAAACAATATAGAAAACACGACCTATTCTGGCAGTCACTGGCCAACTATCGACAGCACCGAAGAATTAGCTGGTGCTATCGATAAATTTTTCTGCCAGTGTTTTTAGGCCCTACTCTGCCTTTTTCTCTTTTGGCAGGTTCAGGCGGATATGCAGTTCACGAAGCTGTTTGGATGATACATCAGATGGTGCAGCCATCATGAGGTCTTCAGCCTGCTGGTTCATAGGGAACATTGTTACTTCACGGATATTTGGCTCATCACAAAGCAGCATTACGATACGGTCAACACCGGGAGCGATACCGCCGTGTGGAGGGGCACCATACTGAAGTGCGCGAAGCATTCCACCAAACTTGTCCTCAAGAACCTCACGCTCATAGCCAGCCATTTCAAAGGCTTTTTCCATGATCTCGGGCTTGTGGTTACGAATAGCGCCTGAAGACAGCTCGATACCGTTACATACAATGTCATACTGATATGCTTTGATTTCCAGCGGGTCCATGTTTTCCAGTGCTTCCAGTCCACCCTGTGGCATGGAGAACGGGTTGTGAGAGAAATCAATTTTCTTCTCTTCCTCATCCCATTCAAACATCGGGAAGTCGATAATCCAGCAGAACTCGAAGCGATCTTCATCGATCAGTTTCAGCTCTTCACCGGCACGTGTACGGGCACGACCTGCAAAATCAGCAAACTTCGAAGGAACACCGCAAGCAAAGAAGACAGCATCACCATCTTTAAGGCCAAGCTGTTCACGAATGGCTGCAGTGCGCTCTTCGCCGATATTTTTGGCGATTGGACCTGAACCGGCACCCTCTTTAAAGAAGATATAGCCAAGGCCCGGCTGGCCTTCGCCCTGTGCCCATGAGTTCATGCGGTCACAGAATGCACGGGAACCACCTGTTGGAGCCGGAATTGCCCAGACCTGAACCTTTTCATCTTTCTCGATCATTTTGGCAAAGACTTTAAAGCCGGAACCACGGAAATGATCAGTTACATCTTCCATTTCAATCGGGTTACGAAGGTCAGGTTTGTCGTTACCATATTTCTGCATTGATTCAGCATATGGAATACGTTTGAAGGTTTCTGAAACCGGACGGCCATTGCCAAATTCTACGAACAGATCACGAAGTACAGGCTCGATCGTGTTGAATACATCTTCCTGGGTGACAAAGCTCATTTCGATATCGAGCTGGTAGAACTCACCGGGAGATCTGTCTGCACGGGCGTCTTCATCACGGAAACAAGGAGCAATCTGGAAGTAACGATCAAAGCCAGCCATCATGATAAGCTGTTTGAACTGCTGTGGTGCCTGTGGAAGTGCATAGAACTTGCCTGGGTGCATACGAGATGGCACGAGGAAGTCACGAGCGCCCTCAGGGCTTGATGCTGTCAGGATTGGTGTCTGATACTCGAAGAAGCCAGCGTCTGTCATACGACGGCGCATAGACGCAATAATCTCGGAGCGTGTAACAATGTTCTGGTGAATTGTCTCACGGCGAAGATCCAGAAAACGGTATTTCAAACGGATATCTTCAGGGTATTCAGGCTCACCAAAAATTGGCAATGGAAGTTCGGGTGCTGAACCAAGAACTTCCAGGTCGCTGATATAAACTTCTACAAAACCAGTCGGGAGTTTGTCGTTGATTGTGTCGTCAGAACGTTTCTTAACTTCACCATCGATACGGATGCACCATTCACCGCGCACTTTCTCCATTTCAGAGAAGGCTGCAGAATCCTGCTCGCATACGATCTGAGTAATTCCGAAATGGTCACGCAAATCAATAAAAAGAAGACCGCCAAGATCGCGAACCCTGTGAACCCAGCCGGACAATCTTACAGTCTCGCCTACATTATCTATATTCAGGGCCCCACAATTATGGCTGCGATACGTATGCATTGCTGCTGCTGTATCTGCTTGATCTTTCTTGTTCTTAGTTCCTTTTGCCATAATACAAAGTCCTTCAATCACGGAATAAGCCGTGCTTAAAATTTCACACAAAATCAGAGGAAAACCGCTAACTATCGAGGTAAAGCCCATGCAATACCAACTTGTCAAGCTATGAGTGAGCTAACGCAGCATTATTCTTGGAATTGGGGAGGAATCAGGTTTTTCAAGGTATAAAAGGCCGACAAATCTCCCTGTGACGATAATCACACATTTACGGATTATTCGAATCTGCCTATATTTAGCCATAGTCTATCGGCGATCTTTATGGAGAATAAGCAACAATAAGTAGATTTTTTCATAATTAGCCGAATCACTCTGAAATCAACATTTAGTCACCAGCTCTGTGAACACTCGATATGTTGTGCTGTTGTCTTAATTAAAATAAAGCGAAACAGAACGCAACAATATCGATTATCCCGATATTAACTATACTCACAAATTGCTTGGTAAACAGGTGGCGACATCGTTTTCCATTTAGGGTATATCTCAACATTATGAACTTAATTACGAAAACAGAAGAACTTGCTGCAGTTTGCGCAAGGTTCGCTACTCATCCTTTTATAACAATTGACACAGAGTTTCTCCGTGAGAATACATTCTGGCCGAAGCTATGCCTGATCCAGATGGCGTGCCCTGGTGAAGAAGTAATCATTGATCCTCTTGCATCAGGTATGGACCTGGCTCCCTTTTATCACCTTATGGATAATAAGGATGTTGTCAAAGTATTCCATGCTGCACGCCAGGACATAGAAATCATCCACCACCAGGCCAATATTATTCCACGTCGTCTTTTTGATACGCAGATAGCTGCAATGGTGTGTGGCTTTGGAGAATCTGTCAGTTACGGGCAGCTTGTCAAAAAGGTTACGAAAATTGATGTCGATAAATCTTCACGCTTCACCGACTGGAGCAGAAGACCACTCAGCGACAAGCAACTTCGTTATGCCCTTGCAGACGTAACCCATCTTCGTGACATCTATCTTTTCCTCAAAAACAAGCTGGAAAAATCTGGACGGGCAGAATGGCTGGCAGAAGAGATTGAAACTCTCACCAACCCGGAAACTTATATTCAGCGCCCGGAAACTGCCTGGAAGCGCCTGAAAATGCGGGTTAAAACACCTAAAGCGCTGGCTATTATGATGGAACTGGCTGCCTGGAGAGAAACGGAAGCTCAGAAGCAGAACGTCCCCCGAGGCAGAATTCTGAAAGACGAAGCCATTTATGATATAGCAAGTCAGGCTCCCAAATCGTCGAAAGATCTTGGCAATCTGCGTACCATTAATGAAGGTTTTTCCCGTTCATCGAAAGGCAAGGATGTTATTGCTGCTGTAGCAAGAGGAGTTGAAACAGACCCTTCAACACTACCTGATATTAAAAAAGGTAAACCTCTGCCTCCACAGACCGGCGCGATTATTGATCTCCTGCGCGTATTGCTGAAAGCAGCAGCTTCAAAGCATGATGTAGCTACCAAACTCATTGCAACAACCGATGATCTTGAGAAAATTGCAATTGATGATAATGCTGATGTTCCAGCATTAAGAGGATGGAGATACGAATTATTCGGGGCTTCTGCTATTGCTCTCAAAAAGGGAAATCTGTCCCTGTCTGTCATTGATGGCGCAGTTGTTACTATGGAAAGCACAAGCTCAGAGTCAAATGCTGAAGTAGAGCACGCATAATATTGGAAGTCTGAAATTTTATCAGAAACAGATCCCGGCGATTAATGATCTGCAAGGCCGGGTGCACCGACCTGAAAGTAATAACCTGTCATAAAACAAAACGGACTGGTTCTCTTTTATGAGAACAGCCCGCTTTTTTCATTCCATATAGCCTACAGGCAAAAACCCGAAGAACCTATCAGTTTCGCTTCTTAAGCTCCTCGATAGCTTTACACCAGTCTGGAACCTCTTCTCCAAATCCAAGTTTCTTACGCTCTTCACCAATGAGACAACGCGGCATTACTGCCTTGACGTAAAACATCATTTCGGGTGTCGAGAATACACGCCACATATATGCCTTGTCTGAAGAGGCTGTGAGCGCCCAGTTATTATCTTCGCTGAAGCCAACAGACATAACCCTGTCTTCATGGTCATTAAGCTCCCAGATGACTTTGCCTGAAGCACGATCCCATATCAAAGCACGCTTATTAAAACTGCCTGTAATGACTTTCTTGCCATCGGAACTGAAGCCTACTGAAGTGATAAAGCTCTTATCCTGGAGTGTCTTGCCAGTTGCCTCACCCTTTTCCAGATCCCAGAACTTAACAGTTTTATCTGCGGAGCCGGAAGCCAGAAGCGTTCCTTCTTCGTTTAAAGCCAGAGCCAGTATTGAGGCTTTATGACCTTTAAACTCGTTTTTCAGCTCACCGGACTGAGTATCCCATACTCTGATTGTCTTATCTTCAGAGGAACTAAAGATCTTACTGCCATCAGGTGAGAACAATACACTCCATACTGCGCCTTCATGACCTTTGAGTATATAAACAATATTCCCTGTTTGTGCGTCCCACAGATAAACGTTTTTATCCTGGGATGCTCCCACGATCAGCGTACCGTCCGGGTTATAGGCAATACGGTTTACTGCACCTGTGGCACCCGTAAGCTGTTTTTTCTCCCGTCCGCTTTTACGATCCCACAGCCTTACAGTCTGATCCTTGGATGCTGTCGCAATAGTCGCCTGATCAGGGCTGAATGCACCATGATGTATTTGTCCCAGATGACCTGTAAAGATCATGACCTGTGCGTTAGACTCGACATTCCAGAGACGGGCTGTTGAATCCCGTGAGGCTGTCAGAACAAACTCTCCATCCTGACCGAAAACACTACTGAATACACGATCAGTATGGCCTTCGAATAATTTACTGGTCAGGTAGAACTGAGCCGGCAGAAGATGTATGTCATTTGCTTTTGAAGCAGAAACGATCCACTCGCCAGTCTTATCGAATACCGCATTGCGTACACCATCAGTGCGACCTCTGATATTTGACATGAGAGAGCCACGCACCCTGTCCCACAACACAGCCTTGCCATCCAGCGAGGTTGAAATAATAACATTTTCGTCTGGACTGAAATCGGCACTCATCACACCATCCAGGTGGCCTACGAATGTATTGACCCGCTTACCTGAAAAAGTATGCCACAGAATAAGTGTCTGATCTTCTGAACCAGTTAGAACAGTGTTTCCGTCATTGCTGAATTTGACTGTTCGAACACCACCCTTATGACCATTCAGCACCAGAATCTGCTGACCTGAAGCAGCATCCCAGATGCGTGCCGTCTGATCCTGAGATGCTGAAGCAATCCAGCTCCCGTTTTTACTGAATGCTACAGAGCTAACTGCTGCCTCATGGCCTGTCAGAGTAAACTGTTCTTTTCCATCTGCGACAGTCCAGACTTTTACACTCTTGTCACTGGACGCAGTTGCCAGACGTTCACCGGTGCTGTCAAAGGCTGCAAACTTAACGGCCTTCTCATGCCCTTCAAAGGTGCGAATACTGTTACCGTTTTCCGCATCCCATATTCTGGCAGTGCCGTCATCTGATGAACTCAGAATAGACTTTCCGTCTGGGCTGAATGCTACAGAGTTTACTGGTCCTGTATGTCCCTTCAGGGTAAGCACTGCGTTGCCCGTAAGCAAATCCCAGATCTTGATGGTTTTATCTTCTGAGGCTGAAACAATATAAATGCTATCCGGGCTGAAACTGACATGGCGTACCGGTGCGGTATGACCTTTCAGGATGAGGGAAGATCTCATTTTCTGAAGGTTTCTGGACATATCTCCCAGCGCCTTGATACGCAGGGCCTTATCGGCACTTTTGTCATTCAATAGTTCGAATGAAGAAACCATATTCAGGAATGCCCAGCTTTTATTCAACTCCTGCCCTACCAGTCTTGGGTCTACATCAGGGGCTGTAGCTGTCTCAACCGGTTCTGTCGTTTTCTCTGCGACTTCAGCTGTTTTATCTTCAGTTTCTTTTTTGACTTCAGTGTCTGTATCAGCTTTTGCTGTTTCTTCTTCCTTGCCATCTTTTCTGACAACAGGAACATCAGCGGTATCAACCGACTTGCCAGTCGCTTTCTGAACCGTATCTTTCAACTTCGCAACATGGGGCTCAAGCTGAGGCCAGAAAACAACTCCGGCAGCAAGTGCGCCACCAAGAACAACAGCGGCAAGAAGGTATTTCAGTTTCCCCTTGCGGCGAGGCAGTTCATCTCCATAACCAGCACTATCATAGTCAGGATTTTCGTATGAGTAATTACGTTTTGGATCAGCGACAGCTATGTTTTTTTCTGTCTCGTATTTGTCATCGCGAGTAAACATGTCAGGCACATCCATGACATCAGTTTCTTCACGATAATCTTCCTTATAGGTCGAGGTGTCATTTCTATCGGACAGAGTCGCCTTGGAAAATCTTTCTTCCTGATCTGCAAAGATACTTGGAGCTTTTGAAATCCTGTCTTCTTCAACATGATCATCCACGCCATTGGCATATTTATTGGGCTCAAGGATTTCTCCGTGAACATAGTCATGGGCCTCTTCAATAAAGCCGCTCTCGCCATCTTTTTCAGGCTGGAATGTAAATTCTCTTGGCGATGCAATCTCGTCCGGCTCTATGGCTTCAGTCCCGGTATCTCCGGTATAGGTAAGCTGAGGCTGTACAGTTTCTGTCAGGGCAGCATCCATATTGCCACCGCCATGCGAAGACTGCACCCACTCGCCAAGCCTTGGCCAGTAATCCAGAATGGAAAGATGGGCAAACTCAACCATTTCCTGATCGTCGACCTGAACCTGTACCAAAAGCCCCGCTTCAATAAACTTGCGGATATAACCTCTTGTTTTCAGATTTAGTTCTTCCAGTGGAACCGGCGAGGATACAAAACGATTGTCATTATCGCGCCAGACCATTTTTCCTGCGAACACATCTTCAAGCATTGCAAGCTGTCCGGCATCCGGGTTCTCTGTTTCAAGAATCTCCTCTGCTAGTTTCGCTATAATATTTCCAAGCGGCGTCTTACCGGCATAGTGATTTCCTATAGCCTGGTATTCTGCGAGTGTCAGCAGATTGTTATCGCTCCGGTCATAGAGGTATCTCAATACAATCGCGACCAGGGGTAATGCCCCTTCCTGCAAAGCATCAGAAAGGATTGCTTCAACCAGATCATCTTCGATCTCGGCATTAATCAGCTTTGCCGGAGAGGTGATAATATCCCGAATTGCAGATAATGGCATCAGGCGTGGCGAAAATTCCTCCACAACATGAGAAAGCTGATCTGATGTCTGGAAATCTTCCAGAAAGTCAGGCCGCAACGCTGCCATGCCCACATAAGGCATATCGTCGTCAAGTATAGCACCCAGCACATCAAGAAACTGTTCTGAATCGCCCGGATCGGCAATACTGAATAGCTCTTCAGCCTGATCAATGGAAATAAGGATGTGCGCGTTTGGACGGCCAAATCTTTCGCGCAGCTGATCTGCCATCTCTCTGGCAACGCCTTTAAAGTCATGACCACGAAACAGATCCGCCCAGTCTTTCCAAAGACCTTCATTTCCAAGCAGTTTTGCAATTNNTCTTCAATAGGACGCAGACGAGGCCGCATAACAGGCAGGACAATCCATGCTTCCTGATCACGGTACACTCTGGGCAGGACGCCGCCCATCATCAGCGAGGAAACACCGGTTCCGGGAGCCCCCAGAAGTGCCATTAACCGCGCACCACCCTGTCGGCGTCGCGTGTTAAGACGGTCAATGATACGGCGCACATCATCATCACGGCAAAAGAATGCTGACCCGTCCCGCTCTTCGAATGCGCGAAGGCCAGGATAAACAGCACGATCAGGATCAAACTCCAGCCCTTCACTTGAATTGGACAAAGACCCACGCAATGCATTGGCAAGTGCGGCAAGCCCCTCTTCGCGCTCTTCAGTCAGATCAAAAATAGAAATACCGGGCTCGGAAAATGGCTCGGTCAAAGGTTTTTCGACTACAGCAAAAATNNGTTTTGCCAATGGAGTAGGCTTCCGTAAACTCGGCAAAACTCCATTTGGAGTTTACCCAGTCCGGGGTCAGCACCAGAATGACAAGGTCACACTGCTCAAGAGTCTGGGCATATTCTCTATGCCACTGAGCCATATTGCTGGTCTCTACATTCGAATTATCGTGAAGATTAACTGGTTCGTAGTCCTGAAACCTCAGCCAGTCTTTTATCCTTGCTGATAAGTCGCGATCCTGCTCTGCACAGCTTATGTAAACTCTTGCCATCTAAATAAGTACCGAAACACTGTTTTTAATCGTTGTTTAGCTATGTTTATAAAGCGAAAACGATTCGTTTGAAATATGGTAATTCGAACAGAATATGCTGCCCGTGCACTATTATATAACGGATAGAGACCTAAAAGCACCACTTGGTGACTATTCAGGCACAAGGCAATCCCTAAATTAACCTAAACGCGGAAAATCCGTACATATTATATTGATATATATGCATCGCGAGCCATTGAAAACTGTTGCTATTCTGCATAGTAAACAAAACCTAAACGAATCAATAAGCTAAAAAGGGAGCCTTAAAGCTCCCTCTGTTTTTATTCGTTGAACGGATTAAACATCCTTTCAAAGATCTGATCCGCCGTCTGCTTTGTTACAGGTTTTTTAGCCTGCTGTATTGCCGGTTCCGTTATCACGGTTTCCTTCTCTATAGTCTGGGCGATATTACCGACATCTGTATTTATCTGTGGTGGTGCTTTCTGAGCCATATTCAATGACACTTTGCGCCCATAGGAGAACGGCAGGCGCCTTGATACCAGATAAGCCTCTTCCGACAGTTTATTCCAGCGCAGCAGCTTATGACGGCTGGCAATAAAGTTATTATAAATACGTCCNNGGATCTTCAGCAGCAATCTGCGCAACAATATCACCGGAAGCCTGTCCCAGAGCTGTTAAAGTGCTGTTGCTTACTGTTCTCAGCCTTATTCTGTGCTTTTTAACCAGAATATCCAGAACATCACCGTTTTTCGCATTAAACTCGGAAAGCATCCGGTTATTCTCTGCTTCACACACAGTTCTGACAATTGATTTCTGATCGAGAGTAAGGCTTTCCCAGAACTGAAGGTTAAGCCCGAGACTGATTACAGTTCCCGGCTCATGGAAACCGGGCCAGTAATAATATTTGGCTGCCTTGTGAAGATTAAGGAAACTGTCACTCCATGGGCCGATCCACTCAGTAGCATCAATCTTGCCAGTCTTCATTGCGTTATAGATTGCACCACCGGGCAAAGATTTAACTTCAGCTCCAAGCGCCTTAAGAACCTCGCCTCCAAGGCCTGGCATACGGATTTTCAGTCCCTGATAGTCTTTTACTGTATTGATTTGCCTGTTATACCAGCCACCCATCTGCACGCC
>JBOEGA010000110.1:0-11819 GCA_050633205.1 Methyloligellaceae bacterium | reverse complement strand
GCATATGACTGGGCTGCACTTGGGGGACGTATATATTCCAAGCTTTCGGGAAGAGATAAACCAGTTGCTGTTATAGCGGATTCTGGCGAGGGTGATGCAGTGTTAACCAGCGAAAATGCTGCTGAAATTGGTTTTGGCCTGATACTGAGAAGTTATACATTCAATAAATACAAATCTTCTTCTGCAAAGGGGCAGGGCGGCTCAAAAAGCGGACCTGAAAAAATCACCATCCAATGTGCTGAACCTGCTAAAGCCAGAAAAGCATTTGCAACTCTTAAAGCAATCTCTGAGGGCACATTTATTGCCCGTGACCTTGTGAATGAGCCATCGAACATACTTGGTCCAAAAGAATTTGCCGATCGCATACAAGAGCTTAAGGAAGTTGGAGTAGAAGTTGAAATACTTAATGATGCGGCTCTGAAAAAAAAGAAAATGAATGCAATCCTGTGTGTTGGACAGGGAAGTACAAAACCTACATGTCTGGCTATTATGAAATGGAATGGAGCAAAGAGTAAATCTGAGGCTCCTGTTGGATTTGTAGGGAAGGGCGTAACTTTTGATACTGGCGGCATATCAATCAAACCAGCTTTTGGTATGGAGGATATGAAAGGCGATATGGCAGGTGCTGCGTGTGTTACCGGATTAATGCATACACTTGCCAGCAGAAAAGCCAAAGTCAATGCAGTGGGCATTGTCGGACTAGTTGAGAATATGCCTGGACCTGATGCGCAAAAGCCGGGTGATGTTGTTACTGCCATGTCAGGAAAAACAATTGAGGTGATTAATACTGATGCAGAAGGCCGTCTGGTGCTGGCTGATGCAATCTGGTATTGCCAGGAAACGTATAAGCCACAGTTTGTAATAAATCTGGCAACTCTTACAGGGGCTATTCTGGTGGCTCTTGGCAATGAGTATGCTGGTTTATTTTCAAATAATGATGAGCTGGCTAATCGCCTTGCCGACGCTTCAGAAAAAACCGGAGAAAAAGTCTGGCGCCTTCCTCTTGGCAAGCGCTTTGACAAAATGGTGGATTCCAAGATTGCTGACATGAAAAACTCGGCAGGAAGGAATGCCGGCTCCATTACGGCTGCCCAGTTCCTGCAACGCTTTGTCAAACCGGAAACACCCTGGGTGCACCTTGATATTGCAGGAACAGGAATGGCTTCACCTAAAACGGATATCAATACCAGCTGGGGCGCTGGCTTTGGAGTTCAGCTACTAAATCAATTGGTTGCTGACTATTACGAAAACTGAAAGTAAAATATCAAGGGGTGGGCTATATTGCTTCATCCCTTGAAACCTCCACATTCTGGACCGATCCCTTTTTAATCGTCATATCTATTATTTTACATAATATATATTATGCGAATGGCATGTGTGGTCTCTTTAGGAGTATAAACTGATCTGTGAAGGGGGGAATATATTCATCCCCTCCTCCTTTTTTTTAGGGCACTACCCTATTTTCTGAACAAAGCTGATCAGGCCGATCGAAGGCCAACTCTATACAAAATGCCTCTCAATACCCTGAAGAGTATTTGCTTGTAGGGTTCAAGGAACCTACCCCAAATTACAGGCAGAGCAAGTAAGGCTGGAGTAAGGACAAGCGTAAGCAGTGTCGAAAACCCTAGTCCGAATATTATTGCTGTTGCCAGTTGAACCCACCAGATTGATGTTACTGAGCCAATATCCAGTGTTCTGTCGATAAAGTTCATGTTTATCTGAAGGGCCATCGGAAGCAGACCAAGAATAGTCGTAACTGTTGTCAACATAATAGGGCGCAACCGCTGAACACAGGACCTCAGGATAGCATCAATAATATCAAGGCCCTCTTCTTTCTTAAGGCGGTTAAACGTATCAATCAGAACAATTGAGTTGTTCACTACAATTCCCGCAAGAGCCACGACACCGGTACCAGTCATGATAATTGAGAACTTCTGCCCGGTGAGCATCATGCCAATCAGGACACCGACTACTGAAAATACTATTGTAGATAGTGTCACAACAGTCTGATAGAAACTGTTAAACTGTATCAGGAGGATAAGAAACATCAGGAACATGGCAGCCAGCATGGCTTTCTGCATAAACTCGCCAGATTCCTTTTCCTCCTCATCAGCGCCACGAAAGCGTGTAGAGATACCTTTGGGCCAGTTTGATTTCTGCTCTTCAATCCAATCTGATATTTGCTCGATTTTTCCGTTGCGATCGTTTTTGTAGACCTTTGTTTCGGACTTTTGCTCATTTCCGGCTTTACCTGCAGGAGCATTTTCAGGCTGTTTCCCGGCATCTGCCTGTGTCTCGATAACATTGGCCTTGACCATCATTGTATAACGACCATTGGTCCTTGTAATATTGCCAACCTGAGGTTTGGCTTCCCGTGACACAAAATTAGTCACAGGTACCATTCCATTTGGTGTCTGCAGACGAAGCTGACTCAATTGATCAATTCCACGCTGATCCTGTGGAAGCCGCAATCTAATATCCACTTCATCATCAGAATCATCGGGGCGGTATTTACCAATCAGAATGCCGTTCGTAACAAGCTGGAACATGGTACCAACAGTCAGAATATCAGTGCCATATCGACCTGCTTCCTTACGATCTACATTCAGAACCCATTCGATGCCAGGCAGCGGAGTTGTATCCTCAATATCCCGGAGACTGGACATTTGAGTTTCCATATATTTACGTACCTGACGAGCTATGGTTTTGGATGTCTCAAATGACCCCGAAGATATTTCAAGGCGGATATCCTTACCTGTTTGGGGGCCGTTCTCTACTTTTCGGACCTCAATCATTATACCGGGAAGATCTGAAGCTTTTTTCCTGATTTCCTCAAGTATAACCTTACCAGGCTTACGTTTCTGATAATCTATAAATTCCAGTGTCAGTCTTCCAATTTCATCTACCGGAGTGTCCTGCCCTGCACCATTCAGGGCAGGGTTTCCACCAGAAGAGCCTACATTGGTAATAACTGATTTGATGCCTTCAACACCAAGAACCAGACCTTCAACTTTTTTGACAAATTCCAGCTTCTCGGATGCGGAAAGGTTTCCGCGTGCTGAAACAAAAACAAAGGCCTGCTCCGGTTCAGTATCAACAAAGAATTCGACACCGTTATTATATTTTCCAAATAACTGGAAGACACAAACAACCAGGATGAGTGCTGCAGCGACGACCTTTGCAGGGTGGCGAATGACCTTCTGGAGTGTCCTGATATAAATCCCAGAAAAGCCTTTGATATCCTTATAATCTACGTGACTGCTTCCGGACAGTTTTCTGGCAGTATCCAGAGCTTCATCAGAAGCCGCCGTTTTCCCAAGGAGGGAGCCTACAACAGGCAGGAATATCATCGCAGTAATAAGGGAAGCCGAGAGTACGATAATAACTGTTATCGGAAGATAGCTCATAAACTGGCCGGGTGTGCCTGGCCATAAGAGCATAGGGAGAAATGCCGCCAGTGTTGTGGCTGTTGATGATACGACCGGCCAGAACATTCTCTGCGCAGCGAGTATATAAGCCTGCTTACGGTGCAGGCCCTCCGCCATTTTGCGGTCTGCATATTCAACTATAACAATAGCGCCATCAACGAGAATACCAACGGTTAACACCATGCCGAACATAAGCATCATGTTTACTGTCATGCCAAGCAGGCCAATAAGCAAAAAGCCAATCATAAAAGAAGTCGGGATTGCGAGCCCTACGAAAAGTGCTGAACGTGTACCAAGTGCAGCTACAGCAACAATCATGACCAGTGCGATTGCGGTCATAATAGCGGACTGCAGTGACCCCAGAATCTCGAAAATAGTGGTTGAGCGATCCAGCACGAAGTCAACTTTAATACTGTCCGGCCAATCAGCAGTATATTGATTTACAACCTGCTTAACCCGTTCATTTGTAACGACAATATTCTCACCAATTCTCTTCACAACCTGTATTGAAAGAGCAGGCTTTCCGTTAATTCTGCTGTAACCGACACGGTCCTTGAATTTACGTCTGATTTCCGTGACATCACGCAGAGTCACCACGCTATCACCGGATACCTTGATAGGGAGGCTATACACATCTTCTGCTGTCTGAAACAGGCCGGGAACCTTAACATTAAAGCGCCCTCTTCCTCTATCCAGGGAGCCTGCTGCTATCAGTTGGTTATTTCGGGATACAGAATTTATCAGGTCAGCCTGACTGATATTATAAGCTTCCAGTTTTGACTGATCGATTATAATCTCAAGCAGCTCTTCACGGTGTCCTACCAGATCTGCACTCAGGACTGTGCGAACTGCCTTGATCTCATCCTGCAATTTTCTCGCATGCTGATACAAAGTGCGCTCGGGGACATCACCAGACAATACGACAACCAGCACGGGAACAAGGCTGAAGTTCAATTCATTTACAACGGGCTCCTCCGCCTCAGAAGGCAGCTCGGCTTTTGCCTGATCAACTTTTTCCCGCACATCCTGAGAAGCCTTGTCATGATCAACATCATCCTTGAACTCGAGGATAATGCCCACATGTCCTTCGCTGGCAATTGCAGTGATATCTTTCAGACCTTCCAGCCCTCGTAACTCAGACTCCATAGGCCTTGTAATAAGGCGCTCGGCGTCTTCCGGAGAGATGCCCGGAAAAGGAATGGATACATAAAATACCGGCAGATCAATATCGGGATCTGCCTCTTTAGGAAGAGAAATATAGGATATAACACCCGCAACAACCATCACTATCATGACTGTCAATACAGTGCGGGGTAGTGAAATAACTGTTTCTAACCACTTCATTTGACTACTCTCTAATATTGCCTGCTGTCAGCAGATTAACTGTCCTGACCAGATGTTATTTGGGTAGCTTCTTTTTTCTCGGATGCTCTCACCGCCTGTCCCTGAACCACGTATTCCTGGCCAGCGGTAATAACACGTACCTTATCAGGTAATCCGGCAACCCAAATCCCATCCGGGCTATCGGAAAGTATTTTTACTGTTTTAAAAATGACCCTGCTATCATCACCTACTGTTCTGACACCAATTTTACCGTCGGCATCAAGTACCAGAATAGCAGGTGAAAACAGGTGAGCTTTAGTGAGCTTTAAAGGGATATCAATGTCTGCGGTCAGTCCGTCACGGATTTTTGCGTCCTTGTTCTCGATCTCAAGTTCAATTCTGAAAGTCCGTGTTTTTTCTTCAGCAGAAGACGAGATAAACCTGATTTTCCCCTGGCTGACCTGCCCTGAAATGAGTTTGACACTCGCCGTCATGCCATGGTGCAGGTTGGGCACTTCGATTTCAGAAACTGTGCCGACAACCTTAAGGGGGTTCAAAGATACCAGTGTTGCACAGGAACTGGCTATATTCAGGTAATCTCCTACTTTTGCAGGTTGCTCTTCAACAAAGCCATCAAACGGTGCGCGTATCATCGTACGCTCCAGATTCAACTGAGCTTTCTTTAATTCAGCTCTTGCAGCGTCCAGCTGTGCTTTCACCGAAGTTACCTTCAACTGTGCTGTATGACCTTTTTTGGCGAGGGCAATATTGGCAGAGTAATCGGCCTCAGCCTCAGCAAGCTTAGCCTTTGCCTGAAGAAGAGCTGCATTACGATCGCCAGTCTGCAAACGGCATAACAGATCACCAGTTTTGACCCACTTGCCCTTCTGCATGGGGACTTCCTCAACGACTCCGGCTGTTTCAGCTTTAACGCTCACACGCGCATCAACTTCAGTTCTTCCGCGAATGATAAGGTTAGCCCTTCTCTGCCTCGATGTAAAAGTCTGTATTTCCACATGAAAAAGCTTTTTCTTATCGAGCGCTCCATTTCCTTTTACTTCTTTTTTGTCTTCTACATCTGCCGAACCGGCAATTGTATTTATTACGGTTTTAGAGAGCATCCAGCCACCAATTGCCAGTGCAAAAAGAATGGCCCAGATATAAGGGGAAGTCGGAGTTCTTTTTTTTCCGCCAGAGGCAGTTCCTGCACCTGCTGACTGATTGTGCTGCGCGTCTTTTTCCTGCGGCATAACAATTTTCCTACAAAGCTGCTTGCAAAGCGTAAACGGGATTGTATTCAATAAATGGCTGTTCTCACATCTGGAGACAGAAAAGTGCCTGATTATTATGTGAGTTTCAGATAAGCATTTATTGCTGAAGCGATTTTTGTAATCATATAAGCTTATCTACTCAAATGCGCAATGACCGGAACTGCTATTCTTTGTGAATTATAAATGACAATATCCGTTTAAAAACTATAGTTATCAATAGCAGCTAATGAGTTACTACTCATCAACATTATATAATTGTTATAATGTATAAAACTTTGCTTTTATAAAATATATTCGAAATAACATCAGCCTGTAATCACAACACTTTTATTTTCCGGATTACTTTTTAATTCATTCACAGGTGGTTTTTCCTATACTTCTGTCTAATATCATACTATTGTATAGTCCAATTGCACTTCGTTCGCAGTTTCAGTTTTAAGGAGGGCTTCGGGCTACTGAGAGAAATTTCAGAAGCAAGTTAGCCGGGATACCAAAAAACTGAGTGTGAAGGATAAAATTACTGTTTTTTACTTAAACATAGATGTATGCGATGAGAACACTTGTTACCGGAGCTACAGGATTTATTGGACGTCATTTATTTCGGACACTGAAAAACAGCGGTCATATTTGCTGTGCTGCAACCCGACGTCCGGGAGTGAAAATTGAATCAGCAAATGAGTATGTCTGCCTCGATCTCTATTCACCCGATGCCTTTAAAAGAGTGCCTACAGACTTCGATGCTATAGTGCATCTTGCAGATGGTTTTTCCAAACGCTGCAAAAATGGCCTGATGAAAACCAGAGATGATATTGAAAATCAGTGCAGTTATACAATGCAGTTTGCACAATGGGCCATTCAGAACAAAGTAAAAGACTTTATCTATATGAGCTCAGATAAAGCCAAATGCGGGGAGACAGAAGCTGATCTCATTGATGATGCTGGCCGCATAAAAACGAAGACCAAATACGGGGCTGCGAAGAGATATACCGAGATACAACTTTCCAAGCTTTTTGAAGGAAGTTCAACTCGCCTAATTATACTAAGAAATCCAATAGTGTATGGCCCTGGATGCAATAGTAATATCAGAAATCTCCTTCAAATTGCCGACAGTGCATGGGTGCGGCCGACAATGCTTAGAGATACCCGTAAAACGACTGTAAGCATTACTAACTGCTGTGATGCAATTAAAACAGCTCTGGATACTCCTGATGCACCAGGCGGGATATATCTTATTGCTGATGACGGGCAAATTTCCACCAATGAAATCATTGACCTGTTCAGAAAAGAGCTGGGCAGAAAGATCAGCTTAATCAGCTTCCCAAAGTGGTTCTGGAAACTGACCAAATCCATGCAGGGTAAAAAAGCAAAAATACGCCGCCAAACTGGAATCCATGCTTCCAGAGACAACCGCTTTCAGAAGCATTTTGGCTGGCTGCCATCTCAGACAACGAGGCAAAGCCTTCAGGATATGGTGAGAATGTATGTTCGGGAAGGTAAGTGAATACTGATATATACCCGTTGAACGTGCTGATGCGCATTCAACAGGTATTGAGCTGAAAATTACAGCAATGCTTTCAATTCTTTTCTGAACTCTTCGCCGACCTCAGGGTTATCAAGTCCAAACACAACATTTGCCATCAGGAAGCCAATTTTTGAACCGCAATCATATGACTGCCCCTGGTACTCGCAGGCAAAGAAATTCTGGGTCGTCAACAGCTTCAACATTGAATCTGTAATTTGTATCTCTCCTCCAGCACCAGTTTCCTGAGCTTCCAGCAATTCAAAAATTTCCGGCTGAAGAATGTAACGCCCCATAATGATCAGATTTGACGGAGCATCCTCAACTTTTGGTTTTTCAACCATGCCTGTAATCTGGCGAGCGCCTTTAACTTCTCCGCCAAGGCTGACAATTCCATAGTTGGATGTCAGTTCGGGAGCTACCTGCTCTACTGCAATGACATTGCCACCAGTCTCATTATACATATCAATCATTTGAGACATGCAGCCCTTCCCCTCTGATTTTACAATCACATCGGGGAGAATGAGCGCGAAAGGTTCGTTGCCAACAATTTCACGGGCACACCATACAGCATGTCCCAGCCCCAGGGGTTTCTGCTGGCGCGTGAATGTAACAGTACCTGCCTCGGGAAGCTCGGCTTCCAGAATTTCCAGCGGACCTGTTTTATTGCGATCCCTCAGGGTCTGCATAAGTTCCGGCTGAACATCAAAGTGGTCTTCAATGACACCCTTGTTTCGACCTGTCACAAAAATAAGCTGCTCAATTCCGGCTTCAACAGCTTCATCAACCACACGTTGAATAACAGGTCTGTCCACTACTGCCAGCATTTCTTTTGGCATGGCTTTTGTTGCAGGCAAAAACCTGGTGCCCAGTCCGGCTACTGGAAAAACTGCTTTACGTATTGGCTTTGACATATTTTTATTTCCTACCTGTTTTATTCAAAAGTGATCTGGATATTTCTCAACAGATGTACTAACTCTTTGATTTCAATAATATCTGGCTGCATTTATAATTTTTTGCAAATATAAAAGGTCGAATTTATGACAATCCTAGTTACAGGTGGAGCCGGTTATATTGGCAGCCACATGGTTCTTGAACTTATTTCACACGGTGAAAAGGTTGTCATTCTGGATAACTTATCTACCGGATTTCGCTTTCTCGTACCAGATAATATTTCATTTATTGAGGGGGACATCTCGGATGGCCAGCTGGTCACTCAGATACTCCAGAACCATGACATAAATGCGATTATTCATTTTGCAGGGTCAATTATCGTACCTGAATCAGTTGAAAAGCCTCTTGATTATTACCACAACAACACAGCAAAATCACGAGACCTTATAGCTCTGGCGATTAAGCATGGAGTGAAACATTTTATCTTCTCTTCAACTGCTGCAGTTTATGGAATACCAGATGAATCTCCGGTGAATGAAGAGACACGATTATCTCCCATCTCTCCATATGGCAGTTCAAAGATGATGACAGAAATTATGTTGCAGGATGCAGCTTATGCTCATGATTTTAATTTCGTTGCTCTGAGATACTTTAATGTTGCTGGTGCTGATCCAGAGTGCCGTGTTGGTCAGTCTACAACCAACGCAACTCATCTTATCAAAATTGCAACAGCAGCGGCCCTTGGGAAACGTTCTTCAGTGAGTGTATTCGGGACAGACTATCCGACACCGGATGGCACCGGCGTCAGGGATTATATTCATGTGTCTGATCTTGCCAATGCGCATAAGCTGGCGCTGGATTATCTGAGATCAGGCGGGACCAGTGAAATAATGAACTGTGGCTATGGTAAAGGCTATTCTGTACTGGAAGTTATAAATACGGTTAAGGAAGTTACCGGAACAGATTTTTCAGTAGAGCTGGTGCCGCGTCGCGCAGGTGATCCTGCTGATCTGGTAGCAAATTCCGTGAAAATTAAGGATATTCTCTCATGGAAGCCTCAATTTAATAACCTAAATCTGATTATAGAGCACGCATTGAGCTGGGAAAAAAGCCTGGAAAAACGCCGTCCTTTGACGTAATCAGCAATATATGGAATTTATTTCCTGTCATCGGCGGTTTTTAGACATGATATTTCAATAAATCAGATTGAAACCCTGATAAAAGAAATTATTTACTACATACAGCTTTTTGTGATAAAGCATTTCAAACTCATTGTAATGCGCCATTGAGTGCGCGAAATTAAATAAGCCAGGCATTATGAAACCTAGTACAGACTATTTGCGGCAACTGGAGGCAGAAAGCATCCATATTATACGGGAAGTGGCTGCGGAATTCAGCAATCCTGTTATGCTTTACTCCATTGGTAAAGATTCCTCAGTTATGCTTCACCTTGCGATGAAGGCATTTTATCCTTCAAAGCCGCCCTTCCCTCTTCTTCATGTTGATACAACATGGAAGTTCCGGGATATGATTGCTTTTCGTGATGAAACTGCAAAGAATCTCGGCATGGATCTTCTGGTATATACGAATGAAGATGGCCGGGCGGAAAATGTAAATCCATTTTCTCACGGTTCCTCACTTTATACAGATATCATGAAAACTCAGGCGCTTAAGCAAGCACTGGACAAGTACAAGTTCGACGCTGCTTTTGGTGGTGCGCGCAGAGATGAAGAAAAATCCCGTGCCAAAGAACGTGTCTTTTCATTCCGTTCCGAAAACCACCGCTGGGATCCCAAGAACCAGCGCCCTGAACTCTGGAACGTATATAATGCCCGTATAAAACAGGGGGAAAGCATTCGTGCATTTCCGCTTTCCAACTGGACCGAAGTGGACATCTGGCATTATATCCTGCTTGAGCAGATCCCTATTGTTCCTCTGTATTTTTCTGCAGAACATCCTGTTGTTGAACGCAGTGGTCAGCTTATTAAAGTGGATGATGACCGTATGCAGCTTAATGAGGGTGAAGTCCCTCAGACGAAGCGCGTGCGCTTCAGAACCCTGGGCTGTTACCCACTTACTGCTGCAATAGAATCCGAAGCAGCAACTCTGGAAGATATCATTGAAGAGCTGATTGTCGCCCGTACTTCAGAGCGTGAAGGACGAATGATTGACCATGATGAAGCCGGTTCGATGGAAAAGAAAAAACAGGAAGGGTATTTCTAATGCCTGATTCAAACATAGCTGAAAAACAAGAAGACACACGCAGTCAGGCTGTGGCAGACTTTCTGGAAGCAGAAGCAAGTAAAGGGCTTTTGCGCTTTCTCACCTGCGGCAGTGTCGATGATGGTAAAAGTACACTTATCGGCCGTCTGCTTTATGATTCCAAAATGATCTTTGAGGATCAGCTTGCAACTCTGGAAAAAGACAGCAAGAAGATGGGATCATCCGGAGAAGAGCTGGACCTTGCCCTTCTTGTTGATGGCCTGCAGGCGGAACGCGAACAAGGCATTACTATTGACGTTGCCTATCGTTATTTCTCGACACCGAAGCGTAAATTCATTGTTGCAGATACTCCTGGTCACGTACAATATACCCGGAACATGGCAACAGGCGCATCGACGTCAGATCTTGCTATTATTCTGGTAGATGCCCGTCAGGGAATTCTTACCCAAACGAAACGTCATAGCTGTATTGTTTCCCTGCTGGGTATTCGCAATGTGGTTCTCGCTGTTAACAAGATGGATCTGGTTGAATACAGCCAGGAGCGTTTTGATGAAATCGCAGCTGCCTATATCGAGTTTGCCAAGGGTCTTGGAATTGAAAATATTGTCCCAATTCCAATGTCAGCACTAAAGGGCGATAATGTCATCACTCCAAGTGAGGAAATGAGCTGGTATACTGGCCCAAGCCTTATCTCTCATCTTGAAGATGTTGACGTATCCTCACATGAAGAGAAGCAGCCATTCCGTTTTCCTGTGCAATGGGTTAACCGTCCTAACCTTGATTTCAGAGGTTTTTCGGGAACGGTTGCTGGTGGGCAGATTGCACCTGGTGATGAGGTTGTCGTACTTCCATCTGCCAAACAGTCGACTGTTGACCGTATCGTCACTCATGATGGTGATATGGAATCTGCTCAGTCCGGTGATGCAGTTACTATTACTCTTAAAGATGAAATCGACATCAGTCGTGGTGATGTGATTGTCAGTGGAGAACAAAGACCAGAAGTCTCTGATCAGTTTGCTGCTCATATTATCTGGATGGCTGAAGATGCAATGTTGCCAGGCCGACCGTATATATTAAAGAGCAGTTCTCAGACAACGACAGCAAGCATCAGTGAGCTGAAATACAAGATTAATGTAGATACGCTGGAGCATTGCGCGGGCA
>JBOEGA010000109.1:0-26687 GCA_050633205.1 Methyloligellaceae bacterium | reverse complement strand
GCTCTGGAAGCACATGAACAGGCTGCTATTGATGCATTGCAGCCGGTTATGCCCAGAGTACTGGATATGTTCCAGATTTATCTGCGGGAGTTAAGGAGTTCAGATCTGGAGGGGTCTGCCGGTATCTTTCGTCTTAAGGAAGAATTGTTGCGTCGGATTAATCTGGCAATTTATCCAAATAAAGTAAATCGCGTACTGTTTAAAGAGATTATCATCCAATAATGGAGCTGGACAGGGTAAATGGTACAAGGTGGAGATGTAGATCAGGACGAGCTCGCCGCCGCATGGGGTGAGATGGGGGATCTGGATGAGGATTCCGGTTTTGATGAGGATGTAGCCGCGGAATGGGCCGCGATGATCGACGAACCTTCCGGGGGAGATGACGGACTTAATCTCGCGGAAAGTGGTGCGGAACGCGTTCTTAATCAGGATGAGATTGACAGCCTTCTGGGCTTTGATCTTGATGAGCAGGCTCTTGCTGATACGAGTGGTCTGCGTGCAATTGTTAACTCGGCACTGGTATCTTATGAACGGCTGCCGATGCTTGAGATTGTCTTTGACCGACTGGTTCGGCTTTTGACAGGCAGTCTGCGGAACTTTACCTCTGATAATGTGGAGGTCAGTCTTGATAATATATCTACTCTGCGGTTTGGGGACTATCTGAATTCAATTCCTCTTCCGGCCATGATTTCGGTATTCAAGGCTGTTGAATGGGATGGCTTTGGCCTGATTACAGTTGAGTCCAATCTGATTTATGCGATTGTGGATGTGCTGCTTGGCGGGCGTGGTGCACCGATGGTGCGGATTGAAGGGCGGCCTTATACGACTATTGAGACTAACCTTGTGAAGCGGATGATCGAGGTTATTACTGAGGATATGATTTCGGCATTTGAACCGCTTTCGCCTGTAAAGCTGGAACTGGAACGCCTTGAGACCAATCCACGGTTTGCTGCTATTTCCCGCCCGGCAAATGCGGCCATTCTGATCAGGTTGCGTATTGATATGGAAGATCGTGGCGGACGGGTGGAAGTGCTTATTCCATATGCAACGCTGGAGCCTATCAGGGACCTGCTTTTACAGGGGTTTATGGGAGAGAAGTTTGGTCGCGATGCCATCTGGGAAAGTCACCTGGCAACAGAGATCTGGTCAACTGACATTGTTGTTGAAGCTGTTCTGGATGAGCTGTTCCTCCCTTTGAGCAAGATTATGAATCTGGAGGTTGGTGAGACCATAATGCTGAATTGTGGTCCAGAAGATCCAGTTTCGTTGCGATGTGAGGATATACCGTTAACAAAAGGTTTTATGGGGCAAAAAGGGAAGCAGGTTGCAGTTCGGGTGCAGCAGGGAATTGATAAGCCTCCGACTAAGGATCTGAATTTAACGGATAGTGAAGGTTTCACGAAGATAGCGGAGGTAGCATGACAATAGGTGGATCATTTATCGTGTTTATGCTTGAGGCAATTGTTGCAACGCTTTTATTAGCAACTATTGCCTACTGCGTAATTGTGAACCGGAAGCTTGAGAAGCTGCGGGCAGATCAGGAAAATCTGAAATCAATTATTCGTGATCTAAATCAGTCAACCCTTCAGGCAGAGGCGGCTGCCGGGGAATTAAGAACGACTGTCGAGAAGGCCAGTAAAGAACTTGCCATACAAATTAACCGGGCGGAAAACTCTTCGAGTCATCTTCGTAATCAGAACGATAAAGCAGATGGTTTACTTAACAGGCTAAGTGCTATGGCAAGGTTATCAAAAGATAAAGAAGACTCTCCATTATTTGGAAACTTCTCTCCAAGAAACGGCTTTCCCCTCGAAGGAGCTGCGGCCAATGAAGAGCCTGTCAGTGCCATAGATCAGGAAATTAAAACGGCGTTATGGCCTCAGTTAAGATTAAGTAAACTATCGACCAGTGGCATGCCAGAACCAGAAGAAGAAAAGGCCAGTGCAGAGCCGGAAATTAGTACAGAGTTTCGAAGGAGCAGGTTTCAATGGGAAACTTAAGGCTTTTACCTATGGTTGCCTTATCGGCTTTTTGCCTTTTGGCGTTTAAAGCAGCGTCTCTATTTGTTCTTGGCGGATCTGTTTTTAATCAGCCGCAACAACCGGTTGAGCAGAATATTACGCAGATCAACCAGATACAGCCTGTTAAAGTTGCAATGAATGGTGAGCAGGTTGTTGCCAGCCTGGTAACGGGTGCAGCAGGCGAAAAGCAGGTTGCGCAAAACTCGTCAGGCGGAGGGGCAAACCTTCAGACCGGTCCAAATTTCAAAGCAGCTAAATCAGAATTTGCCATTTTGCAGAGCCTTGCCAATCGCCGGCGAAAGCTGGATGAACGTGAGAAGCAGCTTATTTTACAGAGAAATCTTCTAAAAGCAGCGGAACAGCGGCTCGAAACAAAAATTGCTGAAATGAAAAACATGGAAGCAAGGATGAGCGGGGACGCAAAAAAGAAAAAGTCCAGCCAGTCCGAGCGCTATCGGAAGCTGGTTGAAATGTACTCCAAGATGAAGCCAGCAGATGCTGCCAGAATTTTTAACCGACTGGATGTGCAGGTGTTGATGGAACTGGTTGAGCATATGAACAGTCGTGCAATGGCTTCTATTCTGTCTTCTATGGACCCGGTAAAAGCCGAGCAGTTGACGAATGAAATTGCCAGCCAGGGCAAGTCTGACCCGATGAATACGAAATCTTTGCCAAAAATTAGTAATAAATGAGAAAAAACAAACATCTATTCGGTGTTGTTTAAAGCGCCTTTAATTGTGCCTGAGTTATAATCTTCGCTATGACGTTTATGGTGATGGTTAATATGTGATTGGGGCCTGTTTCCAATACGAACTAAAGGTGCCTAAAGTGTTGCGTAAGAACGGCCAGATATTCCGCGAGGATCTGCAGAGCTGTTTTCAACTGACAGTAACCCACCTGTTTACACTTTTTCAAAATCTTAAAATATCTCTAATCATTGTGCTATTTGCAGCAACCCTGCAGATTACTATTCTGCCTGTAAACCAGACATTTTCCCAGGAAGCTGCGAAGGGACGTGTTACTGCGGTTAAAGGCGAAGGGTTTGGACGTATGATGTTCAGTCTGGACAGGCTGCCCAAGTATACCTATGACCTTGCCGGTACTATCCTTGTTATTAAATTCAAGGAAAGAGTGAATGTTAATGTGGGACTTGTTCCAGAGAAGCTGGACAGTTATATCAGCGTGGCAAGGCGTGACCCGGATGGGCTGGCATTGCGTTTTGCCCTGACAGGGACTTTCAGAGTCCGGATTACTGATGTGGGTGCAAATCTGTTTGTAGATATTCTGCCAAGCAGTTGGGTGGGGATGCCGCCTACGCTTCCCAAAAAAGTTCTTCAGGAATTAAGTCGTGCCGCAGAAGAGGCTGCATTGAAGGCCAAGGAAGAAGCTATTCAGCTGGAAGAGGCCAGAGATAAAAACAAGGTTAAGGTACGTGTTGCACTTCATCCTACTTTTGGCAGGATCGTATTTGACTGGAATGTGTTTTCAACAGTCAGAATGGCAAGAGATGGCCGCAGAATAACTATTCGATTTGGAAAGCTGGCCAAGATTGATCTCTCCCAGCTTAAAGTTGATCCTCCACCTTATCTAAGCAAGATCGCACTGATTGATAATCCCCGCGGGCTGGAGGTTGAGCTGGTTGTTCACCCGGAAGCGAAAGTGCGTGGTTTCAGGGAAGGGAATGACTTTGTTGTGGATCTGAGTGGGCCTGATGCTTCTGTTGATCTTTCTGCAAGAGATGCCAGAAAAAAAATTGCAGATAAATTCAAGTTACAGAATCTGAAGGATGATAAAGATCCCAAAAATGCAAAATTGTCACCTCAGGAGCTTGATGCTTCCGGTTATAAAAATGATGTGCAGAATAAAGATGCGGTAAAAAACAAAGGGGCAAAAGTTTTTGAGGTCCCGATTAAGGTCAGGAGTGTTGCTTTTGATCCTGAGCATCTTGAGCGTAAAGAGTTCGGGGATCTGGATACCAATTTTGAAACTGATGATGAGGGGTTTAATTATTATCAGGTCTGGCGTGGTGTGCAGAAAGAGAAAAAGAAAAAGAAAGCCAAGTCAGGAAAGGGCGAAAAAGATAAAGTTGTAATTGGTCCTGACGGGCAGAAAAAGAAAGTGAAAGAAGCCAGTGGTGCTGAGGTTGAACCAGCTAATGATCAAACCATTACAGCTGTGTCCAAGGTTCAGGATAACCGAATGGAAATTTTGTTTCCATTTAAACAGCCCGTAGCGACAGCAATCTTTCAGAGAGGAAAAACTATTTCTCTGGTGCTTGATACAACCAAGGAAATTAATCTGACAAAAGTGGTAAGCACAAGCGGCGGGATGATTGAATCTATAAGCAGGGACAATTCTGCCGAGGTTCTGGTGGTGCGCGTGAAGCTGGCCAAGCAGTGGATTTCCTACGCGCGCCGGGATGAAGACGGGTGGAAGATTATTGTCGGTGATATGGTCCGTGGAGATTTGAAAACACTACATGCCAAGCGTTCACTTCGGCCAGATAAAAGACCTATAATGGTTATTCCTTATAGAAAGCCCGGGCATGTGTACTGGATTAAAGACCCTGAACTAAAAGATGATCTGGTTGTTGTAACCGGATTTAGTCCAACCCGGGGATTTGTAAAGTCACAGAAATTCGTAGAGCATCATATTCTTGAGTCTGCACATGGTATTGTCCTGAAGCCATTGTCGGAAGATGTTTCAGTGCGTCTGCGAGTTGATGAAGTTATAATTTCCAGAAAAGAAGGCCTCTCTATCTCGTCCAGCAATGTATATAATCAGCTTTCCCGTATTAAACCGCGTACAACCAATCATGATTCCATGACCGGTTTTATTGACTTTACAAACTGGAGGAAAGGTGGAGACAAGTTCTTTATTAGTCGGGTTGGTGTACTGGAGAGAGCTATTACAGCCCTGCCTCCTGCAAGCAGAAGCCGAAAACGAATTGAGCTGGCTCGTTTGTATATTGCCAATCATCTGGCCCCTGAAGCTCTTGGTGTTGTAAAGCAGGTTGTGACGAATAAACCAACGGCTGATAATGACCCTGCAATTAATATTCTGCGTGGGGCCGCCAATGTTATGTTGGGAAGAAACAAGGATGCACGTGAGGATCTTGGAAATCATAGTCTGGCATTTGACAAGAATGCTGCACTCTGGCGGGGGTATCTGGCTGTAAATGAGAAAAAGTGGCCTGCTGCATTGAAGCAGTTTACCGAGGGTAAAACGCAGATACCGAAGTATCCACCTGAAATGCAGGCACGTTTCAGGTTACTTGAAGCAAAAGCTGCACTTGCCGTGAAGCAGCTCAGACGTGCTGCGGATTCTCTTGATGCCATGCCTACAGGTGCTTTACCTAAAAAGCTGAAGGCTGAAGCTGATCTGTTACGTGGGCGGTATTTTGAGCTTATCGGCATGAAAGATCAGGCTTTGTCTGCGTTCAAGCGTGTCGTGAAGACTGATACTGGTGTGTTATCTGCGGAAGCTGAACTGCGCAAAATTAATATGCTCCTGAAAAATAAAACCATTAATTCCAAGCAGGCAATTAAAGCCCTTGAGAGGCTGAGTATTATATGGCGTGGTGATGAAAACGAGCTTCATACATTACATCGTCTCGCAGAGCTGTATGCAAATAATAAAGAGTACAGATCCGCATTCCAGATTATGAAGAACACTGTTATTGCCTTTCCAAGTGCAAAGGAGGCACTGCAGATTCAGGATGAAATGAAAGAGGTCTTTACAGACCTGTTTCTTTACGGCAAGGCAGACAGTATGTCTCCGATCAAGGCGCTTGGTCTGTTTTATGACTATAAGGAGCTTACCCCGATTGGTCGCCTGGGTGATGAACTCATTCGCCGTCTGGCTGGCAGGTTGATTCAGGTTGAGCTGCTTGATCAGGCTTCCGAGCTGTTTGATTACCAGATCAAAAACCGTCTGAATGGTATTGCAAGAGCACAGGTTGCTGCGAGGCTGGCTATGGTGCATCTGATGAACAGAAAGCCTGCGCTGGCATTGAGGACTATCCGTGATACGAGACAGCCGGATCTTCCGAGTTCACTTAAGCGCCGCCGCGATATCCTTGAGGCGCGGGCTCTTGGTGAAATGGGACGTGTTGAGAACACGATTGATATTCTCAGTCAGCTTAAAGGATATGAAATCGCCCGTTTAAGGGCTGATGCCTACTGGACTGCACAAAGATGGCAGAGTGCCGGAGAGCTTATTGAAGAAATGCTCGGGACGCGCTGGCAGGATGAGCGTCCGCTTGACAGTACTGAAAGATTTGATGTTCTGAGGGGAGCAATTTCGTACTCCCTGTCTGAGGATCAGTTTGCCCTCGATCGATTGAGGAAGAAATATTACAAGAAAATGCTGAAAGGGCCTGATGCGGAGGCTTTTATTCTTGTAACAAGTCCGATCAGCAAAAGAGGTGACGACTTTAACAAGCTGGCGAAAGAGATATCCAGCATTGATACTCTGGACGCCTTTATCAAAGAGTTCCGCGCCCGGTTTGATATTATCGATGGGAAGGCGTCCTCGAAGATCCCGGAAGGTAAGGGTAAATCCTGACGCCTGTCCCGGATATCGGGCAGCTATAAACCAATATAGTTCATAATTGACAGCCATATAGAAATTGAAACGATTGATATTGGTGTTGCAATCAGAATTGATGAGGCTGACAGAGATACTGCTCTGCCATACATGGTGGCAAAGATATAGACATTTACACCTGGAGGCATTGAGGCCAGAATGGTGGCTGCACGTACGAAATCCCCGGGTAATCCAAATACATAGTAGGATAACAGGAACGCTATTGCAGGATGCAGGATCAGGGACAGGACTGTTACAGCCAGACTTTCAGAAATTTCAGATTTGAGGCTGTATTGAGTCAGTGAGGTGCCAATACCAACAAGGGCTGCAGGGATGGCAGCGGCGGCCAGCATGTTTATTGCTGCGAAAACGGGCTCCGGAATGATAACGCCTGTCAGGTTAAACAGTGTTCCCATTGTTACAGCTATAATCAATGAGTTTGTGGATATGGATTTGAGTACAGAGATCAGCGTCTCTGACATGGGCCTTCCATCCCGCCGGGACAGTTCCATTGAAATAATACCGAGCGGGTAGAGTGTTGGTGTGTGGAATGATATGATGGCAAATACAGGCGCCAGAGCCGCTGCTCCATAAGCACGTTCAATGATTGGCAGCCCCAGCAATACGGTATTCGAGAATAATGCGCAGAATCCTACAGCGATGGCTTCTCCGGGAGGGCGCTTCCAGACTGACCTTGCCAGCATAATACCTATGGTAAAGCTTAGAAATGCGCCAGCGTAGAATGCGACCAGCATTTTCCATTCAAAGGCCTGACTGAAATTCAGTTTGTACATCGCTCGAAAAAGAAGGGCAGGGACGGCCACTTTAACGGCAAAGCTATTCAGGTGATTTGAGACTTCGGAAGACAGGTAGCCGGCTTTTACGGAGAAGTAGCCAATTCCCACTACGAGAAAAACGGGAATGACGATCAGAAGAATTTCTAGCACAGGGGCGTCCAGTTCTGGAAGTAGCAGGGTACATCCTAACTGCCTGTGTACCCTGCTGATTATTTTAAACTGTTTTTACGACGCCAGTATGGATTTTGGAACAGTTCTTTCGCGTTTTATGATTAATTTATTCAATGCTGCAACATATGCCTTGGCAGTTGCAACCAGAGTATCAATATCAGCAGCTCTTGCCGTAACAGTTTTGCCACCTTCTTCAAGTCGGACAGATACTTCTGCCTGTGCATCTGTTCCTTCAGTGACTGCGTGAACCTGATAAAGCAAAAGCTTTGCTTCGTTTGGCACCATTGAATTGATAGCGTTTAAAAGGGCGTCCACGGGGCCGTTACCAGTGGCTTCACTGGTTTTGTGCCTGCCTTCGATATCAAGTGTAAGAGTTGCCTTTTGAGGACCGCCAGTTCCTGCAATGACTGTTACAGCTTCGACCTGTATTTTATCATCACCGTGAGCTACCTCATCATCAACCAATGCGACGATATCCTCGTCAAAGACATGTTTTTTCTTATCAGCCAGGTCTTTGAAGTTATTAAAGGCATCTTCCAGAGCATTATCGCCCAATTCATAACCAAGCTCGCTCAATTTCGTGCGGAAGGCATGACGGCCAGAGTGCTTACCCATCACAAGCGAAGATTCTTTAATGCCGACACTTTCGGGTGTCATGATTTCGTAAGTCTGGGTGTGTTTTAACATTCCATCCTGGTGGATACCGGATTCGTGAGCGAAGGCATTTTTACCAACGATGGCTTTATTATACTGAACGGGGAAGGATGATACGGCGGAAACCAGTTTTGATGCTCTTGCTATGTAGACCGGATTTATATTGTTCCAGTAAGGCAAGACATCGTTACGTGTGCTGGTGGCCATAACGACTTCTTCAAGGGCAGCGTTACCAGCTCGTTCGCCCATTCCGTTGATCGTACATTCTATCTGACGGGCACCTGCTCTGACACCGGCCAGTGAATTTGCAACGGCAAGGCCCAAATCATTATGGCAGTGTGTAGACAATATAATCTGGTCAGCACCCGGTACGCGTTCCCTCAACATTTTGATCAGCTCGAAATATTCCTCAGGTACTGTGTAACCGACTGTATCAGGAATATTGATAGTCGTGGCACCTGCCTTAATTGCTGCTTCAACGCACCGGCAAAGGAAATCATGTTCTGTGCGGGTTGCATCCTCTGCAGACCATTCCACATTATCTGTGTACTGGCGGGCTCTGTTAACGCTTTCCGTTACTTTATCAAGCACAGTTTCCGGTTCCATCTGAAGTTTGAATTTCATATGGACAGGGCTTGTTGAGATAAAAGTATGGATACGGGACTGTTCTGCAGGTTTTAAGGCTTCGCCGGCACGGTCAATATCTTTCAGTCCGGCACGGGCAAGGCCACAGACTACCGAATTTTTTACAATTTCTGCAATTTTGTTGACTGCTTCAAAATCGCCATTAGATGCTATAGGGAAACCGGCTTCGATGATATCAACACCCATTTCATCGAGCACTTCAGCAACCTGAAGTTTTTCTTCCAATGTCATTGAGGCGCCTGGAGATTGTTCTCCGTCGCGTAAGGTCGTGTCGAAAATTAAGATCTGGTCTGCCGGATCCCGATTTTCCTGTTTCTGTGAGTTATCTTCTTCTGTGGTGTTCATAATGAAAAACCTTCATGCCATAGATCAGAGTATCTTAGCTGATCTGTCTCAATCTTTATTTATTGTTTTGAGAAATCATCCCCTAAGAACCCGTCGCGTCTATTGTTAGCGAGCTGCCGGTGCCTAGGGGCTTATAAGAAGGAGTTTAATCAGGGTTGCTGCAGCAATGAGAGTGCCACCGCCAAGCAGAGCCAGCAATAGAATCGCTTTTTCGCGCGCTTTATCAATTTTTGCAGCGCGTACTCTTGCTTTTTGATTGTTTTGTCCTCGAATGGACATGACCTCAAACCCTAAACTTTAATCTAAGCCAGTTGTTACCTATCCGGTTAATATAACTAAAAAGGTACTGCAATACTAGTCCAGATATATGAAAATATTGCAAAATGGTCATGTCCAGCAGATTCGTATCTAGTAATATAATGTACCAGACATTAATATTACCGCGCTTCCTGCCAGCTTAACGTGTAGTATGTTGCTGTTATCAACTCTGGCGGAAACATGGAGCTGGCTTGGTTGCCCCATCTCGTAACCCTGTTCTATCTGCCAGCTATTTTCTCCCTGCACCAGAGTTTCAAATTCCGCAAGTATGCCAGGGAAGGTTACTGCGGCTGATCCTGTCGCAGGGTCTTCGGTGATGCCCATTGCAGGGGCAAACATCCGGGTGTGCCAGTGTGCGTCAGGTGAGTTGCATTCATCTGTGTATACGTACACACCATCTGAGGTATGGCCTGCATGGGCTGCGGACCAGTATGCCATATCAACTTTGGCACGTTTTATTGTTCTGGCGTCTTTAACGGGGATAAACAGCCATTCATTACCTGAAGAGCTTACAAACCCAGGAAGATGGTTTCTTAGCTTCAGATCGTCCGCTGTCAGCCCAAGAAGTTTCGCAGTTACTTCAGGATCATTATGAGGGGTATATTCGGATGGAACTCCGGGTGTATGGAAGCCTGCTTCTCCCAGTCCGTCATTGCAGGTGGCATCCGAGTTGATCAGCCCTGCTTTTAATTCGAGATTCAGTTTTACTGTATTATTGGCAGGGTCGGTATGGGCCAGCAGGACTGACGCGCCAATAGTTGGATGGCCAGCGAATGGTAATTCCTGCCCCGGAGTAAATATTCTCAGCCTGGCCGTGTTTTCCGGATATTCAGCAGGCAGAATAAATACGGTTTCTGACAGGTTGAACTCTCTGGCTATTGTCTGCATTTCCAGATCAGACAGCCCTTCTGAATCAAGTACTACCGCCAAAGGGTTACCTTGTAGTTTTTGAGAAGAAAAAACGTCGAGTGTGTAGAAGCGTCGCTCAGAATTCATGGTTGTTACTCCAATATTTATTTTATTAATGTTAGCAAGGCATATCCGGTATTATGTGACTTATGCACTGTGTCTGTCTGGTAACATCTATGGACATTGTAGATCAAAACAGGGGGATTTGCATTGTCTAACGGGTATTGCCGCTGGAAAGACAAAGGAAATTCATAAGGTTGCCGTATTTGAATTGCTTTATTGAAATCAAGTTAAGCGCAACTATCGGTTGAGTGAGTTACCTCTGATGATGCAAAGAAACACCACTTTATGGTAACTTTAACGGGTTTAGTGCAATTGCCTTATTCTTGACAAGCTTGATCATCATTTTGGGCTTGTCGGGTGTTTAACACAGGAACAACACGTGGCGGTTGCACTCGTTGTGACATAAAAGAAAAACCCACAAAAAGGCTCTGCAAAGCCAATTTGTGAGTTCAGTGTGAATCTCAGGGTTCATACTTTAAGATCAGGCAGCAGAGTGAGATGCTTTTTGATCTAACCTATGAAGGGTCCTCGGGCGAAACGTCCATGCAGCTCCCACCCCACCCAGTTCGGGGGCCCTTCACCCAACATACCATATTTCCCATTTCATGCGCAAATTTCGTCTTATTTTACACATTTTTTGAACACATTTCTTTCTGTGATAATTATGATACGCAATTTTAACATTCCATAATATCGGAGCTTCTCAGTTAACATGCTGAAAAATATGAATGCAAAATATATTACGTAAAATATTAACCTGTCTATTTAACATAATGTATTAACCTCATTTTTCTTCCCAAGAATCAAAAGTGTAGCTAACTTGATAATCATGTTGAGGCGGTCGCAAGGTGCTGCGTTTCAGATCAGTGTCCTCAGCGTTGTGTATTAGTAAGCTTTTCCAGAATAAGTATTTAGAGAGTTTCGGCCTGATTTTCTGTTGTGCGTCAGGGCTGTTATTGTTTGTGTATGGCTGTATCTGGGGGCTATTCCATATAAGTTTTAGAGTTGGTGCGCGGTGTCCGTAAAGGCATGGTGACGGTTGAGTATTGTCGAATGGATTCTCAAATGGTTCTGGCATGGGGCATTGGATGTGAAGCGTAAGCCCCTGAGGTTCTGCCACGGAATTCAGTCGACTATTGGTTAGGTGGGCGTCAATGCTGATCTTGAGTGTTTGAGATCAGTACCACTGAAAAAGCGATTATGTCTTCCCTCTCATCCTGGCATAATCGTATCCCCTGAGGGCCGGAGGACTACCCCCCTCTGGCCCTTTTTTCGTTTAAGAGGTTCTGTTTGAGGTATTGGGCAGAAATAAAAAAGGCCAGGAGCTGTCCTGACCTTTTTTGTCTGTCGTTATCATAGCTGGTGCGTTATGCTTTGCTTCGGGTTTTGCCCTTCGCTGCGCTAACACACCTTACAGGAAGAAAACCCTTAGTTTTTCTCTTTGTCGACCAGGGCTTTTTCTTTAATCCAAGGCATCATGTCACGAAGTTTGTGGCCAACTTCTTCACAGGCGTGCTCATCGCATTCCTGACGCATTGCTTTGAAGTTTGTCTGGCTTACCTTGTTTTCAAGCATCCAGTCTCTTGTGAACTTACCAGTCTGAATGTCTCTCAGTACTTCTTTCATACGAGCTTTGGTGTCTGGTGTGATTATACGCGGTCCAGAAACATATTCGCCATATTCAGCAGTGTTGGAGATTGAGTAGTTCATGTTAGCAATGCCGCCTTCGTAGATAAGGTCTACGATAAGCTTCATTTCGTGAAGGCATTCGAAATATGCCATTTCAGGAGCGTAACCTGCTTCAGTCAATGTTTCGAAGCCAGCTTTCATAAGCTCAACAACGCCACCACAAAGAACAGCCTGCTCACCGAACAGGTCAGTTTCGCACTCTTCGCGGAATGATGTTTCGATGATGCCTGCGCGACCACCGCCGATAGCAGAAGCATATGAAAGAGCAAGCTCAAGGGCGTTGCCGGATTTATTCTGCTCAACAGCAACAAGACAAGGCAGTCCGCCACCGCGAAGATATTCGCCACGTACTGTGTGGCCAGGGCCTTTTGGAGCAACCATGCAGACGTCAAGGTCAGCGCGTGGTTCAATAAGGTTAAAGTGTACGTTCAGGCCATGAGCAAAGAGGATTGCTGCGCCTTCTTTCATGTTTTCTACAAGGTGATCTTTGTAGATGTCAGCCTGCAGCTCATCCGGCGTCAACATCATCATGACATCTGCCCATTTGGCAGCTTCAGCAACGGTCATGACTTTCAGGCCTTCGCCTTCTGCCTTTTTAGCAGAAGCTGAACCTTCACGAAGGGCTACAGCAACATTCTCCACACCAGAGTCGCGCAGGTTAAGCACGTGAGCATGGCCTTGTGAGCCATAACCAATGATGGCTACATTTTTTGATTTGATAAGATTAATATCAGCATCGCGATCGTAATAAACACGCATATTCCAGTTTCCTTGCCTGAGAAAACAACGCGCAACCTGACTGCGCGGTGAATTTTTATACATTTGAATGAATGGTTATTAACGAGCACAGAGGAGAATCGCAACGCTCAGATGGGCATTATTGTAAAAAATGTGTCATTTAGTCTAAAAAAATAGTCAAAATGGCAGTTTTTGGTAGGTGCGTGTATCAGAAATCAAATAGACAAAAAGAAAAAACAGCAATCAGAATATGCTTAACGCCAATATAAAGAGGATTTTATGAATAATAACAAGCGATATGTCCGTTTCTCATATGATAACCGAACCCTTATTGGCTGTGTTGATGCTGCTGATGAGATTGAAGTGCTTGAAGGTGACATTTTTGGTGATTATCTCCCAACGGGCGAGAAGGTTGGGTTGCAGGATGTAAAACTGCTTGCTCCGGTTGAGCCGAGTACAATTTTATGTGTCGGGAGAAATTATAAATCCCATGGTGGCGATGTTCGGGCTTCGTTGCCTGGAATATTTACCAAACTGCCCACAACGATTTCCGGGCCTGGCGCAGATATTCCATATGCGCAAGGCGCTACAGATCTCCATTATGAGGGAGAAATGGTTGTTATTATTGGTAAAACCTGTTCCAGGGTATCTGTTGAGAATGCTAAGGATTATATTTTTGGTGTTACCTGCGGTAATGATATGAGCGAAAGAAACTGGCAAAAATCTGATCTGCAATGGGTTCGTGCCAAGGCTTCTGATGGGTTCGGTCCAATTGGTCCATGGATTGTAACCGGGCTGGACTATGATAATCTGTTGCTTGAGACCAGAGTGAATGGAGAAACGGTTCAATCTGAACGGACGAATATGCTCATTCACAATGTTGGCGCTGTTGTGTCATTTATCAGCCAAACTATTACGCTTAATCCAGGGGATATAATATACACAGGCACACCTGGTACGACTAAAGCAGTAACCCCTGGAGATACAATAGAAGTGGAACTTGAAGGGGTAGGTGTGCTTTTAAACAAAGTTGTTGCAATCGAGTGACGTACGGGTCATGAAGTTGTATTGGTTATTGAGCGCCCCAATCAATGCCTTATTATGCTAATAGACTGGGGTCGAACATAAAAAAAGGAGAGTGGGTGTCATGGCCACAACGATAGCTTTATTAATAGCGCTGGTAGCGTATACGGCAACAGTGGTTGTTGTTAACACATTACAGACTGCGGAAGGTGCAGGGGCATATAACTTTAATATTCAGGATGCTTTCAATACAATTGCGACGCATCCTATGGTAACGGATATTATTCCTGCCGCTGCTGAGCCTCTTAATATGGTGGTTGCTGCAATCGGGCTTATTATTCCGGCTATTATCAGCTTCTGGATTGTCTGCTTTATTATCAAGTAAGATTTGATGACGCCCATTCCATGGTTTTTGAATGCCGCCCTGTTTTGTCCGGGCGGCTTTTTTTATGATATAGAGGCATAAAGTACCTCTAACCAAGGGGGGCGAGTTAAGAATCCGCTTATTCAGTCATGTATACTTTTGTCTGAATTTTTACTGGAATTGAAATATTTCTTTTTCTATATTATGTTTTTTTCAACGATAAGCTGTTAATAGTGCCTATGCAACTTTAACGGTCTGTTCATATTAAATTCAGTGTCGCACATTAATATTGAACTTTTTTAATTCCCAACCCGACAGAACTAGTGGATCGCAAGAGAAAGCGATAGCAAAGCCATGGAACAGCCCGTCAATGATCGTGAACTTTTAGAACGTATTGCCGGGAAGGACCAATCGGCAGTGCAGGTATTATTTGCGCGCTATAATGTGCGAATATTTCGTTTTATTTTGCGGCTCGTGCGAAATGATGCCGTTGCAGAGGAACTGACTAACGAGGTTTTTCTGGATATATGGCGTCAGGCAGGACGTTATGAAGGACGATCTGCTGTTTCTACCTGGGTGCTGGCAATTGCTCATAACAAGGCTGTAAGTCTTTTGCGCAAGAAGTCAGATGAAGGAATTGATGATGACAAACTTGGAGGTATCGAAGACGAAAGTGATACGCCTGAAATTACAGCTCAAAAAGCCAGTAAGGGTGAAGTCATGAGGTCGTGTATCGATAAGTTGTCAGATGAACATCGTGAGGTTATTGATCTGGTTTATTACCACGAAAAGTCGGTAAAGGAAGTCAGCCAGATTACAGGCATCGCGGAAAGTACAGTCAAAACCAGAATGTTCTATGCCCGGAAACAGCTATCAGATTTGTTAAAAAAAGCCGGAATTGATAGAGGTTGGCCATGACTGAAACTACAAAAGGAATTAGCCTGGAGACATTTGAGGGTCTTGTGCCCTGGTATGTATCCGGCCAACTCAGCTCTGTCGAACAGCAGCAGGTAAAGCAGTTTCTGGAAGAAAATCCGGAATATAAAAAACAGATCGAGATCGCTGAAGAAGAGCAGAGCATTACTATCACAGATAACGAGATGCTTGGTGGACCTTCTGCCGGTGCTCTTGATAAGCTGATGCAGGAAATCAAAGCAGAAACAGGTACTTCCATTTTATCCAGATTGAACAGCTGGCTGGAGCCGGCAACAAACTGGCTTGGAGATCTGAGACCGCTTGCCATGACCGCTGCTGCAATTATCATTGTGGTGCAGATGGGAACGATTGGTCTGATGGTTTCTGACAAGGGGGCTGATAATGGAGGTCGTTTTAAACCGGCCTTTGATACAAAAGAGGTTATGAGCAAAGGTAGTTACGTCTATATCCATTTTGCAAGTCATGCGCCACTTGGAGAAGTTCATAAATTTCTTGAAGAGCATGAAGCTGTGCTGGTGGAAGCTCCTGAAGAAGCAGGAGTTTTAAAAGTTCGTATTTCAAAGAAAAAGCTCAGCCAGAAAGATCTTGAGGCAGTTATTAAAAAACTGAAAAGCAATTCCGGTATTGTCAGGAATGTTTTTCCTGCTGGTTAAGACAGTTTGTGATATAATTCCGAATTCTGTTGGAAATATTGAGAGATGTTCTTATGCGTTTAACCGAAACCTTGCTGAATAATATTAAATATCAGAGTATTATTCTTGTTTTAAGTCTGGCTATGCTGTTTGCCTGCTATAGCCAGTCTTCTGGCGCCCCGATGAATATCGGGAATAATAAAAATATTCAGGCTGGGCATTCTAATCTGGTTAACGTTGAACAAAGGATATTCTCGACAACCCGCCAGCGCCGGGTGCACAGACCACGTGGCAGCTATAGTAAGGGGGATGATGTTCATTACCCTCGCGGATCGCGCGGTCGTCCTAACAGGCCGGACAGACCGCATAGGCCGCGCAGACCCAAGGTCAAATTTAATTTTGTTGTACCGCTGATTGATCTTGCCGAGGAAGAGCGGGAAAGAGCACGACCTAAAAAGCCAAGAAAACCCCGTGTAAAGAAGCGCCCGCGCAGGAGAGTTCGGCTGCCTGCCGCTTTACCTATTGCAGACAAACGTTACCGCAAAAAGCAGGTGGTTATTGTTATCAAGCAATCCAGATCAAGTGCCCTGCACAGGAGTATTGCCAGAAAATACGGGCTAAGGCTTATTCGTGGCCGCTATTATAGTATTCTGAAGGCAAGAGTGCAGGTTTACAGGATTCCTGACAGACGATCTGTTGGGGTTGTGCTGGCTCAGTTGAAAAGAGAGAGACGGGTATCTGCTTCGCAACCTAATTATATATATAGTCTGACAAGTGATAACGAAAAGGGCCAATCAGAAGAACTGCAATACTCTCATGGCTCCATGAAAATCAGGCAGGCTCATAAACATGCTCTTGGGCGTAAAATAAAAATCGCTGTTATTGATACCGGTCTGGATCGGACGCATCCGGAATTTAATAAAGCCCTGATTACTCAATATAATGCTGTGGAGCCGAAGAGGAAGTATAAAGGGCACAAGCATGGTACAGCAATAGCAGGTATTATGGCTGCGCAGAATGATGTTAAAGGGGTCGCCCCTAGCGCGCATATACTGGATGCAAGGGCTTTTTTTGTTTCAAAAAAAACGGGGAGTCCAGAGACAGATTCCATGATTCTGGTTGAAGCTTTGCAATGGTCTTATGATAAGGGAGCAAAGATTTTTAACCTGAGTTTTGAAGGTCCAAAAGATCCTGTTATTGAGGATGCCATTCAGGCTATTTATGAGAAAGGCCGTATATTTGTCGGGGCAGCAGGTAATGGTGGCCCCAAGGCAAAGCCTGCTTATCCTGCTGCTTATAAATATGTGATTGCTACGACGGCAATTGATAAGAAAAATAACAGATATAAGATGGCTAACCGTGGACCCTATGTTTCAGTAGCTGCTCCTGGTGTCAGAGTTATGGTTTTGTCGACTGCGAACAGTTACAGCTTTCAGTCAGGGACATCTATTGCCAGTGCTCATATTTCAGGTCTTGTTGCCTTAATGCTTGAGAGAAAACCAAGATTATCCGGACGCGAGATAAGCAGGATTTTGAAAAAAACAGCTCAGGATCTGGGAGATCCCGGTCCGGACAGTGATTATGGGGCTGGTCTGGCGGATGCCTACTCTTCTGTTCAGGCGGTGCAGGAAATATCTTTAAGCAAGAAGTAAATTGTTAATATTGAATCTATTTATCCAATTATAAATTGAGTTTATCAATTGGTAGGCTGTGTTTATTCTTGAAAGTATCGATTTATGATTTTATGGTCACCTTTATTATATAAGTAAAGGTGCCGTTTATGCAAAGTTATTGCTGGATAGTTCTACATACAAAACCCAATCAGGAGGCGCTGGCTCTTGAGAATATCAGGCGACAGGCGTTTGATGTTTACTGTCCAATGATTACAGTCACCAGACGTCATGCCCGCAGGCGTGAAGTCGTCAAGCGTCCTTTATTTCCCGGATATGTGTTTGCCAGGTGGAACGCCCAGAATCAGCAGTGGAGGCCATTGTTGTCTACTCGTGGTGTACAATCTGTTGTACGATTTGGGAATGTGCCCGGTGTGTTGCCAAAGAAATTTGTAAAAGAACTGGCCGCTTCGGAACAATCCGGAGAGCTGGATCATATGGTATCTCCCAAATTTACTCCTGGTGATGAAGTCGTGATTCAGGAGGGACCATTTCGGGAGGTTATTGCCCGAGTTTTATCATTGCCAGAAAATGACCGGGTGTGGCTGCTGATGGATATGATGGGTCGAGAAGTTAGAATTCTGCAGAAAAGTGAGGCACTTGAGCCTGTTGGTGCAGTTTAGATACTCGCTAAGTTCTATTATACCTTCTAAGGTATGGAATTCTTTAGGGTTATAGTATAGTTCGTTGACAAGCAATTATTCAACGTACTTAAACTCTGGATTTCCATGCGCTCTAATTCATTGCTTCTAAAGCAAAAAGCCAGCCGTTATAGCCTGATGTTTCGTGAATTTCAGCATCTTTTTGTCGAATCCAGTCAGCCGATGTTGCACTATGTCGTGCCGCAGAACGGGTGGTCATCCGACTGGACCGGTTATTATATTACCCGGCGTATGCAGAAGCTGGGAATGAAAGCGCAGCTATCGGATAAGCCTCCCAGAGTTAAGGGGGATATTGTCCATTTTGCGGATACCGCCAGTCTTCTGCATCATATCGGAAGCCGGTCCAATGATCATAACTGGCTTGTGGCTACCATTTTTCATGGTGATGATACTGACGAATTTCCAGAAATTGAAGAAGTCATTAAATATTCAGAAGACCTGAACCGCGTGGTGGTTACGAATGAGGTTATGTTCAAGCGGTTTACCGAATGGGGTGTTCGCGAAGATAAGCTGATATTTATTCCTCTCGGTGTTGATCTTAATTCGTTTTTTCCTGCTTCTGTAGAAGAGCGGGCTTCGCTTCGTCAAAAGTTTGCAATACCTGAAGAGGCTTTCTGTATAGGATCATTTCAAAAGGACGGTCTTGGGTGGGGAGATGGTGATCAGCCTGACTTTGCCAAAGGTCCGGATGTTTTTCTTGAGGCGGTTGATAAGCTTTCCGGAAAGATATCTAACCTGCATGTACTTTTAACGGGACCAGCGAGGGGCTATGTTAAACAGGGGCTTGACCGTATAGGAGTTTCCTACAGCCATCATATGATTGATCCCTATCAGGAAATCAGAGACTGTTATGCCTGCCTTGACAGTTATGTCATCACTTCGCGGGAGGATGGGGGGCCTAATGCTTTGCTTGAAAGTATGGCATGTGGTGTTCCGGTTGTGTCTACCCGAATGGGGATGGCTGCGGATGTTATTGAGGATCCATTGAACGGTTTGCTGGCTGATGTTGAAGACAGTAACGGAATTGCGAATAAAGTTCTGGAAATTTTTGGTGATGAAGATCTGGTTTCCAAGCTGGCAGTGATGGGAGTTGATACAGCTCATGAGTATGACTGGTCCACAATTTCAGCTTTATATTTTGAGCATGTATATGCCCCATTGATGGTGCAGCGTTATTCCTGATGCCACGTTTATTCTGTCTGATTTTTTCTCTGGCTTTTTTTCAAAATCTTATTGTTTATGCTTGTGTCCATAAATACTCGGAAAGCAAGGCGCAGGTTCTTGATGTCTCTGATTACGGTACGCTGATTCTATCCGATAACCGGACTGTCCGTCTGGCCGGAGTGATTTTGCCCTTTGTCCCAGATGAGGTTTCAGAGAAGAGAAACTGGCGGGGCAGTGTGGATAGTATCAGCAAAATCAAGTCATTGCTGACCGGAAAGAATATTCAGCTTCATCACAGAGATATGCGGAGGGACAGATATGGTATCTGGCCTGCCTATATCTATGCGGTTGTAAAAGGAAAGAAAGTCTGGGTGCAGAAGAAGCTTGTTGAGGATGGTTTTGCCAGGGTTTCGCCGATTAATTACAAGTCTGAATGTATCAGGCAGTTGCTGGATGTGGAAGGGGAGGCCAGGCGTTCGAACCGGGGGCTATGGAAGTATGAGGCCTTTGGTATCAGGTCTGCCAAGGATGTGTGGAAGCTTATGCGGCTGGTGGACAGGTTTCAGGTTGTTGAGGGTAAAGTTGCGGATGCTGTTGCCGTGAAGGGGCGGGTGTATCTGAATTTTGGCAAGGACTGGCGGCGTGATTTTACAGTTAAAATATCAAGGAGTTCCTGGAAGCGCTTTACGGAGAAGGGACTTTCCCTGTCCAGTTTCAAGGGGCGGATGGTGCGTGTGAGAGGTTGGGTGCAATTACGCAACGGGCCTCTTATTGAAGTTAAGAACCCTGATATTATTGAATTTATCGGGAATGGAAAAAAGCCCGGGCAAGGTGGGGTTACCGTATCAACCGATTGGTAAGAGTTGATATGATAGGGTTGTTTGGAGATTGTTAACTTCTTCAAGGAATGCCCGGATTATATGAGCCCAATTGATATAAAACCAGTTCCAGCTACTGCTGCGGTGAATACTGTATCCTCAGGTGGTGCTAAGGTTTTGTCTCAATTACTGAAGGCGGAAGGGACAATTAACCTTCAGGTTTTGAAGGTACTAACTGCAACTTCTGTTGCTTTTCAGGCTGGACCTCCCGGTGGTCCGGTGGCTGTTACGCTTAACTTCTCCGATGTTTCTCCCTTTTCTCCCGGTTCCAAATGGGTTCTGCAGGCGGCTCCTGACAGTCAGGAACTTTATGTGAAGCCTGCCGTTACAAATGAAGGGGCGGGGAAAAGCAAACCTGTGATTGTGGGTAAAGGTGGCGATAGTGCTTCGCTGGTCAGCCTGCTTGCCAAAGAGGGGAGAGCTGTGCTGCCGAAAGGCAGTGGTGCTGTATCGCCAGCTTCCCAGGTTATTCAGGGACATCAAGCTTTTAGTGGAACATCAGAGAAAGTTCTGGCTCCTCACCGTCATGATGCTGCAATCAAGCAAAACTCATTGTCCGGAGTCTTTTCAAGCCTATCATCTGTTGTGTCTGGTGGTTCAGTGCAGGCCTCACCACAGAGTGAAAAGGCAATTGCAGATGTAGCCAGGCAGATACTTGGGTTGAGGTTAACTTCGGATGTTACTGCTCAGGCTGTAAAGCAGGTCGTAAAAGCCAGTGGTGTTTTTCATGATGCAAAAGCAGTTCCGGAGGGGATCAGGGGAGGAGCTGCAGGCGCGGAAGGGGCTGATAGAGGGCTGGCAGGTAAATTAACAGAAGGCATTGATTTGAAAGGGAAGCTGGTGGAGCTTGGAACTTTGCTAAGAAGTTCTGGAGTAAAAGTTTCATCTGCTTCACATACTGTTTCAGGGAATGTCCCGCCTTTGCCGGAACGAGACGGGGCTGTGCTTGGGCAAAAGGCTGCCGTTCTGCCAAAGGCAGAGCAGCCGAATGTTTTTGCCAGTAAACTTCTGGAGCAGGTTATCGAGGGGCTTTCACGCATAAAATTACTTCAGATAGCATCGCTACCGCAAGCCGATGGAGATCATATTCAAAGTGGAGAGAATGCGAAGCTGCAGTTTAATATGGAGTTGCCACTGGCACTTGCGCCTAACCAGACTGCTATAATTGGTTTGAGAGTTACAAGGGATGGGCAGCATCCGGAGCATGATAAATCCGGGCATGGGCGTGGCTGGTCTATTGATATGGCGATGGATACAGAGGAAACCGGGGCAATTGATGCACATATACATCTGGCTCCGAAAGGGCTGCGCATTTCGGTCTGGTCAGAGGATAAAGATTTTTCAGAGTTACTGAAGGGAAGTGTCGAGAGGTTGAGGGCGGGACTGGCTGAAGAGGGACTGGATGTTGACAGTCTTCAGGTCATGAGAGGGCGTCGTATGGACTGGACCAAGTATGAGCACCATAGTGCCGGCTATTTTTATGACAGCAGTATGTGAGGGGGCAGCTGGATGACAAATTCCCCTGATGATATGCAGAAGAAGGCTGTTGCTCTTCATTATGATCATGAACATGCTCCTTATGTTACTGCAAAGGGGCAGGGGGAGGTTGCCCGGCGTATTATTGAGAAGGCGCGGGAGCATGATATTCCGATTGAAGAGGACCCTTTGCTTACTCAGGCTTTAAGTCATATTCCGCTGGATGAGGAGATTCCGGAGGAACTTTACAAGGCTGTTGCTGCAGTTCTGCGGTATATTATGAAAACAAGAGGAAGTGTATAAGTCTTTTTTCCTATATGTTATGGTTAAAATTGGGGTTATGATTTGTATTGTAAAGTATAGTTTTTTGTATCTATAAGTTTTATTAATATTTATCGTGTGTTTTGGTAGTTATATTATGATTCTTTACATGCCGTTTGTTTAGCTGTAGCTACTGAAATGGAGTATTAGTTTGTTTTCAGTGGTTACTTGTTTAACCGAGGAACATATAAATGAAAACAGGCTATGAATTTTTTATGCTTTCCGCGTTCAGCAGGAGGTTATTCAGGCCCCGGGAGCAGTGTTCTTCTGAAATTGCTCCAGATCCATTGTGGACATTGATTGCTTATAGTTTCAGTTTTTTATTTGGTCTGGGTGTCTGGGCGTTTGTTGCTTATATCCTGATTTACAGCAGTTAAGCTTTCAATTGTTACATTGTGTGCCGGACACTGCTTTTTGCAGGTGAGGATCTGCTATCATTCAGGGCCTGTTTTTTCTTTTGACGGGGAAGCAGTGTGCTTTTTGCTCAGGGGACCGTGTGTGAAACTATTATTTTACGGGGTCTATTTGGGTGGTAATCCTCCGACAAAGTTACTGGCAAAACTGATCCATTCTTCTATTCCCGCATCAAGGCATTCATCGGCATTGACCCATATTATTCCACCCATTTTACGTTCATTAAAAACAACTGGTTCTGTGCCTGGGCGGGTGAGGGCTTCTGCTTCCTGCTCCTTGCCGACACGGAACATATAACGGCCGACTTCAACACCACATAACATATTTCCATTCAGCATCCAGCAATAGCCGCCGAACATTTTCTTTTCCTGTATATCGTGACGATCTGCTAACGCTTCACGCATCAGGTCTGCAAGGTGCGGGTCGTATGGCATAGTGGGGCTCCTGTATTTTCGGAGATGTATCTGAAATCGCAGGTTTTGTAAAAGATGGATTATATCAGGTGTAAAATCAAGCACCGGAAGTTATGAAACAGGTATGGTTTACTATTATACCTCTTGCTATGGCAGGCAGGAGATTCTTGTTGTTCCGGGTATTTGCAACTGGTTTAGCCTGATACGTTTTTAGTTTATGTCATCTTGTCTCTAATATTAATTCCATGCATTCTTGAGAGCAGGATTTACAGTCGAGGGTTATTCAGTCATGTCAACTTATCAGAAGCGCATTTATCTTGCCGGACCTGATGTTTTTTATCCTAATGCAAAAGATATTGGTGAGCGGAAGAAGGATATGTGTGCTCAATACGGGTTTTCAGGGGTATTTCCTCTTGATGGGGAGGCAGGTATTGAGGAGCAGGCGTCGCCCTTTGACAAGGCAAGGGGTATTTATTTGCATCTGGAAAAGATGATGGATGAATGTGATCTTGTTATCGCCAATTTGACGCCATTTCGAAGTGTTAGTATGGATGTGGGAACGGCTTTTGAGGCCGGGTATATGAAAGCGCAGGGGAAGCCTGTGCTTGGGTATACAAATGTGGTTTTAAACTATGCCGAGAGAATGGAACATTATTATAAATGTACCAGTGAGAACAGGTTTGATGCAGATTTTTTGAGGAATACAGATGTTGAGGCCTTTGATCTGTCGGAGAATCTTATGATTGAGATTGCGATAACTGAAGCGGGTAGTCAGGTTGTAAAGCATTCATCCGAACCGGGAAGTGAGCAGGCTGATCTGGCAGGTTTTGAGCAATGTCTGCAGGAGGCGGTAAAGATTTGCAGAAATGAGTGAGGAAATTACAATAAGACCGCCTGAACAAAGGGATGCGGATTCTATTTTAGCTCTTGTAACCGAGATCAATGATTTGCACGGGGATCCGCCGGGATTGTTTACCGCGCAATCTGTGCAGCAGGATGTTTTTGGAGAAGACTCTCCTATTAAAACACTGGTTGCGGAGCTTGATGAGGAAGTTGTTGGTTTTGTTTTTTATCACGGGACCTATGAAAGTGGATATGCTGAGCGCGGATTATATGTGACGGATATCTGTGTCTCAGGTAGCCATAGACGCAAAGGTGTTGCGAGTGCATTAATGAAAGCTGTGGCAAAGCAAGCTGATGCTCTGGGTTATACGTATGTCTGGTGGATGTCCCAGAAGTGGAATAAGGGAGCACATTCGCTTTACAAAGAACTTGGGGCGACGCATGAGAAGGTCGTTGCACACGCACTGGTCAGTGATCAGTTTAAAAAGCTACTTGAAGACTAGGTGCGGCTTCTGGTGTCTCGCGAAAATGTGATCGCATGATCAATTTTTTGTGTTCTTCTTTACCACAAGTTTTCCTTTATTATAGCAGAGGTTGAGGATGATTTGTATAGCAACATTATTTGGGGAACATGAAGATAATAAGAAAAAAACTATTGGAAATGCTGGGGCATTCTCTGAAAATCACAGTCATCTTTTTCATGTTATGCCTGTCTGCCAAAGCAGATGACCCCGGTCCTGCCGTGTGGATGGAGCCATACAGTTATCTCGCGCTGGGGGACTCCTATACGATTGGTGAAGGAGTGCCTTCTCATCAGAGGTGGCCAGTTCAGCTTGTCCGGGCTCTGAGGAACCATGTTCCTGTGCATCGTCCGAAAATCATTGCAACAACCGGCTGGACGACAGATGAATTGCTTGGTGCAGTTTCCAGTATAAATATGAACCGTAAATATGATCTGGTTTCGCTGCTGATTGGAGTGAATAATCAATATAGAGGGTATCCGCTGCATTATTTTCGCGAGGAATTTCCAAAACTGCTGGATATTGCAATTCACCTGGCCAGGGGGAAGAGAAAAAGAGTGTTTGTGGTGTCGATCCCGAACTATGCTGCTACACCTTTCGGGCGCCGGGGCGACCCCAGGAAAATCACAAGAGAGCTGAAATATTACAACAGAATTGCCAGAGAGATCTGTCGTAAAAAAGGTGTGAGGTTTATCAATATCACTGATATTTCAGAGCGCACTGGGTCCTCGTTAGTTGCGCATGATGACCTTCATCCATCAGGGAAAATGTATTCCCTGTGGGTCAGGAGGATTTATCCGGAGGTTAAGAGGATGTTGGCACGGTAGGGGGGCTCTGCCAGTACATACATATCCTATACTGATGTCGCTAACCAGCAAATTAGCTGCAGGTAACGTTTTCCAGCATATTGTGTGGTGAAGTTGATGTTTTATTCCAAAAATGGAAAAATTTATTTGTTGTCATAACCTCTATTTTGAGGGCGTGATTTTACAGCCCTAATTTTCAAAAAAAATATTTGCTTAGAGGTTTGTTGTGTTTAGGATATTTAAAGAAGAAGAATTATATTTTTTTGTAATTGGATTTATGCTCTGGGGATTTATTATTTTTTTAGGAGGGTATTTAATTGCAAATATTGATACTGTCTATACTGTTCGTTTTATATTTGGTGCGTTTTTTATTGTCGTTGTTTCGCCTTCGTTATTCTTTTTGTACAGACAAGTAAAATTAATAAGTGAGGAGCTTAGAGAGAAAGAAAAAGACGCTGCTAAGAACAGTGCTAAAGTGTCCAGGAGAATTTGGGGCAGATTCTATAAAAAAGTACTTCACAATAGCTTAGCACTTTTTAGTGCAATTTCTGTTTTTCTGGGGGCCGTATTACTTGTTGAGCAAAACAGGTTGCTAAGTCAATCAAATAAAAGTCAAATTGAGAATTTTAAAAAAAGCCAGACAGTTAATATGTTGATGCAGGGGTCATCTGAGATACTAATCAAGAGTAAAAAAAATATTTTTTACTATGTGGATGAAGAAATAGTTATTCCTGCTAAGCCCCCTGAAGATGAAGAGGAAGCTTTGCGTCAAGTTCTCAATTATTATGAGAGAATATCAGCTCAAGCGAATAGTAATGCTTTGGATTTTGAGTTAATTAGAAATACGGTTGGCGGTCCAATGAAGCGTCACTTTGAAGTAAGTAAGAAGTATATTCAACACAGGCGATGTAAATCTAATAAGAAATCGATAAGGCATGACCGAAGAAAAATTTATGAACAGTTCGAGAAATTTGTGTCCTGCAGTCTTGAAAAACAGATTATAGACAGGAAGAAGCTTTCTCAATGCTTCTCTGATGTGGGAACAAAGGTTTTTCCTATACCCCGCTGCTGAAAAGATAATAAACTTATGATAGATAAAATATTTTGATTTTAGTAAGTAAGAAAAAGTCAGAGTTTGTCCCAAAATACCGGCAAGAGAAGAGAATGTCTCTGCCGATATTTCTGCGTACGAATTTATTGCATTGTGTAATGCAGCGAGCATTTTTTTGTGCAGGGGAGACAATCAGAAGGTTCCTGCAAACTGGTCACGAAGTATGTTTTTCTGTACTTTGCCCATTGTGTTTCTGGGTAGCTCATCCACGAAGAAAATACGTTTTGGCTGTTTGAAGCGTGCGAGGGCGTTTGCTTCTGTTATTGCAGCCATGACTGTTTCTTCAGAGATGTCTGAGGTTCCGTTTTTGACGATTACACCGACAACGCCTTCTCCGAAGTCCGGGTGCTGAATGCCGATGACAGCGGATTCCAGGACACCTGAAATTTCATCAAGAACCAGTTCGACTTCTTTGGGGTAGATATTGTATCCACCGGAGATGATCAGGTCCTTCGATCGGTCCCGGAGGGTGAGGAAACCGTCGGCATCGAAGCTGCCGACGTCGCCGGTGTGGAG
>JBOEGA010000108.1:0-1184 GCA_050633205.1 Methyloligellaceae bacterium | reverse complement strand
ACCCCGATTCAGTTTCTTTCCACCCTTAATCAGACTCTTCACCAGTTTCTTAGCGACTATAGCAGATTCGAAATAAGAATAAATAATAAATAAATAACAATGTGTTGCATCTTCTGCTGCATCCCCAAGAAGTGCGTTCAGATCATCCTGTTGGTCGGCCTCTTCTTCTCACTCGTAAGGTCATCTAACGCTCAAGATTATGTCAGCACTCATCATCTGGCAGTCAGTGAACATCGGCACCAACGTGTTCATTAAGATGACTGGACGAGACGGTACCGTCTTACTAGTATTGGTCTTGGTGGCGGTGGCGTTCCTCCTCGTGGTGTGCTGTGGATTCTTCATCTGCATGTGTCACCGAGGTATCTTTGGTTGTTGCCTTGGATGCTTCTCATTCATTTCCATGCTGTGGTGGATAATGTTCATTGCAGTCGGATCCGTGCTTGTTTACATTTATCAGAGACTGAAGGCTCTCCTCACTGACATCTGCGAGGGAGGCACTGATGACTTCACAACTGTGAGAGATTTGTTCGATGAGATCTACGCTGAGGCTGCTAACATTCGTTCAGGAACTGGCTACACTGCCTGTGCATGCGATAATGATGACTCTCCTGGTGTCTAGTGGTGTGTCTCTGAGCTCGAAGACCTTCTCAATAATCTTGGTGCAGAAAGCTTGTTTGAAGGAGATGAAACATTCTCTCAAAGTGAAAGAGACGATTTCAACGAAGACAACCCTGATTGTCCTCCACTTCCTGAGAGCAAAACTCTTTACCTATTCTAGCAGTTTATGAACTTCCTTGGAGATGTTGAAGAGACCTACGAGTGCTCTGGATTCTGTACTCAGTCGAATGACTACATGTTCCACGATTGTGAAAAGAAAGATAGCTCACCATCAGACGCATGCTACACCTTCCTCGCTGGACCTGTGATGATGAAGATGTTTGGAGCCGCCGGCATCATCTACATTGTTACTGGCATCCTCCTCTTCTTCGTGTGGTGTTGCCACTATGGTCTCTGCTGCAGAGCTCCTCCTGGCGCCAAGAACAAGGGTGGTGCTGTGGACTACAACCAGGCCAACCCAGAGAGCAACTATGACAATTATAACTACAATTAGAACCAGGGCGTCTCGAACCAGTATCACTAATGACGATAAGCAATTCTTTCCCATTTTCTTCAATAATAAGGGG
>JBOEGA010000107.1:0-5932 GCA_050633205.1 Methyloligellaceae bacterium | reverse complement strand
ACACTGGAAGACCATTTACGCAGAGGCGCAAAGTTAACCCTCACCAATAAAACACTTCTTCTCGCCGATGAATGCCGTATATCTGCAGCTTATGGCCGGGCACTAGAGTCCATGAGATCTATTATTGGTGAAGTCTTGCAGAAATATTCAGGTGAAAGCAGACTAACTCCCAGACTGGCAGTTTACAGTGATCTGATTGCCAGATGCGTGGAAGTTGACCACCTGCGCGATACCGCTAACATTAACGACCTTAATTTATCTATAGAAGTTGCTATGGATATTATTGGCAAAATCAATAGCAGAAAACTTACAGGGTCTACAGATTAGGCTAATGCCCTTTACCTGCCTTAATCCCTGAAACGCTTAAGTTTCACATTTTTAAAAGTCCATTCCGGTGTAATAAGCATATTTCCGACATTTGCGTCATACCAGGGGCTTGTCGGATTGGCTGGATTGCGCAACACATGCATTTCCTGTGCAGGCATAAAACTTTGCACCAGAAGAAAACGCTTTTCTTTCGTGGCTGGGTTATGGACCATATCAGCTACGATTACCGCATGACCAGGAAAACCTCCATGAATAAATATATCTCCTATCTTTATATCACTGACAGGTACGGTGGGAAGTTCTTTTGACAGAGAATATGTACCTGCATATATAAATATATTCGTCATATACTTGCGAAACCGCTTATAGCTTCGGTCTTTTGCCCAGCGCGTATAGTAAATCCGCTTGCCGTTTGTGTAGTTAAAGGCAATATCACCATAGCGTTTTCTGGAATAGAGATACTCAGCCCTCAGACGCATTACCGCGTCAGCACATTGCTGCAGGTCCCGTTTTCCGACATCAATATCTATAACATGCAGATGGGCAAACTGGTTCCATTTCAGTGAGCCATTATGCAGCCTTACCGGAGAAGATTTTTTCTTAAGAGGTAATCCGCGAAGCCAGCTTGCAAAACTGTTCTGACGCGCAGGAATGCGTTGAAAGCCTTCAGGAGGCTGTATGCGCTGTTCAAGTGTTTCTGACTGCTCTGCGGTGGTAGACCATGAATATTTTGCCTCAGCACCCCTGGTAAAGCTTATAAGAACCGTACTGAATGAGAGAGACAGGACCAAAAAGCCTGCAGCAGCCTTTTGCGACACATTAAAAAGTTTCACCATTATACCCACCTGAATAAATTTGGAACGCCTTCGGATGAGTTATCTAACTACGGGTGTTTAGATGAATAGCCGCTGAATTCTCGGATCAGAACCCGTTAAGGACCCAGTCAGTAGGACATCCGTTTTCACGCATATCCTTCTCTATTTCTGCAATACGCTCTTTATCGCCTGTTGTCTCGTAAAGTTCCCGTGCAATCTGCCAATGCTCACACGCCAGGGTCAGGTCCCCCATTTCCTTATTAACTTTCGCAAGATAATAACGCGCCTCACATTGCACAAAGAGATCCTCCTGAGCCGTCGCACTATCCAGTATATTCTGAAAAATCTCATCAGCCCGATCCAGCTCGCCAGCCTCAAGAAGTTTCAGGCCGGCGCTCATCTCGTCAGCCTCAGATACTTTAATGACTTTTTTAGGCTTTACAGCAGGCTTTGATAGCTTATCTGATGCACCATCCTGCCCCTCGCCTCGCATCTGAATAATCAGGTAAATTATTGCTAAAATTGGTATAATAGGCAATAAATACAGGACAATACTATAATCTGATAAAATCATTGCTGAACGAAATTTTTCCCTAATACTTCACACTGGCTTATATTGAACACATGTAATGCATAACAATGGTATATGTAAATTCGTATTATATACTTATCAAGCAAAATAACAAAAAGTAAAAGGGGGCCGCGCAAGCAAGCCCCCTCCAGTATAAACAACAGTGAATTCTTCAGTATGCTTTATCTGCAGCGAACGGGCACTCTTACAGAATAACTGTTGTTAAGCTCGTTAGTCTCACGAATTTTGTCTTTTGGATCAACTTTGATGATAATCTTACGCCATCCACCAAGATGATCTTTAAAGCGCAGACGGCCAAGGCTTACACGAACGCGTGTTGTTTCACCCGGAGCCAGTGAATTGATCTTTACATCAGCATCCTTGATGCTCTGATCGTGCTGGTCATACACTTTGATAAGCGGCGTAAAGATCAATGCGCGAGCGCGGGCTCGTCCAACATTTTTAACTGTTACGGTGCCACGAATAACCGACCCCAGAGGACCGCATTTCCCTGTTGGATGCAGATTGAAATCACGAATAACAAGATCAGGAAGTGCACCAGCCTCAGCAGTTTTCGCAAGGCTTACAGCGGACAATGCAAGTACAGAAAGAGCAGCTGCGGATAAAATACGTTTTACGAGTTTCATGGTCAAAATCTCCAAAGAGTGAACGTTTATATTTTTTAATGGACGGCAACTCATTGATTGGGAAAAACGGTTGCTCGTGAATCAAATTCGAGACTTTTATGCCATAGGCTTTAGTAAGGTTATGTGAAGGATCTATTCAGCTATTATTCATGTTTCGAGAGGAGCTAAATCGTGAACATAATCATAGAGTTCACGAATCAATTTATTCCGGTCATCTTTATTGATAAGATCTTGAAAAGAAACGATTTCTCCAATATGCAATTTACACTGAGATTCCGCGAAACGGCGAAACTCAGCGACCAGCAGAGAAAGCCTTAATGTCATACTCCAGCGGCTGGCGATTTGAAAAAGTCTGCTGTTTTGCCCTTCGAAATATATGGGCAATACGGAAGCTCTGGATGACTGAACAAGTCGGGCGACAAAGTTCTTCCAGGGCAGCTCTTCTGCTCTGCCAAAAAGTGTCGGAGATGTTGCGACACCACCTGATGGGAAGATTATTATCGTAGTGCCCTCGCCTATCAGTTTCAGCGCTTCGTTGCGGGTAGCAATATTTGTAGCCAGCGCCTCCCTGCTTTCGGAAAAATCTACGGAAAGCGAATAGGGAAGCATTTCCTGCACCTTCAGCAAATCCTTGTTTATCAGAATCTTGAAAGGTCGCCCCAACTGCTCTGCAAGCGATAAAATAGCAATTCCATCTCCGATGCCGAACGGATGGTTGGCAATCATAACCAGACGTTCATGCCGCTCCAGATCAACCGGAGGCCAGTGGCTGGAGTTGATGCTCAGGCTGGTATTCAGCAGCTTCAGAATATCGCCAATCTCACTCTCGGACCGTCCTACACTCTCCGTTCTCCATGCCTCATAAAGTGGCACAAAATAGTTCCGGCCAGCCATAATTTCTATGGTCTGTATAATCCATCTCTTAATCCATGGATCATCTGGAGATGCGTAGCTAAGCTCTGGAAATTTCAATATTTTATTCCTTGCCACATCGGGGCCAAATCCGGGTAGAACATATTCCATAATACAAGACCGTGGCAACAGGGTCGCCCCCTACCACGGTCTTACATAAATTGAAATTCTATATAACCTGTTAGTTTTATGCGGTTTTATCAGGTGATATAGCTTCTTCTTTCAGGTTTGCAAGAGCCTCATCCAGCCCTGTTACCGTCTGATTTTTTGAACCAAGCCGGCGAATAGAAACTGTCTTCTCTTCCTGCTCACGTTTGCCAACGGCCAGAATAACCGGAACCTTCGCCAGTGAGTGCTCCCTGACCTTCCTGTTAATCTTCTCGTTACGCAGATCAACCTCGACCTTGAACCCTGCTTCAAGGAATTTCTGTTTAACCTCAACAGCATAGTCGTCAACATCAGACGTAATCGGCGCAACGACCACCTGCAACGGAGCCAGCCAGAGCGGGAAGTGACCGGAACAGTTTTCGATCAGAATTCCAGTAAAACGCTCAAGAGAGCCGAACATTGCACGGTGAACCATAACAGGCACATGCTTTTCGCCATCCTCGCCAATATAGAAAGCTCCCAGACGGCCTGGAAGGTTCAGGTCGACCTGAGTGGTTCCACACTGCCAGTCACGTCCAATAGCGTCTCTGAGGACATATTCGAGCTTGGGACCGTAAAACGCACCTTCACCGGGGTTAAGCTCCCATTCGAGGCCTGCGGCTTCTACAGCGCTTTTCAGGGCAGCTTCCGATTTATCCCAGATTTCATCTGAGCCAACACGCTTTTCAGGGCGGTCCGAGAATTTGATAACCACCTTCTCAAAGCCAAAATCTTTATACATTTCAAGCATCTGCTTGTTCAGCTCAACACAGACATCTGTAATCTGCTCTTCCGTACAGAAGATATGAGCATCATCCTGAGTGAAATGTCGGACACGCATAATCCCGTGCAGTGCCCCTGAAGGCTCGTAACGGTGCACCTTGCCGAACTCGGCAATTTTCATTGGCAGATCGCGATAACTTTTCAGACCATTCTTGAAAATCTGAACATGACCGGGACAGTTCATCGGCTTACAACAGAATACCCGTTCGTCTGGAGTTTCTGTGGTGAACATGTTTTCACCGAACTTCTCCCAGTGACCGGATTTCTCCCAGAGCGTACGCTCCATCATATCCGGGCTGTTTACTTCCAGATACCCCCAGTCCTGTTGTCTGCGGCGCATATAGTTGATCAGGCTCTGGAACAGTGTCCAGCCCTTATCATGCCAGAAAACCGAACCCGGTGCTTCCTCCTGAAGGTGGAACAGATCCATCTCGCGGCCAAGCTTGCGGTGATCGCGCTTCTCCGCCTCTTCCAGCATATGCAGATGGGCTTTCAGATCCTTGTCACTGGCCCATGCTGTACCATAGATACGCTGCAGCATCGCATTGTTGGAATCACCACGCCAATAGGCACCGGCCAGCTTCATCAGCTTGAAACCTGTGCCGATCTGCCCTGTAGAGACCATATGCGGACCACGGCAGAGATCCTGCCATTCGCCCTGCTTATACATCTTCAGATCTTCGCCTTCAGGAATAGCGTCTACAAGCTCGACCTTGTAGTTTTCGCCCTTGGCTTCGAAATATTTCTTCGCCTCATCACGGGACCAGAACTCCTTAGTAAAAGGCGCATTCCGTTTGATGATTTCGTGCATCTTTTTCTCGATTTTCTCAAGATCATCAAGCTGGAAAGATTCTTCGCGGGCAAAGTCATAAAAGAAGCCGTTTTCGATAACAGGGCCGATTGTTACCTGGGTATCAGGGAACAGCTCCTGTACGGCTTCAGCCATTACGTGCGCACAGTCGTGGCGGATCAGCTCCAGCGCTTCCGGGTCTGTGCGGGTAATAATTTTCACTTCAGCATCTGCTGCAATCTCGTCAGCAAGGTCTACCAGTTCACCATTGATAGCCAGCGCCACAGCCTTTTTCGCCAAAGATTTAGAGATTGATCCGGCAAGTTCTGCACCGGTAATACCAGCATCATATTCACGTTTATTGCCGTCAGGGAAAGTCAATTGAATTTGGGACAAAATATTCTCCTCTCACTCACTGCCAACCAAGCAGGTAAGATTGTTACACGATTGTGAAATATAAGATTTCGCCCCAGCTTTTGACGGTTATGACGGCAAATGTCAATGGGGTTTATGGTTCTGCACACTCAGTTGCGGTCAGGTGTTGCATTGCTTTTCATCAGGAAAAAAGCATTTATTGGGTTTATGGACACTCAAAGAGCACTGTCGTTTCCCGGCAAGGATATCAGGAGCCGGAGGGAGGGAGATAAATTGAGGAGAAATAGTTTACGCCCCTCAAAATTACCCAATAAAATCAACAACCCCTCAATTAAGGTCTTCATAGCAATCCAGGAAATTACTCCTGACTTCAGTAAAAATCCGGCAAAGTGAGTTACGTAAAGTCACCTGATAGTCACACTCAATTCACCGCCTGTTACGCAATAACCCCGCCCTGTTCTCATTCTGGTGACGGCTTGTCACCAGGTTACATCTGTCATTTGAAAATATCCCCCTCCTGTCATTACCCGGCTTGACCGGGTAATCCAGACCATCATAAGGACCC
>JBOEGA010000106.1:0-19438 GCA_050633205.1 Methyloligellaceae bacterium | reverse complement strand
GATCTTGTCGAGGCTAGTACACATAATAACGTAAATCTTTTGTTGGTAATTTAAGTTCGTTTTGAAAGATCAAGTTTAGGAATTTTAACTTACTTGCTTGACATTTCTAAAAATATAGTTGAACGAGTTTATAATGTTTATCTTTTAGCACCTAACAAAGAGTATTGGTATAAACATTACAATGATTGAGGTTAGTGTTTAATTTATTTTTTTTTCTATGAGAATCGGCAGCTTGAGCTACAAGATTATGTCTCTCAACCGCAATATATTCATCAAACCAATTTAATAAACGGTTTCTGCATTCGTCTTCTATCTCCCAATGGGAAGCATTCTTATGTGATGTAAATAACGCTCCGTCATCAAACCCCCCTTGCCCTGGTTGGATTTTCTCTACTAAACCTTTCCCCTCCAATATTTTTAAAGTTGTTGTAACCGTTGGAGCAGCAGCGCCTGGATACATGAACTTCGGATTTTTTAGTCTTGTAGAGATATTTTTCTCTTCAATTTTTTCCTTTATTAGAATTTCTTCTGACTTTCTGGGACTACATAGGTAATCTAAGAATGGTGTAGGCACAAACTGTGCATAACCATTTACATAATATGGTTCCAATTTACTATAATTCAGTCCTTGTGAGCTGTGAACAGACAACATGCATTCAGAATCGAAACCATATTTATTAAAAAAAATTGCAAAATATAGCCCACAAAGAACGCGAGTTTGTGCCCCTGTAAATTGATGATCAAAATATTTATCAGTACAAACTCGCTTTTTTTTTTCTATAATTTCTCGAGAAGAAATGATCTTCTCAGCGGCGGATTCGCAAAACGAATCATTAATTTGAGCTAGGTCTCGAACATATCGTTTTTGAATAGGGTCATCGCACATAGATACATCCGCATTTCCATAACGTTCTTAAATCTCTTCATTCCTGTCTCTATCAGGTAACTACACTATAAATAAATAATAAATTGGCAAAATAGAAAAATCAAAAATTCAAAAAATTTCAAATTAAAAACAAAATAAAAATACATTTTTACTATATAAAAAAAATACATTTTTATTTTATAAAAATATATAAAAAATTAATATTACTATTTTTATTAATTAATACTAAAGGCATCCATATGTATAATTAAATAATGATTTATTTCCCCTGTTTTGCTAATCAGTAATTGCACTAAAAAGTTGCACTAGAGGGAGATATGCAAACAATGGTTAAGAAATCATTATCTAGTCTTAGCGATAACATTAAGTTTTCTACGCAAGCAGAGGAAAGTAAAAGTGATATTTTATTCAAACCCACCTCTATGAGGATACTGTACTTAGCGGCGAATCCACAGCAACTGCCTTGTCTTGACCTCGAAGAAGAGCTGAGAGAACTCAACATTGAACTTAGGGGAGTAAGACATCGTGGGGCAGTAAAATTAAACACAGTTTACGCGACCAGGCCCGATGATTTGGTGCGCTATGTACGAGAATACAATCCTAATATTATACATTTTAGTGGTCATGGCAGCGAGGCTGGAATTGTACTTCGAACAGAATCCGGACAAAATATTAACATCGATGGACGAAGATTGCAGCAATTTCTTTCAAAGAGAGGGGTCGATCTTGTGGTGCTAAATTCCTGCTATTCACAAGCTCAAGCCGAGATAATAGGCGATGCGGTTAGTGCTGTTGTGGGGATAACCGATGCAATAGATGATGAAGCTGCCAGACGCTTTTCCATAGCATTTTACAGATCGCTTGGCGAAGGATTAACTATCCGAGACGCATTTCGAGATGCAGTTGATTCTACTATTCTCAGTGGGTTTCCAGATATTTTTTTTCAAACAGGCCAATTAGATCTTACCTTTGTTTCTTAGAAAAGAACTACACATGATATTAAATAGTTACAATAGAGAGATAACTAACTAGCTGTACATCTATAATTATATTCGAAAGCGATCACTATATGAGATATAAAACCAGCTCCGAAATGAAGCATTGAATCTAATTTCTATACAAGCCCGTTATAGCAATAGTGATTTAGTAAATTGTTATGATGAAATCCTCTCAATCAACACTCATCTGAAAGATTGTTGTTATATACGCGCTATTCAGGTAAATTCCTAATCAATACAAAAAGATAGAGGCTGTGCATCATTTTGAATTGTTAACGCAGATTATAGAATATCATTTTCACAAATTCTCAGGTAGCCGTTTAATCATGTCTGATATTTAGAATCTCCTTCAGCCTAGCCCCAACCTGCTCATTCACCTCCTTAAGCGGATTATTAGCCAAATGCGCATACCGTGCCGTGGTCTGAGGCTGGCTATGCCCCAACAGCCCACCAATCAACGGCAATGAAGCACCACTTCCTGCAGCCAAGCTTGCAAATGAATGCCGCAAGTCATGCATTCTCACATCATTTAATTCAGCTCTAGATCGAATACGCCGCCAAGGTTTCTGAAGGTTCACAAGATGTGAACCCACCTTGTTTCCGATAATAACATATGGATTTTCTGACAGCTTCGGAATCGAAGCCATGACTTCTTTCGCAGGTTCATTCAAAAATATTGGCTTCTGTCCCGTTTTGGACTGCTTTAGAAATATTATCCCCCGCTCCAAATCCACTTCTTCCCATTTCAGCTTGGTTATTTCAGAAACGCGGGCACCTGTGAACATTAGCAGGCGGATGGCAGCGATTATGTATATGTCTTCTGAACCATTCGCTTCAGCTTTATTCAGCACCTTCCCCAGTCTTTGAAACTCTTCGGTTGAGAGATATCGTTCTCGCTTGTTTTCCTTGTATTTTTTGATGCCGCGACAGGGATTTGTTTTATCCTGTCTTAAACCGCGCTCTTCTGCCCATGAAATGAATTTTGACAGCACTGCCAACGCATGGTTTGCTGTGCGTGGCCTATATCCCCATTTAACGTGAGCTTTCGAGACTATGACCTTATCAAGTTCATCTACTCTGTATTTCCCCAAAACCGGATTGATGTAGTCTTTTAGCAGACGCTTGTAATCTCTGACGGTTATTTCTGCTATTTTGGGGCTATGGTCTTCCATGAATATTTTTGTCGCTTCCGCAACTGTTGGCATATTCCTGATTTTTTCACGTTCAATAGTTGGATCTATTCCTGAGGCTATTTCATTCAGTAATTTTAAGGCTTCTTTTCTTGCTGAATTCGGTGTCCAGGGGGAACCATGAATTCCGATGGTAATCCAGCGTAACCGCCCCTTAATTCTGGTCTGTAGAAAGTAAGAAGGAGCTCCGCCGCGCTTCCTCACACCAAAGCCCTTAAGCTCGTTATCTCGGACAGTGTCCCCTGCCTGCATCTGCTGAACAACATTGAGTGATATCTTCTTTGAAATGTTAGCCACGAGCATACCTTGAATTTCAAAAATTTTGCCTGGCTAACCTATGGCTAACATTTGAGGGATATTTATGGCGTAAGTAGAAAATACTGATTTCGGAACAATTATTGTTTTTATTTATATTTCCGAAATATATCGAAGCTCTGTCAGCACCAGATTAAATATCATAATCCGTAGGTCGGGGGTTCAAGTCCCTCCCCCGCTACCAAATTTTACCCAGAAGATACATTCGACAGGAAATTGCCTGTGCTGCTGCTTGCTTCTTCAGAGGCCTCACAGACATTCAGGGAAACTGTTTTAACCTGTCCGGCGACTGCCGCAGTCTCTCTGGTTACTTCAGATACCTTGTTGATTTTGTGCTTCAGATCCTGAGCATTTTCAGATGACTTATGTGCATTGGAGGAAATCTTCTCTGTTGCCTGCGCCTGTTGTCTTGATATTTCCATAACTTCATCCGTAAGCTCACTGACGTTAGACATCACTTTCACAATATTCTGGATATCATGAACAGCCGCTTCGGTTGAATTCTGTATTGCTGAAATCTGCACGGATATATCTTCAGTCGCTTTTGCTGTTTGACTGGCAAGAGATTTCACTTCGGAAGCAACAACCGAAAACCCTTTGCCCGCTTCTCCGGCTCTCGCGGCTTCAATTGTAGCATTTAATGCCAGAAGATTCGTCTGCTCCGCAATATCCTGAATTAGAGAAATAACATCACCAATTTTAAGGGCAGCAGCTTCAAGCTTCCCGACAGATTCATTGGTCCCTTTTGCAGCAACAAGACCATTTTCCACCACTGTTGATGTCTCACTGATCTTGTTGGAAATATTACTTATTGAATGAGACAGCTCCTCTGTGGCAGACGCGACTGAATCAGCGCTTTCTGCAGAGCGGTTTGTGAGATCATTGACAGAACCGACCTCACTTGCTGAATCATTCGCTATACTGGTCAGCCTGTCCGCCATTGAAGAAAGTTCATTACCGCAATCAGAAACTTTATTGTGGTTTTGGGTTATACTCTGTCTGTAACTCTCCACCAGAGACATAACCTTTTCCTGGTTAACTCTGCTTTCATTCGCAATCTTCTCTACTTCCCGGGTTTTAATCTCGGCCATCTCCTTGGCATGTTCGGCATTTTGCGTCGCTTTGCTGGCACTTTCAATTGCATCGGACAATTTATATGTCAGCCAGATCAGGAAACCGGACTGAAAAACAACAATCACCGCGTGAAATATTACTCTGCTGAGATCACTGCCATTCGGGAAAACCGCGGCCGGATAGGCAAAATTTAAAATCAGGTGATGTACAGCCACAACTGCTGCATTTACAACAATCGCTCTCCAGTCACACCAGCCTGAAACAAAAGCAAGCACAGCAAAAAAATACATGTGCATATCAATCTGATACCCGGTACCACCCATTGTATTGACCATAAGCGCAACCATACCGGCCGCACTTGCAGATGTCAGGTATCGCGTAATTGGGGAAGAGCGTTCCTTGTAAAAGAAAACTGTTGGAACAGCTGACATAACGAGAGCAAGTACAAATGTAAGAACCAGCCCCTTTCCCAGCATAAATGCCAGCCCCGCATTCATCAGAAAATTGAGCCAGATGAAGGAGATCATACAGATTGCGAATGAATCTCTGAGGGTTAACAAACCCTTATCCGATTTAATGTCTTCCATTTTCCAACTCATCTTTGCTCTTTAATCACAAATTCCGGGACAACGACTTTACAGACACAGATTAACCAGCCCTGCATCAAGCACCAGCCAGGCACCTGACGAATATAAATCCTCTACCAGACCATCTTTGTTCCGCACAGGGCTGGAAGCAGTAACCATCCACGGAAGCACCATATATTCGACTGTTGTATTTTTTGATAATAAGACAACTTTAACCGCAGAGTTATCATAAAATGGGGATGCAACCACCAGAACCGGTTGCCCTTCTTTCGGCGCTAGCGCCGCCAGTGAAACAATCAAAGCCAGACCAAGCGCATACAGCAGACCAATAGAAAAGGCTTTATTAACTTTCATCATAATTCTGCAAAACAGATGTTGCTACCACCCTGAACCATACAGAGTTATAATTAAATATATGATAAGTATGGAAGTAACCATGGACAAAATGCACCCAAATATCCGCCCGGCTACACCTGATGAACACCCCATACTGGAAGACCTTGCCTTTCGGTCAAAAGCCCATTGGGGCTACGGATCAGCATTTATGGAAGCATCCAGGCCATTCCTGAAACTGAACATGGAGCAGATAGAAAACAACCATTGTTTTATCTGCGAAGAGAAGAGAAAAACTCTCGGGTTCTACAGCTTTAATATGAAATCCACCCCACCGGAACTGACACACCTGTTTGTTGATCCTGAATATATCGGTATAGGCATCGGCAACTTTCTCTGGAATCACGCAATCACCTTGTGCAGGAACACAGGATTTTCGAAATTTACTTTTGAAGCCGACCCCAATGCTGCAGAAAAATTCTATCTGAAAAAAGGATGCAGGATTATTACAATGCAAAAATCTGAAGTTGATCCCGGCAGACAAATTCCCTTAATGGAATTCGAACTGTAATACAGTCTTTAAACCTCATCGACGAAGCAGATAAACCAGAAATATCAGAACCACCACACAGTCAAACCCGATAGCAACCCCGGCCTTGCCCAGATACTGGCTGCCAAAGCCTAATACCAGACCGATAAAAACGATTTTGCTGACACTTGCAATAACAAGAATAAACGAGCGATGCAGTTCGCTGAACGCACCATAAATCAGCATCCCCCCAACCAGCGTAATCAACGCCCCCCAGTTCCTGACAACAATTTCTGCCACCGGACCACTCAACGAAGCCCCGAACGTGCTCATAAGCGCCGCTTCCGGAGCAATCACCGCATAAATCATGGTGCAGGTCAGCACACCTGAAACCAGCATGATCCATTTTATGCTTCTTGTTATCAGGCTCATGATAGAAATGTCCTTATATTATCTGTGTGAGAAAATTTTCCCCGGAACTTAACAAACCAGCCCAACGACACAAATCACAAGATCGTAATCTGGCACATAACCTCACGAAACTTTCCTGTCATGATAAGTCATATAGCCATCCGCCAGGGTGGCATCCCGATAAAAATAGATTTACACAAGACTTCTGCATGCCAGTATATAGGTGCACATACATCTATATTATAGCAATATGAAACGGAAGTATTATGTATAGTATATTTAAATAAAAGCGCTCTCTTATTGCCATGATCCTATAATACATTCCCTGAAAGGTATCTGCGTATTTTCTTTATTAGGCATTACATTATGACAATAAAAATATTTAATAGTCTTATTAAAAAAACAAAATCATATAGAAAACTGGAAGATAGAGTTTCCATGCTTGAGAACTTCATATGCAGTCAGGAACATCATTGTTTGATACAACTGAAAAATGATGGCTGCATGTATCTTCCATATATGTTTACCGATGCAATTCAAAAACACCTGTTTACCGAACGCAATTTTTACGAAATTGAAATTTTAATAGATCTGGATCAATACTTTCAAGATATTAATGTCATATTTGATGTCGGAGCTAATATTGGCAACCATTCAGTATACTGGGCACTAAAGCATAACCTAAAAGCAATTCATGCTTTTGAACCATTAACAGACACATACAATATTTTGAGAAAAAATATTGACCATAATCATATTTCTCATGTTGTCAGCTGTCATAATATTGGGATTGGTAAAACTCCTTCAAAAGCTAGTGTTGACAAGACTAACAGGACGAATATTGGGGCTACTAGTTTAAAAGCAGACCAAAACGGAAATATTACAATCAATTCCATAGACAGTTTTCTCGGAGAAAACAGTGATGTAGATTTTATCAAAATAGACGTTGAGGGTTTTGAACTGGATGTACTTATGGGAAGTATGCAGACATTAAGAAGATGCAAGCCCATTATTTTTATAGAGACATTTGAAGATAATAAAGAGGAGGTTTGTGCTATTTTAGGAAGTGCTGGATATCGTCTTGAAAAAGAATACGAAAATGACAACTTTCTATTTATTCATAGATAATTCATCCCAACAACACCAGCCTGAGCCAAAACCAAAACAACCGCAGCTCCTGACTGAGGACAACCCGTCTTCCGCTCCACGGCAAGGGGATATTTTTTTCACCCCTGTCCCTCATTAACCACATCACAACCTGTTTCCTCCATAATATCCCCAATTCATATTGCGCTGCGACACAATACCAGCTTCCTCTATGAGGAAAAAACCATAACGTGCCGCCTAGCTGTACGAAAAAAATTGACCCGTAAACTCCTAAAATAATGGATAGAATTGCCGTGACAAAGCCCTTGCTTGCCACTTTTGCCGCTCGTTTTACGTCTTCTGACGGAAAATTATTTGACTCGAGTATTTACACTCCAAATGTATTAAAAACTGAAATTCTTGCCGGCCTGACTGTAGCCCTGGCACTGGTCCCCGAAGCTGTTGCTTTTGCCTTCGTAGCAGGCGTACATCCACTTGTCGGACTTTATGCAGCCTTTATAGTTGGCCTGATCACAGCCGTTTTTGGCGGAAGACCCGGCATGATTTCCGGAGCCACAGGCGCTCTTGCTGTCGTTATGGTCTCGCTCGTAGCCAAACATGGCGTTGAATATCTTTTCGCAACCGTTGTCCTTATGGGCCTGATGCAGATACTGGCTGGGATTTTTCACCTCGGTAAATTTATCCGCCTGGTTCCGCACCCGGTCATGCTTGGCTTTGTAAACGGCCTCGCCATCGTGATTTTCCTCGCCCAGCTTACGCAGTTTCAGGTTCCTGCTCCCGAGGGTGCGGAAACAGCAAAAGTCTGGATGTCCGGCTGGCCACTGGTTTACATGCTGGCGCTTGTCGGCCTGACAATGGGAATAATCTGGGGAATTCCGAAAGTCACAAACATCATTCCGGCACCACTGGCAGGCATCGGCATTGTGGCCATCATAGTAATCGCCTTTGGCATTGATGTTCCGCGCGTCGGTGATATGGCATCAATCAAGGGCACACTGCCGCCATTCCATCTGCCGGAAGTACCTCTGACATTCGAAACTCTGAAAATCATCTTCCCCTACGCCCTAATTATGGCTGCCATCGGACTGATTGAAAGCCTCCTGACACTGAACCTCGTAGGCGAGATGACAGGAAAATCCGGCGGAGCCTCAAAAGAATGTATAGCTCAGGGCGTAGCCAACACAACTACAGGCTTTTTCGGAGGAATGGGCGGTTGCGCTATGATCGGGCAGTCCATGATCAACGTAAAATCCGGCGGTCGCACACGCCTGTCAGGCATTTCTGCTTCATTATTCCTTCTGGCATTCATACTCGTGGCTTCCAGCCTGATCGAACAGATCCCGCTCGCTGCACTTGTTGGTGTTATGTTTATGGTTGTTATCGGTACATTTGCCTGGAACAGCCTGACAATCCTGAGAAAAATCCCTCTAACAGACGCAATGGTTATCTTTCTGGTAACGACAGTAACTGTCTTCACCGACCTGGCTATCGCTGTTATTGTTGGTGTAATCGTTTCCGCTCTGGCCTATGCCTGGAACAATGCCACCCGCATTCAGGCAAGAAAAACAACAACACCAGAGGGTGATAAAATCTATCAGATTGAAGGCCCTCTGTTTTTCGGATCAGTGGAAGGTTTCAACGAACTGTTTGACCCGAAAAACGACCCCAAACTGGTAATTGTAGACTTCATGAACAGCCGCGTTGCTGACCAGTCGGCCCTGCAGGCGATTGAAGCACTGGCATCCAAATACGAAGCAGAAGGCAAAAACCTGCAATTGCGTCACCTGTCACGGGACTGCCATTTCCTTCTGAACCGGGCAGGCCAACTCATAGTGGACTCAGACGACGATCCGAATTACGGAATTGCGGTTGATTACACGGTAAAAACCGGCGCACTTGGCAGCGGCCATTAAGCCAGAACAAACAACAGACTTTCCCTTGTCTTTCAGGGAAAGTCTGAATTCCTTCCATACCGTATATTCCGAACACAACATTTGCGTGTCATTACAATACCACGCTTATCCTATCGCCTATTGTAATTCCGGCCCAAATCCTGCTAAATAATCACAGTTAATAATAAACATAACAAACGCTAATGACGACATACCCGTTTGGGCAGATCAGACACGGGACACATGGAATATTTTACTGAGCAGCTAATAAACGGCCTCACTCTTGGCTCAATATACGGCCTTATCGCTATCGGATACACGATGGTATACGGCATAATCGGCATGATCAACTTCGCCCACGGCGATATCTTTATGGTCAGTGTCTTCCTCGGTCTCATGGCTTTTATCGCCATTACGACCATCGTTTCCTGGATACCCCTTGCGCTCATACTGGTTCTCATCATAGCCATGATACTGACAGCAGTCTGGGGATGGACAGTCGAACGGGTCGCCTACAGGCCATTGCGCGGATCCTTCCGTCTCGCACCGCTGATCACAGCGATCGGAATGTCAATTATCCTGCAGAATTTCGTTCAGATCATGCAGGGCTCACGCAGTCATTCAGTTCAGCCAATAATCACCGGCGGCTATAACCTGATGGAAAGAGCAGACGGATTTGTCGTATTCCTGCAGAACAAGCAGATTCTGATTATCCTTGTAACTCTGGTTCTTATGACAGCCTTCTCGCTGATTATTTCACGAACGTCACTCGGAAGAGCCCAGCGTGCCTGTGAGCAGGACAGCAAAATGGCTGAACTTCTTGGCGTAAATGTTGACCGCACAATTTCCCTGACATTCGTAATGGGAGCATCTCTCGCAGCAGTCGCGGGCCTTATGTATGTCATAAACTACGGATCAGCTCACTTCTTTGACGGTTTTGTACCGGGCATTAAAGCCTTTACAGCAGCCGTTCTGGGCGGCATCGGCTCCATGCCTGGTGCCATGCTTGGCGGATTGCTGATTGGCCTGATCGAGGTTTTCTGGTCAGCCTACTTCTCCAGCGAATACAAGGATGTAGCAGCCTTCTCGGTTCTCGTCGTCATGTTGATTTTCCTTCCATCCGGAATTCTTGGAAAACCTGAAGTCGAAAAGGTATAATACCGGTGACCACTCAAGTAAACAAAAGCAATAATACAGTTGATTTCGTTGCCAGCCTGAAAGATGCAACGGCTGCAGCAATAATAGTATTCCTGCTGTGCATCGGCATAGTAAGTCACATAGTTGAACAGACATCCACAGGCCCTTCTCTCAAAGACCGCTGGGATCTCGTCCTGATCTTCGTTGTTCTGGCCTTTATTCTGAGACTGCTGCACAATTTCAGAAAGGTTCTCCCGGAAAGAAGTAGAACAAATACCGCCATAAAAAAAGATGAAGTTACAACAAGCTATCTTGATATAATAAAAACGGCTGCAATCCCGTTTCTCATCATCTTCGCTTTCGTGTTTCCAATTCTGCCCTTCGCAGACCGGCAACTGCTGAATCTGGCAATAGAAATCCTCACCTACATTATGCTGGGCTGGGGCCTCAATATCGTTGTCGGATTGGCAGGAATGCTGGATCTGGGCTATGTTGCATTCTATGCGGTCGGCGCCTATTCATTCGCCCTGCTGGCTCAGAATTTTGATCTTGGCTTCTGGGCATGTCTGCCTTTGGCTGGAATACTTGCAGCCTTCTGGGGCATAATTCTGGGTTTCCCGGTCCTCCGCCTTAGAGGTGATTATCTTGCAATCGTAACGCTCGCCTTTGGTGAAATCATCCGGATCATCCTCATAAACTGGCATGAAGTAACCGGTGGCCCTGATGGCCTGTCAAGAATCCCGTCACCGACCCTCTTTGGCCTTGAGTTCAAACGTTTCGGTGACAATACCTTCGCTGACTATTTCGGCATTGCCTATGATCCCACGCATAAGTTCATCGTTCTGTTCTACATCATCCTGATACTGGCACTCATTACCAATTACGTAGTCCTTCGACTGAAAAGACTACCGATCGGCCGCGCTTGGGAAGCACTGAGGGAAGATGAAATTGCCTGCCGCTCTTTGGGCATCAATACAACCACAACCAAGCTGACGGCCTTCTCAATAGGTGCAATGTTTGGCGGTTTTGCCGGAGCCTTCTTCGCGACAAAACAGGGCAGTATCACCCCGAATTCATTCGTATTCATCGAAAGCGCAATCATCCTCGCAGTGGTAGTGCTGGGCGGTATGCGCAGCCAGATCGGCGTTGTAATCTCTGCATTCGTACTCGTCGGATCCTCTGAAGCATTACGTAATATGGACTTCCTGAAAAATATCTTTGGCGAGGATTTTAACCCCGCAGTCTATCGTATGCTCATATTCGGCATTGCCATGGTAGCCATCATGGTTCTATGGCCCAAAGGCCTTATAGCAAGCCGGCAACCATCCATCGTCCTGAAAAAAGCAAAAACCATATCCGGCGATCTGGTACAGGGAGGCAAAGGGTAACATGTCAAAAGTCCCACTCCTTAAACTCGAACATCTCACAATGCGTTTTGGCGGCCTTACCGCAGTTGATGACCTCTCTTTCAATGCAGAACGAGGGCAGATAACAGCTCTGATTGGCCCTAACGGCGCAGGTAAAACAACCGTATTTAACTGCATCACAGGTTTCTATAAGCCAAGTGCCGGTAGAATAAGTCTGGCTCATAAAGACAATGGCCAGGAACATACCGACCGCCTGCTGGACAAGGTGACCCGCAGCAGTGGCAGATACATAATAGACTCAAAACAGTCTGTATATCTGCTGGAACGTATGCCAGAGAATGAAGTCTGCCATATCGCCAAAGTTGCCCGTACTTTCCAGAACATCCGCCTGTTTTCAGGCATGACTGTCCTTGAAAACCTGATGATCGCACAACATAACCCGTTGATGATTGCTTCAGCTTTTACAATAGGCGGAATTCTGGGCTTGCCAAACTATAAAAAGGCAGAAAAAAAAGCTGTCGATTTTGCAAAATACTGGCTCGAAAAAATCAATCTCATTGACCGTGCAGATGATGCTGCCGGAGATCTTCCCTACGGAGATCAGCGTCGCCTGGAAATAGCCCGAGCCATGTGCACACGTCCACAGCTCCTCTGCCTTGATGAACCGGCTGCTGGATTGAACCCGAAAGAATCTCACGAACTCAACCAGCTCCTTCTGTCTATTCGCGATGATGAAAAAATTTCAATATTGCTGATTGAGCATGATATGGGCGTAGTCATGGGAATTTCGGATCACATCGTTGTTCTGGACTATGGAGTAAAAATTGCTGACGGAACACCAGAAGAGGTTCGCAATAACCCTGCAGTAATTGCAGCCTATCTCGGTGTTGAAGATGATGAACTAGATAAAATAGAAACGGAGACATCATCATGACCACAACGACTCCGCTTCTCGATATTAAAAATGTCAAAACCCACTATGGCAAGATTATCGCCCTTCGCGGGGTCGATCTTGAAGTGCATAAAGGTGAGATCGTCACCCTGATCGGTGCCAATGGTGCCGGCAAGTCTACTCTGATGATGACCATCTGCGGTAAACCGAGAGCCAGCTCCGGAAAAATTATCTTTGATGGCAAAGACATCACGTCCATGCCAACCCATGAGATTATGCACCTTTCGATTGCTCAGTCTCCTGAAGGCAGACGCATATTTCCGCGTATGACGGTCTTTGAAAACCTGCAGATGGGCACTCTGCTGAATCTTGAGGAAGACACTTTTGAGGAAGATCTTCAACAGGCCTACGAACTCTTTCCTATCCTGAAAAAACGTCAGGACCAACGCGGCGGCACTCTTTCTGGTGGTGAACAGCAGATGCTCGCAATTGCAAGGGCACTGATGGGCAGACCAAAACTGTTGTTGTTGGATGAACCATCTCTCGGACTGGCTCCACTAATTGTAAAGCAGATCTTTGAAATCATTAAAGAGCTGAATGCCAGAAAAGGCCTGACAGTATTTCTTGTGGAACAGAATGCATATCATGCTCTGAAACTGGCTCACCGCGGTTACGTTATGGTGAACGGCAATATCACAATGTCTGGCAAAGGCTCGGACCTCCTCAACAAACCGGAAATTCGTTCCGCCTATCTCGAAGGAGGGGCATAAATAATGGATCAGTTCATCACCCTTTTTGCAGAAAAGAGCCTCCTCACATTCCTCTGCCTGACAGTACTTATTGGGGGAGGTATTGCTGCTATTTCCGGACGGGCTGTAGCAATTACCTGGCGTCCGCGCTGGCAGCTTTTCTTTTATATGCTGCTTCTCTCCTGTGTCCTGCGCTTCTTCCACTGGAGTCTGTTTGAGGGAACTCTGCTCTCTTTGCATTATTATGCAATTGATGCAGCCATACTGATCATAGGAGCAATGCTGGGGTATCAACTATCCAGAATGCAGCAAATCTCAACCCATTACTATTGGTTAAAATAAAGGTTTATGTAACTCTGATACCATTAAAAATAAACCAATAGTATCTGCAACAATGAATACATGTGGATTCAGCCTTTCTATTAAAAATACGACTAGATTCAGCCATATTTCCTATATAGTGTAAGGCGACTACAAAAAGTGGTAAGAATTAATAGCTTACTTAAAAATATCCCTTTTCGGATCTACTTCGGTAGATTTCTTTCAACACTACAGCAAGATTATTTTGGGGGAGACCTAAAAATGAAAAAACTTTCCATTGTAGCGTTCCTTTTCTCCATGATGCTGACACTGACAGGTATAGCCAAGGCAGACGATATCACTATCGCTGTTGTTGGTCCGATTACAGGTCAATATGCATCTTTTGGTGAACAGTTTAAACTAGGTGCCGAAAAAGCAGTTGAAGATATCAACAAAGCTGGCGGCATCCTTGGAAAAAAAGTAAAACTTATGATCGAAGACGACGCTTGTGATCCAAAGCAGGCCGTTGCAGCAGCAAATAAAATTGCAGGTCAGAAAGTAGCTTTTGTCGCGGGACATTTCTGTTCAGGATCTTCAATTCCGGCTTCTGCAGTCTATGCCGAAGAAGGTATCGTACAGATCTCTCCGGCATCAACGAACCCTAAATTCACTGACGAACGCGCTGGACCAAATGTGTTCCGTGTATGTGGACGTGATGACCAGCAGGGCAGCGTTGCTGGAGCTTACCTGAACGATAAGTTCAAAGGCAAAAAAATTGCTATCCTTCATGACAAGACGGCCTACGGTAAAGGCCTTGCTGAGGAAACTCAGAAAGCCATGAATGCAGCTGGCACAAAAGAAGTTCTTTTCGAAGCATATACTGCAGGTGAGAAAGACTATAGTGCCCTTGTTTCTAAAATGAAGCAGGCTTCTGTAGACATAGCTTACCTTGGTGGCTACCACACTGAAGGCGCCTACATCATCCGTCAGATGCGCGAAAAAGGCATGAAAACAATCCTTGTTGGTGGTGACGCTCTTGTAACCAACGAATTCTGGACACTTACAGGTGAAGCAGGTGAAGGCACATTGATGACTTTCTCGCCTGACCCTCGTAAAAACCCTGCGGCAGCGGATATCGTAAAAGACTTCACTGCTAAAAAAGTCGATCCTGAAGGTTATGTCCTTTACACTTACGCAGCTATTCAGGCTTGGAAACAGGCTGTAGAAAAAGCGAAATCAACTGATGCAAAAGCAGTTATCGCTCAATTGAACGTACTTGAGTTCGATACAGTAATCGGTAAATTCAAGTTCAACGAAAAAGGCGATCCTAACCTGCCTCCTTATGCTTTCTATAAATGGAGCAAAGGCAAATACGACCAGATCGAAAATTAAAAATAAAAACTTGGATTAACATGTAAATGTTAACAGGGAGAAGGGATCTGTTGTAAAACAGATCCCTTTTTTTATAAGGTCAAAGATCACGCTGCCTGCTCAATACGCTGCAGTGGAATTTCAAACCGGAAGTTTGATCCAACCCCCACAGTACTTTCCACCTTGAGCTCACCACCCATCTTTTTAACAAGATCGAAGCAAATAGCGAGCCCGAGTCCGGTTCCACCAACCTTGCGCGTGTCGGAACCATCCACCTGACCAAACCGATCAAATATAATATCAAGGTTATCTTCCTCAATCCCCATGCCCGTATCTATAACTTCAAACTGTACATTCCCTTCTGTACCAGCAGAAACCATAATACAGATACTGCCTTCACTCGTGAATTTTACAGCATTACCTGCTAAATTAATCAGGACACGCTTAATATATTCTGCGTTTCCGAGATAAAGCCCTTTACACCCCTCAGTAATTTCATTGGATAGTCTTATGTTCTTCTCAATAGCTGTCCCTGCAGCAACATCAAGGCTGTCAGTTACCAATTCGTCAATATCAAACTCTGTAGCCTCAGCTATATCAAGCCCAGCCTCCAGCTTGGAAAGATCAAGCATATCATTTACAATGGCAAGAAGGTTTTCTCCTGAAGAATGGATGGTTTCAACAAAACGATATTGCTTTTCTGTCAGATCATTTTTTCTCAAAATCTGGCACATCCCCAGAATGCCATTAAGTGGCGTACGCATCTCATGGTTCATATTAGCAAAGAATTCATTCTTCAAACGGTCAGTAACTTTCAGTTCTTCATTTAAGTCCAGTATGTGCAGAGAATATTGTCGAAAGACCTCTGTTGCCCGAGCCATCGCTCCAATTTCATCTTTCCTTGAAATATAGGGTATTTTTTCATCAGGGCTTCCGTCAGAAATCCTTTTCATAGTTGTAGCTATTTCTCTTGTTGGCTTGACAATTGAACGTGCAATTATAAACACAAGAATTACCGCAATACCCAGTAAGCTAAAAAAGGCAACTGTTATGTTAAAAATAACGCTGTCTTTCACAATACTGCTTTGTTGGGAAAGTGCATGTAATTTACTGACTTCAATATCTCTTATCTGAGATATAAGATATTCAATCTTTGCGACATAGGATTTACTTTGGGTTTGTATCAAATCTATTGATTGCAAAAAATTACCAGCCTTGGCTTCTTTTATAGCCTTCTCCCTGACAAGCTTCCATTCCTTAAACAGAACTTTGGTCTCTTCAATAACCTTCTTATGCTCTGGAATCTTTTTTTTCATCAAGCGGATATCAACCATAAGTTTATCATGGTTTTCGGATATCAGACTCGTGAGCTCAAATCGATTATACTTGTCTTTCTTATACGGGATGAGGCTAAGGCCCCGCTCAATTGACATGACTGCAGCATCAATATCCCTCAGAATAACCCCGATCGTATAGGGTGAGCTCAGAATTTTATTATTGAGACCCGCAAGAAGGTTTATCTTGTAGAAGGCGAACAGGCCTATGGTTGCAACAAGGATCATTATGATCCCAAGTATGCCATACAGCCTTCCGGTAATTGAAATGCCGTTCGCCCACTGTAACATTTTACTGAGCATTACCCATATTTAACTTCCGGGCAACTGCTCTGAATGCCTGATATTGGCTTTTAACAAATATCCTGGTTTCTTCCGGATTGCGAATATCCGGTATAGACCCCAGTGCAGCAATGGATTTATTAAACTCCTTGTCGCTTTTCAGTTTGGCCAATATCTGAATCCATTTATCAGCAATTGGCTTCGGTAAATCCGGAGGGCCAAATATACCACTCCAACCAATGATAGTTTCCATTTTAGGATAACCCAGTTCGCTGACAGTTGGCACATCAGAGATTGCAGAAACTCTTTTCTTTGTCGTGATAGCCAGTGCCCGAACCTTGCCCTCACGAATAAGTTCAATAACTCCAGATAAGTTCTGCCAAAGCATATCAACCTTTCCAAGAACCACTGCTGACCTTGCTTTTCCACCACCTTTATATGGAACATGAATTAAATTCTTTCCATCAACTCCGAGACTGTCCGCCATGATCTGACTGGCCAGGTGAAGTAAGGTTCCTTTTCCGGCAGAAGAAAAAGATAATTCCTCACCCGACTTTATTGCAGAAGCAATCTCTGCAAAGTTTTTATATTTTGAATTTATCGGAACAATAAGGACAAATGGATTGCGTTCAGTTAAACCCAGAAAAGTAAAGTCATCCCACTTGTAAGGTATTTCAGGGTTAACCGCAGGCACACTTGCCTGGCTCCCCACTCTTGCAGACAGCAGCGTATATCCATCTTTTTTTGACCGAACTACATAGCTGGAGCCGACCACTCCACCTGCCCCGGTTTTATTAATAACCTGTAAAGATTGTCCCAGGTAACCCGTCGCAGTAGCTGCAATGATACGCGCATGAGCATCAGCAGCACCACCAGGGCCATATGGAGCAATTAAAGTTACCGGTCTGGTAGGATATTCATCCGCAACAGCAACAGAAATAAAAACGGAAAAAAGAATAAAAACGGCAAAAAACCGTACTTGAAATAACCGCATCCTGCTACCCTCCTGAAGTTATTTGAAAGAACTCATAAAACTACAGGAAAATTATAAACAATTTGGTAGAATCAGATTGGAGATTAGGCTCAGGACCTATTAATTTCGTCACCTCAGTCGGACAGGGATACGCAACCTGCGGCGCAAATCTTCCTTGAATATACTTAGGCATGTCCTTCGTCAGATTTACTAGCATTTTGCGTATCCCTGTCCGACCCGAAGGGCGCTCCATATTTTTCTTTTGTGTAGAAGGGAAGTCGCAGCAAATATGAATATTTTCAAGACTTTCCGACGCCCACAAAAGAAAAATATGGAGCGCTGAAGTGATGAAATTAATAGGTCCTGAGCCTAGGAGGTTATTAAGGAGTGGCACCCGACTGGTAAGCAGGAACTATCTGTTCTCCGAAATAATGCGTTAACCTTCCTTGTAATTCATTCTGCGATACAATGAAGGGGAAATGCCATATTTAGCTTCAAAAGCGGTTCTGAAACCTGCCTGCGATTTAAACCCCACAGCATTTGCAATCATATTGATAGCCTGACCAGAAGCAATAAGTTGCCTCGCCAGATCAAGACGAACATTTTCCAGAAACTTTGAAGGAGTTACTCCTGTAGCTTCAGTAAATTTTCTGTAAAAAGTTCTCTCACTCATCCCCGCCCGACTTGCCATATCTTCAACCTTAACCTGCTTGTCCAGATTATTCTGTATCCAGTTTATAACATCAGAAAACTGCCTTCCCGATGCCATCTGGGCTCCTAATATATGACTGAATTGGGATTGGTTACCTGGACGGTGTGAATACACAACAAGACGACGGGCCACCTCATTCATAATATGAGCCCCCAGATCAGCTTCTACCATGGCAAGTGCCATATCAATACCGGTTGTCACCCCGGCAGAAGTCCAGATATTGCCATCCACATGATACATGGCATCAGGTAGAACATCCACATTATCAAACATATCTGAAAAACGCTCAACAGCAGCCCAGTGCGTTGTTGCAGATTTGTGTTTCAGAACTCCTGCCGCAGCAAGAATAAATGCTCCGGTACAGATCGAACCGGCCCTCTCCGCATTGTGTACGGCATTTACCATAAATTTGGAAAGTTCGGAGTTCCCGGCAGCATTTAACAATGCCTCTTCCTCAGCTCCCATAACCAGTACTGTAGTGTCATAAGCAGAAACCTCTACCATTGAAGCCTTTTCTGTAATAACAGGCAGGCCACAACCACTCCTGATGGTCCCCCCACCAACAGAAACAAAATGACACTGATAACTGGAAAAATCTGACAGAAGGTCAGCCGTAGAAAACACTGCAGAAGGCCCGGACATATCAAGCAGCTCGAACCCGTCATATATAACAAAGATTATCCGTTTTACACTCATATGGCAGAATTTAGTCTTTTTTTGTCATTTCTGCAACTCTGGAAGTTCTCTACGATACTCCTTGATAAAACATGAAACCACATGGAGATTAAAATGGCTAAAGGTCTGGGGACCCTTGACTGGGTTAAAAGAACCGGGGGTAAACTCGCCTGGTACGACAGAATGAACCTGATCTTTCAGGGCATCAGAGCACAGGCAGCATCTTCAAAAAGAAAACGAATTGGGGCCAGATTCAGATATATTGAACTGGATAACATCACACCGCCCGACAGCCCCATAGCAGATCAATGACCTCCACCAGAG
>JBOEGA010000105.1:0-11695 GCA_050633205.1 Methyloligellaceae bacterium | reverse complement strand
ATCGATGGAGAATTCTCCATCGGCTACCCCGTTTTTTTTGCGCACAATCCCTGCTCTTCTTATTGGTTATAAAATTCGTGTAAACGCCCCCAAATATAACGAAAACTATGAGCGTAAAGTCAATCAAAATGAGAAATAAGGGGGATAAGGCTGTGCAAGACTGGTGTGTTTTCCATAAAAAAAGCGCTCTGACGGGATATCATCAAAGCGCTTTAAGCGTTTGAAACAGAAGTGATTCTATATCATCTGCGCAAATCAAGCTTTATAATATGATCAATAACAACGGACTGGCGTCGCTTGCCATTCATCCGCACTGTCATGTTACCGGTACCTTTTTTCGTAACCAGACTAATACTGATTACACCATTGATAAAGTCGCCATGAACAGCACCGTTTGATATTTTCTGTGGCTTACCACGGTCTCCATATCTGGCTTTCCAGCTACCACGAATTTTCTTATTACCCGGAGTGTATCTAAGATTACTTGTGGCTGTAATCCAGTATCCGCTACCAGCACATTTAAGGCGCTGGTTCAGTTTGTTACCACTACCGTATACTTTGTAGCGTACTCTGCAGCGCACACGCTCTGGCTGACCACCTGGCGGTGTTACCCTGCCGCTACCACGCCAGCTTCCAGCCATTGGAGAGAATGGGCTTTTAGATGCCGCCTCTGCGTATGATATAACACCAGTCATCGCGATCATCATCGCAAAAAGCATTGGCATCTTAATATTTAACTTCAAGATATTCATCATTGTTTCGTAACCTTCAGGCTTCCTTACCCTGTGTAATCAATCTCAGTCGAATTGCACTCAGTATTACTGCTGGGAATACAATAAGATCTGCGGCAAGCGCAGCCGCCAGAGTTGTCATAGACAAGAGACCAAATAATCTTAGTGGCGGCAGATCACTCAATATAGTCACTGCAAGACCCAATACCAAGACTATGGTTGTCAGCATTAATACCGGACCAATCCGCTCCACAGTGCGATATACAGCAAGTTCCCAGCTTTCATTATCGTCCCTCTCAAGATAGAAACGGTTCATAAAGTGGATACTGTCATCGACAGCGAGGCCAAAGGCGACGGTCAATCCAATTACACTGGCATATTCTAATCCATTTCCACTGACATAAAGTAAAGCTCCGGCAGCGGCAATCGGCATAATATTCGGTGCCAGCGACAAAAGTGCAGCTTTATATGATCTGAAGGCGATACCGATAAGGATGATAACGATCACCATAGCCATCAGAAGTCCCTGATTTAGCTGGTTAATCATTTCCCGGCTTTGCAAAGAGGTCAGGGTTAACAAACCGGTAACCTCAAATTTAAACTCAGGATAATCTTCCGTGATTGCTCCAAGTTTTCTTTTGAGAGTTTTGACAATTCCGACGACTTCGCCTGCTTCCAGGTTTGGAACATGGCCCGTGAACAGAAGGGTGCTTCTGTCATCACTCAGCATACGCTTTTTCAGATTGGTCGGAAGTGTATCAATATACTCGGCAAACTCTTTACTCTTAAAGGTTTTATAATTTTTGAAAACCCAGCGGCGCAACAGCTCAAGAGACCAGACATTACCAATTCCCGGGTGCTCATCAAGCGTCTTATGGACTCTCTTAATAACAGCCATAACCTTATTACCATGAAGATCAAGGTTGTCAGGGATCTTGACCATAACATTTATCGGGAACGCGCCTTCCAGCTTCTGGTCAATCAGGTCTGCTGCTGCTACCACGTTTTTATGGTCCGGCAACTGGTCAGACAATTTGTAATGCGGCTTTAGCTGCAGGTGCATGGCACCGAACATACCAATAAGCAAAGCGGAAGAAAAACTGATAATAAGGAAACGCGGTGTCAGCCAGCCGGCAATCTTCCCGCACATTTTCTCCATAACCTGCAATACTTTGGTGGCATCTTTTTCTGTTTTTCTGAACTCGTCCTCATCTCCGATAAGGAAATATGACAGTGCCGGCACAACAAGAATGATCACCAGGAATGCCATGATAGTAGAGAAGGCTGCGCAGAGTGCAAAAGTGACAATTGCACTGGAATCTGTGATAGCAAGAGACAGCATGGCCAGAGAGGTTGTCAGGGACGTTAATACGCACGCCGGACCGACATTCATTATAGCTTCGCGTATTGCTGTAACTTTATCCCCGCCACTGGCTATTCGCTTTCGAATTGAATACACAATATGCATCGCATCCGAGTAGGCAATCACCAGTATGAGTGGAGGAATAATATTCAGCAATGTGGTCAGCTTCAGCTCCAGCAAGGCAAATATGCCCAGAGACCATACCACAGCGATTACCGGGCAGATTGAAGCAATCAGAGCCAGTTTTGTTCTACGGAAGAACAGGAAGCAGATTACAAAGCCCAGCACAAAGCCAGCGACGTTAAAGACCAGACGGTCACGCTTGATGGCATCTCGAATTTCCATCTGCATGATTGGTGTGCCTGCCAGATAGAACTTGACACTGCTATCGTCAAGAAGCCCCTTCAGAGACTCTTCAATCTTTTTGACAGCAGCAGACAGTCTTTTATCCTGAACAATTTCTTTTTTCAGAGTGATCTGCATCGTCATGATACGCGAGCCGGTATCACCCTGTCTGGAAAGCAGTCTGCCACCAATAAGCGGATGGGCTTCAATTTTGCTCAGCAGCTTATCGTAATCTTTGCCTTCAGGAATAACTTCAGGAACGATCAGTGGTGGTGTTTTTGTTTTATCAGTTGTTGGCTCACGAACATCAAACAGGGAAATAACCCCGGATGACTGGAGCTCTTCTTCCAGATCCAGCTTCAGGTCGTTTGGCAAGTCACGAAGCTTTTCGATATTTTCCCGGCTTAGAAGTTTATCTCCTTCAAGCACAACAAGGATATCAAACTCACTGGTAGGGAACTTCTTGTTTAATAATTCATAGTTCCTGTAATCAACGGATGATGAGCGAAACAAATCGCTGATTGCTGTGTCAGTTGACAGTTTTGTCAAACCGTAACCGCAGATTGCTGTCATAACCAGTACAACACCGATAACAATACGTGGTGCGTGTAGAGACAGCAGGCCCAGCTTTTCCAGACCAAATCCATAAGATGACTTAGACACTTTTTTCAACCTTCCGGTTATTGCGGATTTTTCCATGTTGGATCTACGACTTCGGGGGGTGGATAATCCTGATGTATATCCGCGCAAATACCCTAAAATTTAATATTGGGGAGCAGCGTCCTATTTTAGCCTTGAATTTATATCTCTATTATCAAAGCACATTAATCGCCGTCATGAGCTAATCTGCTCTATCCCCTGCTTTTCAGTATTCAAAGGCGCGGCCGATCCTGCCTGCATATTCCTTTGAATTTATATAGAAGCGCATAGGCACCTGTTAGGCCCTGTTTGTCAAGAGAAAGCGCTTTTTCTTCCAAGGGTAAGAGGGCTAGGTTATAGTTAATTTTCAGTAAAATCATTCTATTTTGAGGGAAAATCCGACTATTAATTCCTGATTGCCTTATATTGATGCAACAACTTTCTACACCTGCACATCGACACATTTATGTGAATAATCCAGGTAAGATGTCGCGATACCCTGTATTTTTTATTTATTTTCAATGGATTAACACTGCGCTTCATTAAGTTCTCTAAGCTTAATGCTGTTATTATTGCAGATGCAGATTGTCTGAAGTGCCGTTATGGTAAAATACGTCCAAATTTCAGGTGCATAACTGCAACGTTAACGTTAATTTTCAGCTTTAACGGGATTCAGGCCAGATATTATGGAAATGATGAACCGGACCAGGGCCATTTCCAATTTTCAGCTCACCTGATTTTTCCAAAGCTTTGGTCAGATATTTTTTGGCTTCAGTTATGGACTCTGTAAGCTGCAAACCTTTTACAAGGCCAGCACAGATGGCTGAAGACAATGTGCAGCCGGTTCCGTGGGTATTGCCTGTCTTAATACGGTCGGCACTGAATGTTTTCTTTACTCCAGACTTCGACTGAAAGTAATCGATTGCCTTATCAGTTGTGCCATGCCCTCCCTTTAACAGAACTGCTTCAGCTCCGAGCTTCATCAACTCATTAAGCTGATTATGCATGTCCTGCTCGCTTTCAGCCTGTTTTGTGTCAAGCAAGCAGGCGGCCTCGGCCAGATTCGGGGTCAGAAGGTCTGCACCTGGTATAAGCCTGGATATGAGGGCTGCTTCGGCTTCCTGTTGCAGCAGGCGATCGCCGCTGGTTGCGACCATAACCGGGTCAAGAATGATTGAGCCGGAATAGAACTCTCGCAAAGCACTGGAGACAGCCAGAATTATCTCTTCATTTGCCAGCATTCCAATTTTAACCGCTCCTACATTGAGGTCAGTGAATACTGATCTAATCTGATCATAGACAAAATCGGCCGGCGGTATGTGAATAGTGCTCACACCCAGCGTGTTTTGAGCTGTCAGGGCAGTAATAATGCTCGCACCATAGACACCGAGTGCTGAAAAGGTTTTCAGGTCGGCCTGAATGCCGGCCCCCCCGGAGGAATCTGAGCCGGCTATAGTGACTGCTATCGGTGTTTTGCTGTTAAACACTAAGTTTATCCAAATGTAGACAGAACAGGGAATGTATCAATCAGCCATGTGCCAATGGCCTGAATAGAACCAGTAAGGAACAATATACCGGCAACAATCAGGAAAATACCCATTATTTTCTCAACTTTGCCCATATGTTTCTGGAATCCCTTCATAAAGCCCATAAATGGCCCAATGGCGACTGCTGCCAATACGAACGGGATGCCCAGCCCAAGGGAATATACTACCAGCAGAGATACACCAGTATTAAAGTTATCCGCACTTGCTGCCATGCCCAAAATCGGCGTAAGCACCGGTGTTATGCAGGGGGTCCAGCCAAAAGCAAAGGCAAGGCCCATAAGATATGCCCCTATAAAACCGGTTGGCTTATTCGACATATGGAAGCGGGCTTCTCTGTACAGGAACGGAATTTTGAACAGTCCGAGGAAATGAATACCAAACAGAATAAGGATAACGCCGCCAACTTTAGACAGGATATCCCGATATCCCAATATATACTGGAAGGCAGAATTTGCGGCAGCACCGAAAGCGACAAAGACGGTCGTGAATCCCATAACAAAAATGATGGAATAAATGATCACTCTCAGGTGAGCTTCTTTTTCAAGTCCTTCTTCTTTTGAGAACTCAGAAATTGTCGTTCCACCAAGGTAAGCCAGATAGAAAGGTACAAGGGGTAAAACACATGGAGACAGGAAGCTGATAAAACCTCCGAAGACTGCTGTTAAATATGCTTCCATGAGTTATTGCCTTTCGAAGCTCTGTTCACTTTATTGATCGTATTTTTGTTCAGTATTACACGCTTAAGAAACTGCAAATCGGGAATAAATACAAGTCGCTAATGATCACAAAATCGCTATATCATGTTATCAGACAATGGAATTCAGGGTCTGACAGCGGGGGTTTCAACAGGGAGACCTTTTCCTCTCCAGGCCAGGTAGAGCTCCAGTGACTTGATATCATCAGAGAACAAGGGAGTCGCCCGGATAATCGAGTTACATGTATTTATGCGTCTGCCAAGAGAGCCAACCTTCTCCCAGCTCAAGCGGTAAGCAGGGTACCCATTTGAATGGCCCTGTGTCAGTGTTGTTGATCTGAGATTTTTACCAGCATTCTGTTCGTGGCAATTGGCACAGGAAAGATTTAACTGCCCTCTTCTTGTGTAATAAAGCTTTTTGCCTTTATCAAAGAATGGCTTTGTTGGCCCCTGTATCTTTACTTTTAGAGGCGTGCCCAGTGACTGGTTCTTTACATATGCTGTCAGAGCAAGAAGTTCTTCTGATTCTTTGGAGAACAGAGGTGCTTTCATAAATTTTCGACGGCATAAATTTACGCGGTCTTCCAGATTTATGAGTGCTCCCTTTGCTTCATAAAACAAGGGGTAACGTGTTCCAACCCCTTTCATGGATACTTCAGCCTTATTATGACATGAGGAACATGATTTTTTTTGCTCACCGTCCGGCGTTTTCCAAAGTTCAGCACCTCGCAGTATCCAGGCATATCCAGGGTTCTTTGCCGGGTCAGCCTGAAGGGATTTCACATCGGGGGCAGCATAATGAATACCTGACCAGATTTCCTGCAGGGGGTGATCTTTGTCATCAGGTTTGACGGGTTGCTCTTTCTTTTCTTCAGCAAATACAGATACTGGGAGAAAAACAAGGGATATTAATATAAACGGAATAAGGCTGTGCCTGATCGAAAAGCGGAAACGAGGTTGTATTTCACTAACAGCTTTATTCATTTTAGTGTGCCCAGATATTTGACAAGATCTTCGATTTCACGACCGGATAATATTGTTTTTCCTACACAGCTATCAGCAATATCTCTCAGGCCGTCCTGTTTATAATAGGCAGGCATGGTCGTATCTTTGGTGGGGAAAGCAATTTTAGCGTCAACGATTATTACTCTGAGCTCGCCCGAGGTATATTTTTTACCAATTGCATCCAGTGAGGGGCCTATATTGCCAGGATTGCCGTAAGTTTCAACTGTGCTGAATTTCTCCGGGTTAACTTTATCCTGCTGTGATTTTACGGCATGGCAGGCAATACAATTGCCCTTTTCCCGGTTAGTAAACAGCTTCAGGCCGCGCCTCGCATTTCCCTTCCATCGTGATAACCTTTTTTTAATCACAAAGGGCAGAGTTTTGCCTTCTTCAAGCTTATACTCTCTTACTTTCTGGACTTTCAGATTCTCGCAGGCACCAGGGCTGGTTGCGCTCACCGGACCGGCAAGCAACATGAATGCCAGCATTGCAAAGATTATTGCAACTACAGGTTTTACCACCCTACCCTCACAACCAAATACAGAACCACACATAAAACTATAACTTAATAGTTGTATGTCAGGTGTACTGAATTATCAATTAAGGTTAGATGAATTATCTTTCAGGTTTTGAAATTTTTATGAATTAGCACCTGCGCGAATTGCCGCAATGTTCTCTGCATAGGAACCATTGTTAAAAACAGCGGAGCCAGCAACCAGAACATTGGCACCAGCTTTTGCTACGAGATGTGCATTATCCGGTTTCACACCGCCATCAACCTGAATATCAATAGGACGGTTACCAACCATCTTGCGGATGCGCTCTATTTTATCGCACATTGCCGGAATGAAGGCCTGTCCGCCGAAACCGGGATTGACCGTCATGACAAGGATCAGGTCTACGCGATCGAGAACATATTCGATTACATTTTCAGGGGTCGATGGATTCAGTGAGACACCAGCCTTTTTGCCAAGATTACGAATAACCTGAAGCGAGCGGTCCAGGTGGGGGCCCGCTTCAGCATGGACCGTGATAACATCGGAGCCTGCTTTTGCGAAAGCTTCAAGATATGGGTCGGCTGGTGCAATCATCAGATGCACATCAAGAACTTTTTTGGTGTGTGGTCTGATTGCTTCGACAACACATGGCCCGATTGTGATATTTGGCACGAAATGGCCGTCCATGACATCAACATGGACCCAATCGCAACCCGCTTCATCGATTGCACGAACTTCCTCGCCAAGTTTTGCAAAATCAGCAGAAAGAATTGAAGGAGCGATCAGGATATCTGATGTCATGTGACGAACCTTTGTTTTAAATTAACCAGCTTTTGTAAGAGCTGCTATGCCGGGCAGTTCGCGACCTTCAAGCCATTCGAGGAACGCGCCGCCTGCTGTTGAAATATATGTGAAATCGTCTGATACATTTGCTGTATTGAGAGCTGCAACTGTGTCGCCGCCTCCTGCGATGGAAACAAGATTGCCAGCTTTGGTCTGCGCTGCTGCTGCTTTTGCAAGACCGAAAGTTGCCTCCCCGAACGGGCTGATTTCAAATGCGCCAAGCGGGCCATTCCAGAGCAATGTCCGGCATTCAGCCAGTTTGCCTTTCAGCATTTCAAGGGTTGCCGGTCCTGCATCAAGGATCATGCCGTCTTCCGGGCAGTTATCCAGTGTGCAGACCTGATTTTCGGCATTCTCCTTGAATTCTTTGGCAACAACGCTGTCAGTCTGCAAGAGGATTTCACAACCGGATGAGGCTGCTTTTTCCAGTACCGCTTTTGCTGTTTCGACAAAATCCGGCTCGCAAAGAGATTTTCCGACGCTATAGCCTTGCGCGAACAGGAACGTATTTGCCATGCCGCCACCGATAATCAGCTTGTCCACTTTCTGGACCATGTTATCGAGAACAGGGATTTTTGATGAAACCTTTGCGCCACCAACAATTGCTAAAACCGGGCGCTGAGGTGCTTCAAGGGCCAGTGTTAAGGCCTGGATTTCAGCCATAAGAAGCGGGCCTGCATATGCCGGCAGAATATCAGCAAGGCCTGCTGTTGAAGCATGGGCACGGTGTGCAGCCGAAAATGCGTCGTTTACATAGATATCGCCAAGTGCTGCAAGGCTTTTGACGAACTCGGGGTCATTTTTCTCTTCACCTGAGTGGTAGCGGAGGTTTTCAAGAACGAGTACTTCACCGTTACCGATGCTGGCTACTGCGCCTTCCGCAACATCACCAATGCAGTCTTCTGCAAATGCGATTGAGCCTGTTCCCAGAATTTCACCAAGCTTAACGGCTACCGGGCGTAATGACATTTCAGGAATACGCTCACCTTTCGGGCGGCCAAAGTGAGACATAACGATAACTTTGGCGCCTTTATCAGCAAGGTTTTTAATCGATGGAGCAACACGCTCCAGGCGGGTGGCATCAGTGACGACGCCATCAGCCATTGGTACATTCAGATCACAACGGATAAGAACGCGTTTTCCGGAAACTTCAGCAGTTTCAACAGACTTCACACGATCAAGAACAGTTTCAGACATACAAATCCCCTTGAACTTATAATTATTTTTTCCTCAAACTATCCTGATCGTTGAAATCAGACGAGATCCTTTGAGGTCTTTACAATGTTGTCTACTGTAATTCCGAAGTGCTCGTAAAGTGCGGAAATCGGCGCAGATGCTCCAAAGCTGTTCATACCGATAAATGCACCATTTTCTCCGATCCATCTATCCCAGCCAAGACGTGCTCCGGCTTCGATTGCAATGCGTGGTGCTGATCCAAGAACTTCCCTGCGATATTCAGGAGACTGAGCCTCGAATAATTCCCATACCGGCATTGAAACCACTGCTGCGTTGATGTTCTGCTTTTTCAGTTCATCGGCAGCTTCAACAGCCAGAGATAGTTCGGAGCCTGTTGCGATAAGAGTTACCTGACGTTCCCCTTCTGCTTCACGGAGCACATAAGCCCCTTTGGCAGATTTGTTTTCGGAAACATCAGTTCTCAGTGCCGGAATTCCCTGACGTGTCAGAGCGAGAATACCTGGTGCATCTTCCGAATTCATAGCCAGTTCCCAGCACTCAGCAGTTTCAACTGCGTCGCCAGGTCTGAAAACATTTACATTTGGCATGGCACGAAGGCTGGCTACATGCTCAACAGGCTGGTGAGTCGGGCCGTCTTCGCCAAGTCCGATTGAATCGTGGGTCATAACGTAGATAACACGCTGTTTCATCAGAGCTGACAAACGAATTGACGGGCGGCAATAGTCAGTGAATACGAGGAATGTTGCGCCAAACGGGATCAACCCACCGTGGAGAGCAATACCATTCATTGCTGCAGCCATTCCATGCTCACGCACACCATAGTGGATATAATTACCGCTATAGTCTTCTGCAGTTACTGATTTGTAGTGACTTGTTTTTGTACCGTTTGAAGGTGTCAGATCTGCTGAACCGCCAACTGTTGTCGGAACCGCACCAATGATTGCTTCAAGCGTCTGCTGTGAAGAAATTCTAGTTGCCAGCTTAGGCATATCAGAAACAAAACCAGCTTTCAGAGTAGCAAGAGCCTCTGTCATTGCAGACCTGATGTCATCATTAAGCGGGTTTTCTATTGCAGCACGAGTGGTTTCAGGCAATGCGCCCCATGCTTTTTCCCAGGCGCTATATGCATTATCACTGCGGTTGCCTGCGGCTCTCCAGGATGAAAGTACGTCTTCGGGAACAACAAACGGCTCGTGATCCCAGCCAATAGCTTCACGTGTTTTCGCAATTTCTTCGGCGCCAAGTGGCGATCCGTGAACACCGGACGTTCCCTTTTTATTCGGGGAACCTTTACCGATTACGGTACGGCAGGCAATGAAAGACGGCTTGTCAGTTACGTTTTGTGCATTCTGAATTGCGACGGCGACAGCTTCAGGGTCATGGCCATCAACTCTGGCTACATGCCAGCCAGCAGCCTCAAAACGTTTCATGTGGTCATCTGATGTAGAAAGGTCAGTCGAGCCATCAATCGAAATCTCGTTGTCATCAAACAGAGTGATCAGTTTACCAAGCTTCTGGTGGCCAGCAAGAGTGATCGCTTCCTGACTGATGCCTTCCATAAGGCAGCCATCACCAACGACTGTGTATGTAAAGTGATCGAATACATCTTTGCCATGACGAGCATTGAGAATTCTTTCAGCAATAGCCATGCCGACTGCATTTGCAAGCCCCTGCCCCAATGGGCCAGTTGTGGTCTCGACGCCAATTGTATCACCAAATTCCGGGTGGCCCGGAGTATTGGAATGAAGCTGGCGGAAATTCTTGAGGCTTTCGACTTCCATTTCAGGGTAGCCAGTCAGATAAAGCAAAGAATATTGCAGCATTGAACCGTGACCTGCTGACAGAACAAAACGGTCTCTGTCCGGCCAATTCGGTTTTGCTGGATTAAACTTGAGGAAGCGGGTGAATAATACAGTTGCTACATCTGCAAACCCCATTGGCATTCCGGGGTGTCCACTATTTGCTTTTTCGATCGCATCCATAGACAGAACGCGGATCGCGCTTGCCATTTTCTCGTGGGATGCCTGCAACCCAGCCTCTTGTCCAAGCGACATTACTTCCTCCAGTTTTCAGCTATAATGTGAGGATGAGAAGTTAACCGTGGTCTGGCAAGTTTTAATGACTTCCCTCTCCAGAGCTCAATTCATCCGGTTGTCACAAATTAGTCAGCTATTCTTTATTTTATGAGGGGCCTGTATGTCCACCCCGCAATTGCTTTAAGATTATGGAATAATAGCGACATAGCGTTACGGGGGGAGGTATTATGGTATGAGCGGTCCGAGGAGAAGACTTAACAGATATCGTTAATATCAATCAAGCGGCGGTTTTATTTCCTTTTTCTCCTTCAGCTTTACTTGTTTCTTCTTCTGATAAAGTAATTGCATCATTCTGTGGAGAATTTTCTTTTTTCTGCATTTCGTCTTTCAGATTATTCAATGCTTCAAGGGGAGCGCCTATCTGATGCATAATATGCCCGGCAAGCCGCCAGCTTGATTCGGAGATTTCGCTTACAACCTGAGTAGCTCCTAGCTCCTTTAACAGAGCTTCCTGCTCCCGCTCGTAGGCGCGAACAAATACAGGGAGGTTCGGCCATTCCTCTCTACAGATACGAAGGGTGTTTTCTGTCGCCCGAATGTCATCCAGTGCGATCACTATTGCCAGTGCCTTGTCTGCATCCAATGCACGTAAAACTTCCTTCCGCGAACTGTCGCCATATATAACGGGATGCCCCTGCCCTTTCATTTTCATGACCAGGGGACCTTTACGGTCGATTGCTGCGTAACTTACCTGCTGGGCCGCCAGCATTTTACCAATAGCCAGTCCAGCGCGGCCAA
>JBOEGA010000104.1:0-10968 GCA_050633205.1 Methyloligellaceae bacterium | reverse complement strand
CTGTTATCGAGAAAAAGACTGAAATAGCTGAGAAAAAAGAGTCTCCAGTTAACGTTAAACAGGAAGAAACCAGCCCCGAGACTACAGGTGAGACTGCTCAGAAATCTCCAAATATTGTTGCTGCAGGCGGATTAAGGGGGCTGAACAAGGGGCATATGACCACATTTGTTGTGCGCCAGAAGCCACAGGATATTCCTGCATTTGAGTTTCATGATAAGGAAGGTTCCGTAAAAACACTTAATGATTTTAAAGGGAAAGTGGTGTTGCTGAACCTGTGGGCAACCTGGTGTGCTCCGTGTCGGAAGGAAATGCCTGCTCTTGATAATCTGAAAACCAAGCTTGGTGGCGACAAATTTGATGTTGTGACAATCAGCATTGACAGGGGTGGAATTGTTAAGCCTTTGAAATTTTTTAAAGACACGGGTGTTAAACAACTTGCTCTTTATCATGACAGAACTTCACGTCTGGCTTCAAAACTGCTTGCTTTCGGGATGCCTACCACATTACTTATTGATGCGAACGGTAAGGAGCTGGGACGTCTGACTGGTCCGGCTGAATGGGATTCCGAAGATGCCATTACCCTTATGAAAGCGGCTATGGATCTGAAATAGGAAACGGTCTTGATGTTGAAATTGTACAAGAAAACTGAAGGCAGCACTCAATACTGGGAAGCCTGGGAGCGTGAGGGCAGTGTGGTTATTCATACTGGCGTTCTTGGGGATGAAGGTGAGGTTGAGGAGATTGTGCTTTCAGATGGGGAAGATGCCAGTGAGATAATTGCTGCGGAGAGCCTTACAGTCTTATCTGAAGGCTATATGGAAGTATCCAGTGATGATCATGGGCATTTGATCCTGCAGTACAAAATGAAAGGTGACTGGGCCGAAGACAGTGCAGTGGAAAAACGCCATGCGGTTGAGGATATGATTGATCAGTGCCTTGGCTGGACTGGTAATGGCCATTGTGATGGTGGTGATACAGGTTCCGGCACGGTTAATATCTTTTCTTTTGTGGTCGATCCTGCTATCGCGAAAAAGACTATTCTGGATGTGCTGAAAGAAGAAAAGCTGCTGGATGGAGCAACTCTCGCCCTTCAGAATGACGAGAGTTATGAGGTTCTGTGGCCTGAGAAACACAATGGTGAGTTCTCAATAATATAATTAACGGTATACCTGTATCAGCGAGTTGGTACAGGTTCGTCGCCACGATAGTCATAGAAACCGCGCTGGGTTTTCTGGCCAAGCCATCCGGCCTCGACATATTTAACCAATAACGGGCATGGGCGGTATTTAGAGTCTGCCAGACCTTCATAGAGGACCTGCATGATAGAGAGGCAGGTATCAAGTCCGATAAAGTCAGCCAGTTGCAGTGGGCCCATCGGGTGGCCTGCACCAAGTTTCATTGATCGGTCTATAGCTTTTACCGAACCTACACCTTCATACAGAGTATAAATGGCTTCGTTGATCATAGGCAGAAGGATGCGGTTTACCATGAATGCCGGGAAATCTTCAGAAAGAGCTATGGTTTTGCCGAGGCTGTTTATGAATTTTCTCGAGGTCTGATAGGTTTCCTCGCTTGTCGCAATGCCTCGTATGACCTCTACAAGTTCCATAACGGGTACTGGGTTCATGAAATGCAGACCGATAAACTGTTCAGCGCGATCTGTAGATGATGCCAGTCTGGTAATTGAAATAGAAGAGGTATTGGTTGCCAGAATGGTTTCTGGTTTCAGATGCGGGCAGAGATCATGAAAGATCTGGTTTTTGATATCTTCTTCTTCAATCGCTGCTTCAATAATAAGGTCATAATCTGTAAAGCCCTCATATGATTCGACAGCAGATATGAGGTTGAGAGCATTATTTTTGTCTTCTTCACTAATTTTGCCAGAAGTGAATTGTCTGGTCAGGTTGCCGTCTATTGTGGCAATTGCATTTTTAAGGCGGTCTGGAGCAACATCATACATGCCAACATGGTATCCAGATAGTGAGACGACATGAGCAATGCCATTGCCCATCTGTCCAGCGCCGATAATTCCTATTTTCTTGATATCATTCATTTTTTTGCTCGTATGATAAAATTTCAGAAGCAACAGTGAGTTTGCGGGCCCCAAATTAAAATAATAAATCTACAGTCTGTTTTTATTGTAGTTTTATGTCTGGTCATACAGTTGTAATTTAAACGCAAATCATAACAGGCTTTGACTCTAACATGTAGATAATATCAGGAGCCAGTGGCTAAAACTCTACTTTGGTTTCTATACCGCATGTAACAAAACTAGCGGTGGTATATTTACCTGTCAATGGTATCCCCCAGGTTTTAGGCAGTAGAGAGAGGTAAAGTGGCTCTTTTTTGTGCAACTGTTGATTAAGCGACTCAATTTGTTAGCCAGCGAGCTAATAAATAATTGTTTGTCCTGATCATAATTAATTTATTTGGGGGGTTGCGTTTCATGGAAATAAATCCGATATAGTGAAGTCAGGGAGGTTGGCGCGGACGAGTCCTTCGCCAACTGGGTCAGGTCCGGAAGGAAGCAGCCCTAACGAATCCGATTCGGGTTGTGTTCAGCCTCCCACCGAAAATACCGCTATATTTTTGAGCAAATACTATATGTATAATTAGCTGGCTCTGTTGCGATCATATATGGTGTATGCCACTATCCTCCCTAAATTAACAAATTCTCTTAACCCGTAGATCTGGCGTTTTTATATGTCTGAGACACAACATTATACTGTTTTGGCGCGGAAGTACCGCCCCAGCACATTCGATGACCTGATTGGCCAGGATGCCATGGTGCAGACTTTGCGGAATGCATTCAGCTCCGGACGTATTGCGCAGGCCTATATGCTGACTGGTGTTCGAGGTGTGGGAAAAACCACAACCGCGAGGATTCTGGCACGTGCCCTGAACTATTCCGGTATTGAGGGTGTTGATGGCCCAACCATTGATATGAAGGGGCTTGGGGAAAATTGTGAGGCGATTATGGAATCGCGTCATGTTGATGTGCTTGAGATGGATGCAGCTTCTCATACGGGTGTTGATAATATTCGTGAAATTATTGAGAGTGCCCGATATAAGCCGGTTTCAGCACGTTATAAAGTCTATATCATCGATGAGGTGCATATGCTGTCCAAGGGTGCATTTAATGCACTTTTGAAGACACTGGAAGAACCGCCAGAGCATGTGAAATTTATTTTTGCCACAACTGAAATCCGCAAAGTTCCTGTAACTGTTCTCTCCCGCTGCCAGCGATTTGATCTGCGGCGGATCGGGATTGATCTGCTGGCTAATCATTTCAAGAAGCTGTCAGAGAAAGAAAATATTCAGGCGAGTGATGATGCTCTTGCCCTGATTGCCCGTGCGGCAGAAGGCAGTGCAAGGGATGGTCTGTCCATTCTTGATCAGGCTATGGCCATGGGGGATGGTGAAATTACTGCCGATACTGTCCGTTCCATGCTTGGTCTTGCGGACAGAATGCGGGTTTTTGACCTGATTGAGACTGTATTTAAAGGTGATGCCGGGCGTTCACTGGAATTGCTGGATGCACTTTACCGGGATGGTGCCGAGCCGGGGCAGTTGCTTGGCGATCTGGCTGAAGCGGTTCATCTGATGACGCGAATGAAGGTCGGAGCCGTTGGTGCTGCTGATCAGACGATGAGTGAGGCTGAACGCAATAAAGCCAAGCAGATGGCTGATAAGCTATCCATGCCATTGCTCGGGCGGGCATGGCAGATGCTGCTTAAGGGTGTTGGAGAAGTTGACAGTGCTCCTCAGCCGATTGCTGCTGTTGAGATGATTCTGGTTCGTATGGCCTATGCTTCAGAGCTCCCACCTCCTGATGAAATTATTCGAGGGCTAGGCAATGGTTCTGTATCCCGTCCGCCTGCAGGTGGCGGTGGAGGCGGTACGCATACGAATGGTGGTGGCCATAAAATGGAAGTGGTTGCCGGTGGACAAAGGGGATATCAACCTGTTCCACAAGTCGAGGCTGAACAGGAAGTTGCTGTTTCTCACGCGCCTCAGGCGCCAAAACTTGAGAGTTTTGAGGCTGTTGTTGCCTATGTTGCCGAGCAGCGTGATATCAAGCTGAAACTTGATCTGGAAGTTTATGCGCGACTCGTGCAATTCAGTCAGGGGAGAATTGAATTAAGTCTTGGGCCGCAAGCTCCCAAGAATCTGGCAAATGATCTTGGTCAAAAACTTAGTCAATGGACAGGAGAGCGCTGGGTTATTGCGTTATCACGGGAACCCGGGCAGAAGACCATAGCAGAAAAGAGAAATGAACGTGAAGCTGCCAATCTTATAAAAATAAAAGAACATCCGGTGTTTATGGAGTTTATGCAGCATTTTCCCGAAGCGGAAATACACAAGATACGTGAAGTTAAGCTCGAAGGGATTGCTGATCCTGATATGGATAATCCTGAAGATACAGAGGAAAACTAAACAATGAAAAATATTATGGGAATGATGAAGCAGGCGCAGGATCTGCAAAAGCGTTTTGCTGAAGTTCAGGCTGAACTTGAAGAAATGACGGTTGAGGGTGAATCCGGTGCCGGAATGGTGAAAGTTACCCTGACATGTGCGGGAGAAATGAAAGGGATCAAAATTGATCCAAGCCTTATCAACCCGGATGAAATAGAAATTCTGGAGGACCTTGTTCAGGCTGCACATAAAAATGCAAAGATTAAAGCTGAAGCTGAGTCTCAGAAAAAGAAAGCCGAGCTGACTGCGGGCTTACCTATTCCTCCTGGTCTTAATCTATTCTAGGCATTCGGGGATAATTGTATGCCGGCGTTTTTTGGTCTGCAAATGACTTGCTCATTTATGGTTCAAAATTCACTATGTATTGTCCGTTATCAGAGATAACGGGGCTTTTGCGTTCAATAGCTACGCAGGCATTTTATCGTCCACCAAACAACAGGTGAGTTTTCCTCCATGTTGTCCGGTATTACATGAACATTATCCAGGTTTGATTTTTTCAGATGAATAAAAAGGTTGCAGGCCCTGAAATTGAGAGGATGATCCAGCTACTGGGGAGGATGCCAGGGCTGGGGCCCCGTTCGGCGCGTCGTGCTGCACTTCAGCTTGTGAAACGTAAGGAAGATCTTTTGTCTCCACTGGCTGCTGCCATGGCAGAAGTTGCGGAGAAGGTCAGTATCTGTTCTGTTTGTGGGAATGCTGATACTATTGATCCGTGTACGATATGTAACGATCCTTCCAGGGAATCTTCTCTTTTATGTGTGGTGGAAGAGATTGGTGATTTATGGGCTCTTGAACGTGCTGCAGTTATTAAGGCCCGCTATCATGTTCTGGGCGGCACGTTATCTCCACTCGATGGAAGAGGCCCAGAAGAGCTTAATATTGCCAAGCTTGTCGAGCGTGCTGCTTCTGATGATATTACGGAAGTGTTACTGGCATTGAATGCAACTGTCGAAGGGCAATCGACCTCTCACTATATTACTGATCAGCTTGAAGGCCATGATGTTAAAGTGTCCAGGCTGGCTCATGGTGTACCGGTTGGTGGAGAGCTTGATTATCTGGATGAGGGAACACTGGCGGCTGCGATCAGGTCGCGGAAACTATTGTGACCGATCAGGATCAATTTTCCTTATTTACCGTAACAAACCATTAAAACCGTGCAAAACCCAGCACGCTTTTACACGAACTCTTCACGATATTCCATCATTCGGAAATAGCGCTTGACTGTCCTGTTTCATTGAACAATATCCTGTTTAATGAACGGGGTAGCTATTCAGACAGGTACTTTCAAAAAAAGCTGTAATTGCTGATCTCAATACGGGATTTTTTATCCTGTGTTTGAGCATAGTCTGAATATAAATATTGAACTGAAAGTTGAAGGTGATTAATGCACTTAAACCTAGCAAGGGTCCTATTCGTTTTTTTCTATGTTGCTGTGTTGCCAGGAATGGCAATCGGGCAAAAAACGGAAGTGCAGGTCGAGAAGGCAGTTCAGGAATTTACTAATCGTTTTGAAATTTTACAGAAACATGTAAGCAGACGGCGCTTAAGTGAGAAGAAGCTGGTTAAGCTCCAGAGTGATATTGATGCACTTCAAATTGAGCTGGCGACTTACAGAAGAGGTCTTGCTCCACGGCTTGATGACCTGAAAAACCAGCTCAAGCGTCTGTCTGGGCCAGGTGGAACTGAAAAAGACAAGGATAATGCTGCACCGGAAGCGGATACAGTAAAGGAAGCAAGGGAACGGCTAAACAGCAGTCTTGCCGGATTTGATGGGGCTGATAAAGCAGCTTCGCTATTGCAGGCGAAGCTGGTCCAGTTGCGAAGGCGTATTCAGGAATTAAGACTGGATACGTTTACTCGTGAGATTTTCAGGCGGTATGACAGCCCATTGGGGTATAGGTTATGGGCCCGGGTGGCTGATGATGCTGCCTTTGGCTGGAAACGGCTGCAAGATGTGCTTATTCCTGAAAAGGTCAATATAGCGCCAACAGCTCTGCTGGCAGGCTTCGGTATTTTTATTCTGGCGCTGTGGGCTCTTTTATTTCGTCTGTCACAAATCATTACAAAAAGATTTAGGAGTAGACCTAAAGGAGCAGATGGACAGGAAGAACTGGCATTTTTTCACAGAGCCAGCTATGCGATTATTGTTTCCTGTGTTCGCTTTCTGCCCTGGGTTATTATCTGTTTAATTCTTTATCCAGGCCTTGGAAATCTCGGGCTTTTTACCGCACAGATGGATGAGCTGGCCCAGACGATCGTATTTGCTCTGGTGTTGTATTATGTGGTCTCAGCCCTAGCCAAAACGTTGCTGGCGCCGAACCGGCCTATATGGCGTTTATACCCACTTTCCAACAAAGCTGCCCGTACACTGTATCGCCTGATTCAGATTGTGGTCTTTACCTATGCTTTGAATATTGTCTGGTCTCAGCTTAATGAAGTTGTGAATGCTCCACTTTCTCTAGCAGTAGGGCAGAGTTTTGTAGCCAGCTTTATATTTGCTGTTGCTCTGGCATCTATTGCATTTACCCGTTTTCAAAATGGTGAAGCGGAAAGCAATGGTATTAAAAAGTCAAGGTTCTGGCCAGTCTGGTTGAAGCTTCCTTTATGGGGGGTTGCACTGACTATCCTGGTTGCTGCTGCACTGGGGTATATTTCATTTGCCAGATTTCTTTCTGCGCAGGTGGTTATATCCGGAGCGGTTATTGTTGTGGCTATCCTGTTTTACTTTGCTATCGATGAAATCTCTTCGGATATAAAAGATGAGAAGACGAGGCTTGGTAAGTGGTTTGCCAATGTTCTTGAACTGGATGAGCTGAGGCGGAAGCAGGCGTCTTATATTGTCGGGCTCGTTCTTCAGCTGGGGCTGTTCTCAATTGTTGTTCCTCTCGTCCTTCTTGAATGGGGGTTTTCATGGGGGGATATTCGTAGCTGGGTTGTACTGGCTTTTTCCGGAATTCAAATCGGGGCAGTGAATATATCCCTTTCTACTATAATGATTGCCCTCTGTCTTTTTGTGGCAGGTATTATTCTTACCCGGTTTGCACAAAAGTGGCTGGAGAGAGGTCCGCTGACAGTTACCAATTTTCAGGATGGTGTTGTTGACTCGGTACGTACAGGGGTCGGGTATCTGGGTTTCGCTTTATCATTGTTGCTTGCCATTTCTTATGTGGGGGTAGACTTTACCAATCTGGCTATTGTGGCTGGCGCGCTTTCTGTCGGTATCGGTTTTGGGTTGCAGAGCATCGTTAATAATTTTGTATCAGGTTTGATACTTCTGGTTGAGCGTCCGATAAAGGTTGGTGACTGGGTTATTGTTGGTGACAAGCAGGGGTTTGTACGGAAGATCAGTGTTCGTTATACTGAAGTGGAAACATTTGACCGTTCCAGTGTTATCATTCCAAACTCTGATCTGATCAGCAGTACTATTACGAACTGGACGCATGGTAATACTGTTGGTCGTGTTGTGGTAAGTGTTGGTGTATCGTATTCTTCAGATGCACGTGAGGTACATTCGTTGCTTCTGGAAATTGGTAAAAAGCATCCGCAATGTCTGACCTATCCTGCGCCGTCTGTCGTTTTTGATAATTTTGGCGACAGTTCTCTTGATTTCTCGTTACGTATTTTTATTGCAAATATCAGTGAAATACTGCGTGTGAGTACGGAGTTGCGTCTTAGTATTATGGATGCATTTAAGGAAAGAAATATTGAGATACCGTTCCCGCAGCGGGATCTTCATATCAAGCCAGCCAGTGTGCTGAGGGTAGAAGCCGATGACAAATCCTAATGGTGTTCTATATGCATGTACTCTTGACGGTAACGGGAATGGGCACCCCCTCGATGAAGCTTCCATGTCTGAAAAGGTCAGCAGCGATGAGCTGACATGGGTTCATCTTGATGCGAACTCAGAAGCTGCACAAAAGTGGTTGAGATCTGAAATACCCTATCTGGATTCAATTATTGTGGATGCATTGCTGGCAGAGGAAACCAGACCGCGTATTCTTGAATTCGAAAAAGGGGTTCTCATGATATTGCGAGGGGTTAATCTTAATGAAGATGCGCAGCCCGAGGATATGGTTTCCATACGACTGTGGGTTGATGGGTCGCGAATTATCAGTGTCCGGAGAAGGCGTCTGAAGGCCGTTATTGATATTCAGAAGCGGCTGGAGAATGGGACAGGCCCGAAGAACTCCGGAGATTTTGTAACAGCTCTCACAGCTCGTTTGTTTGAACGTATGGAGCCTGTATTTACAGAACTGGATGAAAAACTTGATGACCTTGAAGAAGAGGTTATGGAAGTTCCTGAAGCTGGTGAGCGGCAGAAAATTATAATACTGCGTAAGCAGGCCATTATTTTTAAACGGTATATTGCGCCACAGAAAGATGTAATTTCATATCTGCGAACATCGGACCAGGAGTGGCTTGATGTGATGCACAAGAGGCGGCTGCAGGAGAGCCTTGACCGGGTTATCAGGTATATTGAAGATCTGGATGCTATTCGTGAGCGGGCACAGATTGTGAATGATGAGCTGGATAAATCACTGGCAGAGAAACTGAATACGAATATGTTTGTGTTGTCTGTTCTGTCTGCGATTTTTCTGCCTCTGGGCTTTCTGACAGGACTTCTGGGAATTAATGTGGGTGGTATACCCGGTGCGGAACATCCTTATGCATTTATGATTTTTATTGGTATTTTATGTGTGATAGTTGCGGTCCAAATCTGGTGGTTTAAAAAGTTGAAATGGTTTTAGGCAGGTTAAACTCAGGACGGCAGCTTGCAACTTTTATTGGTTTTCTTGCAATTCTGATGTGGTCCTTTCTGGCAGTATTTACAGAGGGGAGTGGAACTGTCCCGCCGTTTCAACTGACCGCCATGTCTCTCACAGTCGGGGGGATTATCGGGGTTATTGCACAGTTGTACAAGCGGGCACCTGTGCTTCAGCCTGTCTCTCCTACTGTACTGGGGCTGGGGATTTTTGGTTTATTCGGGTTTCATTTTTTTTATTTTTCAGCATTGCGCAATGCGCCTGCTATTGAAGCGGGACTAATTTCCTATTTATGGCCCATACTGATTATTCTGTTTTCGGCATTGTTACCGGGGGAGAGGCTTCGGTGGTTTCATATTGCAGGTGGTGCTCTCGGGTTATCGGGGGCGGTGCTTATTGTCAGTAAGGGGGGGCAGATAGCGTTTCAGGCTGAATATGGTTTTGGTTATATAATGGCTTTGTTGAGTGCACTGACCTGGTCGTCCTATTCAGTACTTTCACGCAGGGCCGCACATGTTCCAACGCATGTCATTACCGTATTCTGTCTGATTAGTGCCATGCTGTCCGGAATCTGTCACCTGATGCTGGAGACTACTGTGGTTCCTGCAAATCTGCTGCAATGGGTGAGTGTCCTGTTTTTAGGGCTTGGTCCTGTAGGACTGGCATTTTATGTCTGGGATTATGGGGTGAAGCACGGGAATATTCAGGTGCTCGGGGCTCTTAGTTACCTGGCACCGCTGTTTTCTACTGCATTGCTCATTCTCACAGGTTTTGCCGAGTTGTCTTCCGTGGTGCTGATTGCGGGGGTGATGATAACAGGTGGGGCGGTGCTTGGGTCGAGAGATGTATTTTTGAAGTCCTGAGCCTATCTCAATCCGGAACCTGATTTTTTATATTCTTCGGGTTACAGCCACAAATTTGACCTTTTTCATGCGATTAGTTTGCTGTGAGCAACCGGAGAGGACAATTCAGGTTTCCTCTCCGCAGTGTAAATGCATGGAATACGGACTGTTTTAGATGTTCTTTCCATTTATTCTGTATAATGAGAACAATATCCGGACGGGAAGGGGAACTTTATGATCAGAAAGTTATTTGTTGTGCTGGGGGTAATGTTTTTTACTGCCACCCTTAGCAATATTGGAAATATTCAGGCCAGTGCAGAGCAAATAGATGTAAAAAAGGCTGAACAGGTTGAGCGGGTTATCCGGCGGGCTATCTGGGGCTATGCCTTCAAAGGTCTGAAGCTGTCCTATAAAGATGCGAAATATGAAGATGGCGGAGACAGTCTTATTATTTCAGAGGTTGTCTGGATAAATAAGAAAGATCCTAAAAAATCCGTAGAACTTAAGAAAATCACCGTTTCAGATTATAAAGAAAGTTCGGATGGCAGTGAGTATAGTTTTGATGAAGCCCGCATTGAAGATTTGAGAGCTGTCACTGAGAATGATACAGGTGATAAGGCAGCTTCCCAGGGGGCAATAACGGCTTATTCGCTTTCAGGTGTTAAAGGGTCAGAAAAAAAATACTCAGCTTCAATAGAGAAAATGCTGGTAAAGGCCCGTCCGCCGGGAAAGGCACGTCAGGCTGAACAAAAAGAGATGACCTTTGATATCAAGGATATTCAACTGACTGACCTTGATAAGTTACAAAACAGTTTTAATGATGCAGTTACTTTTAAAGCTCTGAATGGAACCGATGATCCCGGTAAACTCCTGACCCTCTTTGATGC
>JBOEGA010000103.1:894-25091 GCA_050633205.1 Methyloligellaceae bacterium | reverse complement strand
TCCATACATGACACTGGGTGGGTGCTTTAGAGCTTGAGACGTTATCATTTTGCTATGACGCATTTGTATTTATTTATAATTCTCATCTTGTGTCATCCCACAATTTTTCAGGCCCTTGCCTATCAGTATCATACGCAACCATCTCCTGAAAAAACTGTGGGACCCAGTAAACACTGGTTGTAGTGAATTGCGGGAACTTTCGGCAGTATGATATTGCCTTATCAGGCTATCAATGAGGGATATACCTCAAAATAAAATTCTCTTACTGATTATCCGAACACCCCCTTCCAATTGCACTATAAATCACTCAACTTTAGTTCATCTATTTGCGTCACAAAATAAACACCAATCAAAAATACTTCACATACCCAGTTAAAACAATAATAGCGATAGCAACTTATGATGAATACTGATAAAAACACTCCCCATACGTACAATTTTCTCACGATAGCAAAGATTATGCTGGCGGTTATCTGCTTTAGCACTCCAATCAATACTACGTATGCAAACAAATCCTCCTCTCTTGTGACATTTGATACTATGCGCGTCATGAGTGGAAGATATAACCCTGCTGATACTCCTATTCTTATCAAACACCTGAAGAGCCATCAGGAATTTTACATGCGAGCCTACGCGGCAAATATACTTGCCAGATATAAAAAAGAAGAAGTTGTTGGACCTCTTTTGAAAGCCTTAAATGATGAGCACCAGGAAGTGAGGATACAGGCAACACTTTCCCTAGCCAAACTTCAGGTATCAAACCCTAAAATCAAAGCCAATTTAACTGAAGCCTTGTCTCACAAAAGTCATGCGATCAAAACTGCTGCAGCTATATTTCTTGGTAACAAAGAAATCATAAACCAAGTGAATGAGGACAAGAAACTTCTAAGCAGTCCTGATAAGGCCAGGCAGTTTGATGCTGCGGAAAAGTTATTTCATAATGGAATCCCGGATCCCAGAATTAAAGACATTTTCGTGCGAATGGCCCGAAGTAAAGACCTGGGGCGAGCCGAGAGAGCAGCCAGAAGGCTTAAACAATTCGCAATTAAAACTCCCGAGATTAAAAAAGCAATCAAGGACTTTGAAGCTGCAGACTTAGCCAATACGTTCAGCACTGAAGGTATGAAACCTGTGAAGTAGTGCACCACCTTGCAGGACAACTTTAACACTCTACAACAGCACTCACTATCAATTATAGCTCACATTATCTTGATTGCAATTGCATCTTTCTTTGCAATTGCAATTTTATAAACTTCTCTAAAATGTCTAGTACAGATAGTCAGATATCACCCTATTAGATACCTTTGCAACATTATGAAAACATCGAAAAAATCTTTGAAAGTTGCAATGGCAGTGTATTTTAAAAGGCACACCCTATCTTTTAAAACAATATCAAGTGCAACATCATTAACCCATTGATTTACAATAATATTGCACAGAATTTATTCCGCAAAAACATTGAAATCTCTGATATTTTTTACATAAAATAAAATACTCTTTCTTGTTGTTTTATATCTGCTTTTCAATAACTAATGACTTCTACATTAAAGTAAAAGGTTATTAATTATGACAACAAGAAAAATAATGTTATTTGGAGCTATGATGCTGGCGACAGTGGCTGGATCATCTACCAATTCCTATGCGGGAGGGGACGTAAAAGAATACAGACCTTCGCTCTGGAGCGGCTTATATGCAGGTGGCTCTATTGGTGGTGCTTTTGCGGACTTTGGCATAATAGAAGACGCCTTTGATAACGTAAAAGAGTTTAGCAATGCAACTGGCTTCAGGAAAACGTCTAATGATTCTGACACTATAACCGGTGGTGTGCATATCGGATATAATATTCAAAAAGGTAAGGTTGTCTTTGGTATTGAAGGTGACATTAGTTTTCTAAATTCCGAGCTTTCTGCCAGAGAAGAGGAAAGAATTACAGTCGGTCAAGATACATTTGATTATAGTGAGAAAGAATCAGTAAACCTGGAGTATCTTGCGAGCTTAAGGGGACGTATTGGTGTCGCAGGTAATAAATCACTTGTATACGCTACTGCGGGTGTTGCATTCACAGAATTTAATATCTCTTCAGATGAAGTAGAATCTGTCAACGGCGAGGTTTTTTTCTCAGACTCTGATAGTTTGAGTAAGAGCCTGACGGGCCTCGTTGTTGGTGGTGGTCTTGAATATAAGCTCTGGCAAAACACAAGTCTGCGTGGTGAGGTTCTTCATTATATGTTTGACTTAGAAGAACGGGATGTAAAAACCGACATTGACGTAACAACTGCCAAAGTTGGAGTTAGCTACCACTTCTAAGATAGCTTTTCCTGCCCGGAAGGTTCCCTCTTCTTTAGAGGGGGCCTTCTCAAAAAAATCCGGCTAATTCCTTTATTTTTAATACATTTTTACAATAGTCCCCACACCTTCAAGTAAATGATTGTATAGCGCTGCAAATGTGATAATGAGAGATTGCTTTGTCGGGCATAGTCATGCCCTCATTTTATCGGTGTTATCATGGAAACGAAAGAAATTAACCTCGAAGTGCGGCCTGCTGTTCATAGTGATGCTGCGGGTATTGTCAGGCTCAGTGTCAGGATTTACGGGCGTGATATGGCTATTCGGGAAGATATGGTGCTTGGACAGATTTCGGCCTTCCCTGAAGGGCAGTTTGTGGCTGAATATAACGGTGAGATTGTTGGCCATTGCGCTACATTTATTATTTCGGGCGAGATAGCACTTAAGCCGCATAACTGGCAGCAGATTACCGGATATGGTTTTGCCTCCAGACATGATCCTGATGGTGATTATCTTTACGGGATGGAGGTCTGTGTTGACAAGAAATATCGTGGATTGCGCATTGGCCAACGGCTTTATGATGCCAGAAAGACGTTGTGTGCTGATCTGGAGCTGAGAGGTATTGTTTTTGGTGGCCGTATGCCGAACCTTGCACGGAAGATAAAAATTGCTGAAACTGCCGAAAACTATATCGAGCAGGTGCAGGAAGGGCAGATTAAAGATCCGGTTATCAATTTTCAACTCAGGAATGATTTCGAGATTATCGGGTTACTCAAAAACTATATATCCAGTGATGCTGAATCCATGGGATATGCAACGCATATGTTGTGGCGCAACCCGGCGATTGAGCTTAATGCGCAAAAGCAACCAACCCAGAGGGGGCGCGTTCCCAATTCGGTAAGAATTGCTTCTGTGCAATATCAGGTGCGCAAGGTTACTTCGTTCCAGCAATTTGCAGAACAGGTTGAGTATTTTGTTGATATTGCAGCCGATTACCGGGCAGACTTTGTGTTGTTTCCGGAGCTGTTTACAATCTCCCTGCTTTCAATAGAAACGCAAAGACTGTCGCCGCAGGAATCTATCGAAAAGATTACCCAGTATACAGAAAAGTTCATAGCTTTTATGCAGAACCTTTCTGTGTCTTATAATATCAATATTATCGGTGGTACTCACCCGACAGGTATGCCAGATGGATCGGTTGAAAATCATGCCTATATTTTTCTGCGCAGTGGTCAGGTCCATACTCAGGCCAAGCTGCACCCTACTCCCAATGAGCGTTACTGGTGGAATATCAAAGGCGGGAATCAGTTAAAACCTATTCAGACTGACTGCGGGTCAATCGGGGTTCTTGTCTGTTATGATTCTGAATTCCCGGAGCCTGCGCGCTATCTTGCTGACCAGGGTGTTAAAATACTATTTGTTCCGTTTTGTACTGATGAGCGTCAGGGGTTTCTGCGGGTTAAATATTGCTGTCAGGCACGGGCAATTGAAAACCAGATGTATGTTGTGACCAGTGGTGTTGTCGGCAATCTGCCTGATGTTGAGAATATGGATGTTCACTATGCGGAAAGCGGGATATATACGCCGTGCGATTTTCCGTTTGCAAGAGATGGCATTGCTGCGATTGCAGATACAAATACAGAAACGATCATCTTTGCGGATCTTACGCTGGACCAGCTTGTTATCAGCCGCAACTCGGGTACTGTCCAGAACCTTAAAGACAGACGGTTTGACCTGTACAGCGTGAACTGGAATACAGAACTGGGTGAAGATACGGAAAGCTAAGCATATTGTGATGGGGGCTTAGGCTCCCATCAATTTCAGCATTACCCCCATAAGAACATAGATAATTGTCAGGAAGGTCAGAACTGCTCCGATCCACTGTATGGGCATAAAGAAAAAAGTGTGATTATTCTCGCTGGCATTAATTCTGGCGCCGACATACCAGATAAAAGCGGAGGACAGGAGCAAGGCTATTTTTATCCGGCCTTCGTCATCAAGGCTGAGCATCGGGAGATAGTTAAATCCGTATGTGAGCCCGATCGAAACTGCTGCTCCGACAATCATAACAAAAAGCCCGTAACCACGCCAAATAGCCATCTTAATGTTACTCCCTGTATAGGTTTTTTATTGTCACGTTATTAGGGACTGATAATTACAGCAATACAAGGCCTTTTGGTGTCAATTATCCTTTATTGTTATGCCGACCTGTCAGACTTCTCCAGCCTGTTCCTGTGTCATGTCACATTCTCGCATGCTGCCTCGTCTTATGTTTTCTAACGATAAATATATGGAGGTTATGATGAGAGGTTATGGCTGGGTGTTAAAGGTTCACAGAACTTCAGCGTTGTTTTTGCTCATATTTCTGACCGGGCATATGGTTAACCATCTCTGGGCGCTGGCCGGGGTTGAGAGCCATATTGCGTTTATGAATGTTGCGCGTTTTATTTACAGATCATGGCTGGTGGAACCACTTATTGTGCTGTCTGTTATTGTTCAGTCTGTTACGGGGTTTATACAGTTACGGCGTGTCTGGGGCCGGTGGCCTACGGTATGGCATAAGATCCAGATATTTTCCGGGCTGTATCTGATGCTGTTTATGATTAATCATACAGTCGCAATTTTTATTACCCTGCGTACGGTCTTTGAAGTAGACAGTAATTTTTATGCGGCTGCTGCGGGTCTGCTGATTGCGCCGCTGCACTGGTTCTTTATTCCCTATTATGCTTTGGGTGTTATTGCTTTATTTGCACATATCGCCAGTTTTATCTATTTTCGTATGAGTTATAACAAAGTTAAGCGCGAGAAGATTGCCTTCGGTTTTATTCTCTCGGGTTTCGCAGTCAGTTTTCTGATTGTGGCTGCGTTTGGCGGTTTTCTTTATGATATTGAACTGCCTGAGAATGTGCGCAAGGCGTATGAGAAATTTGTCAGTTAACCGGGGTTGGTCATGGTGCAGGAACATATAAAAATATTCGAGAAATACCGACCTGATCTTATGGGGCTTGCCTATCGCATGACGGGATCGGTTACTGATGCGGAAGATATGGTGCAGGATACCTGGCTGCGATGGCAGGGTATTGAAAGTTCAGGCGTTGAGAACCCCAGGGCTTTTCTGCATAAAATTATTACGCGACTATGTCTGGACAGGGCAAAGTCTGCCCGTATACGCAAAGAAACCTATGTCGGGCCGTGGCTTCCTGAACCGATACAGGATCTGAGTATGGTTGCTAATGATATTACCCCGGACAAAGAAGTTGAGCTGGCGGATGAGCTTTCGTTTGCATTATTGCTGGTGCTTGAGCGGTTGTCTCCGCCAGAAAGGGCGGCTTTTATTCTGCATGATGTTTTTGATTATTCCTTTAAGGAAATCTCAGAAACACTAGACCGCAGTCCCGATGCGTGCAGGAAGCTTGCTTCACGTGCGCGCAGCAGCATTAATGATAAACGCCCTGCCCCAAATGTTGATGAGAGTATATTTCAGAACTTTGTAATGAAATTTCAGACAACAATTCAGACTGGTGATGTTTCCGGGATAGCTGATCTGCTGGCAGAAGATGCGGTGATGTATTCGGATGGCGGTGGCAAGAAGTCTGCTGCGCTCAACCCTATATTTGGCCGTGATAAGATTCTCAGGTTTACAGTCGGGATTGTCACCAAATTTGGAAAGCCTGCAAGTGTCGATGTAATAAAGGTGAATGGCTGCCCCGCCCTGAAAATGATAGAAGAAGACGGGACTGTTGTTACTCTCAGTATTGATTGCGATGCTTCAGGTATTGTGCAGACGGTTTATATTCAGCGCAATTCTGATAAGTTGCAGGGTGTGCAGTGAGGTCAGGATGCAGACAGCATCTTAAACACTGCTGATGCCTTAGCAGCAACTTTTCCATCTGCGGTAATCAGTGCATCAACAAAGCCTACAGAACGGCCGACCTTGATGACGCGCGGTTCTATTTGCAACCATTGGTCTTTTTGAGCTGAAGCGGCATAGTCTATGCTCAGGTTAAGGGTTACAGCATGGGGTTCTGCAGTTGTGTCACCGGCTTCTTTCCTCTGTTCTCTGGAAGTAAAAATGCAGGATAATCCCATTGCATTGTCGGCCAAAGATGCAATTACCCCTCCATGCACAAACCCTCGTGAGTTACAGTGAGCCTCTGAAAGCCACAGGCCGATCTGTATTATGCCGCCTGCGGTTTTTGAGAATATCGGCTCCCAGGGTTCTGTGACATTGCTTTTTCTGAAATGGGGCGCGAAGCCTTCTGGTGGTGCAGGGTTTGACATTACAGTCCTTTTTTATGAAGAAAGTGGTGGTGGCCTATTTATAGAACAGGCCCAGCGGACATGCTATCCAGTATAGGAGCTATTGTGCAAGTTTAGTCATTTTTTTTCACTTTTGACAATAGCTTATGAATTGATCCGATATCCTTATACCCGACCAAATGGGACAGATTTTCCTTCGTGTCCCCCATTGCCAGGCGTTTCATAATAAATTCAATACGTTCGGCATTTTTCAGCTCTATGAATGATACGCCGGCAGCCTTTAGTTTTCTCTGGAGGGTTCGAGGACTGACGCACATATAACTGGAAAGATCGGAAAGATTGAACTCAGAGTTCATAATGTTTTCCCGAATAATTGTTCTTGCTTCTGAAATTATATCACTCTGTTCGGGGAGACGAGCTATATCAAAACTTGGGGTCAACAGGTGTTCCAGATGCTCGTTTGTTGTGCATAGATTCCGCCTCAGGATGTTATTTCCCCGAACCGTAATAACATTTTCCCTTGCGCCATGTATGACTGTTGCCGGGTATAATGTTTCAATGACATCTGCCGAGTCCTGAAGGTCTTTTGTCAATTGAACTTCAATATCAAAGTCGCCTGCTATAGTAAGCTTAATAGTTGACAGGTAATAGAATATGCCCAGTTCGATAGTTTTCGGAGTGGTCCCGATACGATTGTTAAATACCTTTACCTCTTCATCCCGAAACTCACATATTTCCTTGTCGCCGACTGCATCTACAAATTGCAGTTTCTTGTTATACAAATCCTGAATGTTACTGCTGGTCAGCATCCACAACATACTTTTTCTTGGCTTGTTTACTATACTCTCTGCTATTTTCTGAATTTCACAATGATCTTTTTGCTTAAGATAATGAAGCAAAATATTATTCATCATCTCCTTGCTCATCCGTACAACGTTATTATTAGCATCTATTATTTTCTGAATATTTCTATCTGCTTCAACGGGTTTAACCGGAAGCTTATAGTCTGGAAAAAACGCTTTACTGAGAGCTCCAAATTTCATTTTCTTTGATCTTTATCAGAAATACACCTGCACTTTATGACAAGTACACTACAAATATTGGCGCAAATGTACATTAAACTGTCGTCTTAGAATATTCCGTTAAGCCACTCCTATCCATAAAATTAAAGCTCATAATTGTGTGTGCACAGAATAGAAGCAATGCGCACCAGAATAAAAACAGAGTTAACGGGAGGCTTAGTGTATCCATGAAAATACTAAAGAGAGGCGTCATTGTTGCATGTACACTGATAAGTGCAGGGCTCATGACAGAGGCAGCACATGCACAAGGCAGTGCATATGCTATTGGTGACAGTTTGACGGACAATGGCGGGTTATCAAGGTTCCTTCTGGGTGGTGCAGATCCAAACGGCTTTTCTTCTGCTGACGGATATGTCGGAGGCGGATTTTCCAACGGACAGACCTGGATTGAGTATCTGCCGGGAATTACCGGGTTGAGCTTTGAGCAAGGCAATGACTTTGCATTCGGTGGTGGAACAAGTGGAGCAAATGGCCTGCCAATACCTATTGGTGGCGGTGCCTTTTTTATTCCGCCAACAGGCGGTCTGACGCAAACTGAACTGTTTAAAGCTGCACAAACTCAACTTTCTCCCAATGACTATGTTGGTGTATGGCTTGGTACCAATGATATTCACCCGGTTGCCGGCACAAATGGTGGTGTAACAAATCCAGATACAATTGATAGCCTTGCTCAGGCAACTGCTGATACGGCGGCAGAGAATATCAAAACCAGCCTGAACAGCATCAGAGATATTGGAGCAAAAAACTTTATCCTGCTGAATGTGTATGATATGGCGCTGATTGACCCGGCTCCAACCTACAGCAGTTACAACACCGCTCTTGCGACAAGTGCAACTGACAAGCTAAATCAGCAACTTGCTACACTTGAGATTGAAGGGGCAAATATTCACTATCTTGATGTGAACTCACTGGTTAAGCGTATTATTGCTGACCCTGTCAAATTTGGATACACGTCAGTATCGGCGTTCAACAGTTGTCAGGATAATGCCTGTGGCAGCCTTTCACGAGAACAACAGAACCAGTTCCTGTTTATGGATACTATCCACTTTACGACAGGATTTCAGCAACTGCTTGGAGAATATGCTGCGAACCTGATTACGGCAGGAGGTGTTACAACACTTCAAACTGAATCAGGACTTGGCTCAGTGAGCACTACCCAGAAAAATGCCATGTATAGAATTGGTGCTGATCTGGCAAAAACCACAGGTGGTAAAGTTCAGTGGTTTGTTACTCCGGGTGTTGATGTGAGTGAGCAGGTTCTGTCTGATATTACGAGTAACAGTGCAAGTTCTGACCTGACAAGCCTGTCTGTTGGTGCCAGTTACAGGGTTTCTGATAAAATCCATGTTGGTGCTGTTGGCAACTATACCAAAAGTGAGACTGATCTATCGCGTAAATTTGGCAGCAACGATTTTGATTATGGTCAGGTTGGTGTGTTTGTAGCTTTCCGCGACCATAATCTGTCTGCTGATGTTGGTGTGACAGGGACCAGAGGTTCTTTTGATCTAATTCGTACCGGTGTAATGGATGATTTGTCCGCTAATCCTGATGCCGATGCTTTTGGTGCCTTTGCGCAGGTTAAATATCTGTTTGATACAAAAGGCTCAAATGTCAGGTTTGGCCCAATTGCTTCTGTTAGCTATACCAAACTGAATGTGGATGGTTATACAGAGAGTGGGGATTCCCTTATTACAATCAGTACTGAAGATCAGTCACTTGATCAGCTTACAGCAAATTTCGGTGTTACTCTTCTTGGTAAGGATGTTTTTTCCAAAGGGCTTGATTTTCAAATCCAGCTTACCGGAGAGTATCAGAAAACAGGTAATCATGATCTTGGTTATTACCAGACCAATGCTCCAACACGCAGATTATCGAAGCTTATTGATAGTGATTCAGAGCTTTATGGCCGGGTAAGTGGCAGTGTAAACTATACCTATACAGAGGGGCAAACCCTTTTTGTTACGGGCACAACCACTTTTGGAAGAGATGAAGGTGAACAGGCCGGAGTTTCGGCTGGTCTGAAGATCAACTACTGATCTGTATTGGTTAAGCAAGGAACATACGGGGCGAGGCATATCCATGCAATGCCCCAAACAAAGAAGTTGAGCTGGCTTCACGTGCACACAGACGGGTTATATTCAACGAAATCCGGATAAGTTGCAGGGCTTATCCGGTCTGGGTGTATAATATATGTGAGCGCTTGAGAGAAATAATCACATGCAATGACCTGACAGGCTATGCTATCACGTCACCGTTATCCAGAAGGGAGATAACATCAATATACTCGCCCCCTGAAGTTACAACTTCCTCAACGTTAAACAGGGTTTTATCGCCATATCTATCACTATTGAGATAAACATAAAAACTCTCACCTAAATCGCGGGTGGACATTTCATATTCGTCAAGTTCTCCCAGAATATGAACTTTATCGACCCCACTATTTCCGCTTACATAATCATTGCCGTAAGTCAGAAAGGCCAGGTCATCTCCATTACCTGCCGAAATCCGGTCGTCACTGACTGTGTCCAGTAATAAATCTGCTTCTGAAGTGCCTACAATATGATTAGGATATAAAGGAGCAATAGCAAAAGAGTCCCCCTGTTCATCAACCAGATTTTCGATATTGGTCAGTGTTTTCCTGCCATATCTGGAATGCTCAAGAATAAGGGTATCAGCCTGGTATGGGGGAACTGTTCCACCATCATCAGGAGATGCAGACGGAGGGGCAACAGGATAGCTGATATTCCATTCATCAATAGCGCCCCTGATAATGACGGTGTCATGGCCATTGCCGCCATCGACCTCGTCATTACCATATGAAAGAGTGATAACATCATTCCCTCCCAGGGTATTGATACTATCCCCTCTATAGCTATCTCTTATCTCATCATCCTGCTCTGTTGCCCTGTTCCGGTGCCATAAATAGTCAAATAAACCCATACCTTTTCCTCCATATTTCATAAGGTCAGGTCTTTAATACACAGACATTCAGGCGACAATAAAAGTGCATCTGCAAAAACACTGTTGTATTAAAGTATAGTCTATTGTGCTTTTTTATGGACTGGTGCTAATCTTCAAATCCAACAAACCTGATCAGCTTATCAGTATCCTCACGGGTGGATTTTACTTCGTTGGCGCTGAATTCTTCATCCGGGTAGCCCATTGCGATGCAGATCATGATGCTCTGGTCGTCAGGGATGCCTGCAATTTCACGTACAACTTTCGACTGCATGATGCCCTGCCCGTTAATGACTGTACCGAGGCCGCGTTCCCAGGCTGCAAGGCAGATTGCGTAGCTTAGAGCGCCAAGGTCAAACTGGGAAATGGCAGCGGGTTCCAGATATTTGTCATAGGACAATACGATAGATACAGGTGCATCGAACTGGCGGAAGCCCCGCATGACCCAGTCCTGGCGTCGTTCCTTGTCGTGGCGTTCTATGCCCATTGCCTCGAAAAGCTGAACGGCTACGTCAATCTGGCGCTGGCGGTGAATGCCTTCATATCCTTCTTTCATCGGGAAGTCGCGTTTGGGAGGAACGCCGCTCAGCATGTTACTGCTGTTGCCTTCCCGGATGCGGTCAAGGACGTCTCCGGTTACAACTGTAATATGCCAGGGCTGTGTGTTCATAGAGGATGGTGCACCTTTGGCAACATCTATGATTTCACGGATGATTTCCTTGGGGACCGGGTCTTTTTTATATCCGCGTATACTACGGCGTTCCCTGACGAGTTTTTCGAATTCCATTTTTATTTTTACCTGAACTAATTTGTTATAGGGGGCTTGTGGTGTTTGCTGTTTTATTCTGCAAACGGGTAATCGGTGTAACCTTTTTCGGTTCCGCCATAAAATGTCGGGCGATCATAGGGGGTCAGCTCTATGCCCTTTTCTATGCGCTTTGGCAGATCCGGGTTTGATATGAAGTAGCGGCCAAATGCTACGGCATCGACTGAACCGCTTTCAACTGCTGCTTTTGCAGTATCGGGGAGATATCCTCCGGCGGAGATGAATACGCCGTTGAATTTATCGCGGAATATTTCGGATGTGCTTGGTGCTTCCTCGTTTATGGTATCGTTTCGGCCAGCTTTTGTGGCACGGGGTTCTATGAGGTGAACATAGGCTATTTCACGGGCGTTCAGTTGTTCAAGCACGTAGGAAAACAGTTCTACGGGATTGCTGTCTGACATGCCGTGAACGGTGCCATAAGGTGAGAGCCTGACACCAACGCGGCCTTTACCCCAGACGCCGACGACAGCGTCAACTATTTCGAGAAGCAGGCGGGCGCGGTTCTCTATTGAGCCGCCATATTCATCGGTGCGCTGATTTGAACCGTCCTGCAGGAATTCATCCGGCAGATATCCGTTCGCACCGTGGACTTCGACACCCTTAAACCCGGCTTTTTTGGCATTTTCGGCGGCCTTGCGGTAATCCTCAACTATTCCGGGGATTTCTGACTGTTCAAGCGCCCTTGGTGTTTCTATTGTAACGGACTCCCAGTCAGCGGCGATTATTGCACTTCTTGCAGGGGCGATGGCTGATGGGGCAACAGGAAGAGCACCATCCGGCTGATGCGAGGTGTGTGAAACCCGTCCTACATGCCAGAGTTGCATAAACATGGTTCCACCGGCATTATGGACTGCATCAGTTACTAGTTTCCAGCCTGCAATCTGTTCTTCCGAATAGATGCCTGGCGTCGCCGGATAGCCCTGCCCCTGTTGGGAAATCTGGGAAGCTTCGGATATTATGAGGCCTGCACCAGCACGTTGGCTGTAATATTCGGCGGTCAGCTCATATGGCGAAAATCCAGGCAATTTTGCGCGCATTCGGGTTAAAGGGGCCATAATCACCCTGTTTTTTAATGTAACGTCACCCATAACAAGGGGAGCAAGCAAGTCAGCCATATAGATTACCTCAATTAGCCTTAAGCAGGCTTATTCTATTATTCTGGCTGGCATGATATATCCAAACAGTTCTATTGTTCAAGATGATGGAACTATTATTTTTAAAACAGGGGAAAGGGGCCGAGCTCAAAGCCCGGCCAGACAGTGTTTTTGAATTTTGCAGGTTATTGAGTTTTGCCCTTACTTTATTTCAGGATATTCTTTCTGAAGCTTTGCGGCCTTATCTGCCTGCCCCTTTGTATTGTACAGCTTCACCAGGTTACGGGCGCTGACAACGGTTTCCGGGTGCTTTTTACCAAGCATTTCGACAGCTTTTCTGTGGACCAGTTTTGCCAGCATAAATGCCTGATCCACATTAGCTTTAGATATCACTGCAACTTCTTTATTAGCACCGTGTATCAGATCTATATTCTGTTGCGAAGGTTCGGCATGAGATATCGTAAAACTAAACATAATCATACAGATAGCCAAAGTAATTCTTATCATAATACACTCTCTTCCTTGTTATACCGCAGGCCGGAGTAGAGGCTTAATCAGGCTATAAAAAGAAGAAAGTATGACTATATTGCTAACTGGAAATTATGAGATTTTCAGGTTAATCAGCCGATTGTATCTTAGCTCAGATTACCGGGGAGGGATTGAATAGGTTCCTGTGGCATGGGCTACCGGCTCATGCTCTTCGCCTGCAGTGAATAATGTGACTTCGATTACAGCCAGCTGCTTACCTGTTTTGATGGATTTGCCCTCGGCTATTATATCCTGCATTTTTGGTTTGCGCAGGAAGTTGATGTTAAAATTTGTTGTTACCGCAAGTTGTACATCACCGATTTTGCTCATGACACATACCCACATGGCTGCATCGGCAAGGCCCATCATCGAAGGACCGGAGAGAGTACCACCGGGGCGCACCATTGTTTCGTCAACAGGAAGGCGCATGGTGCAGGTGCCATCTCCTATGGTTTCGACAATCATGCCTACTTTTGCGGAATTGGGTAATCCATTGTGCAGGATCTTATTCATTTGTTCGATGCTTACCCTGGACATGTTTTTTCACTCCCCTGTTTCTGGATGATGTGATCTTATAATGGGAGAAGAAGAAATACGAGAAGGAAACAGCACGAGAGTATTTACTGTTTACATAACATTTTTACTGTAGATTTCAATTTTATTTTTTCATATATACTTAGATATACATTATGTTATTATATTTTTAACGAAATTCTATCAAGGGATACAGGTATGGGGATTCCAAGCAATTATGAACAATTGTCGTTGGTGATAGCCTTTGTAGTTCCCGGTTATATTATTGGAACGGTTAGATCCAGATTTGTAACAGGCCGATGGGGAGAAGCTCCTCAAACGCTGATTATAGAATCTATATTATTTAGTATCCTTTTTTTTGGAGTATTTTCCCCTGTAGTTTCATGGGTATCTTCTGTCGATATGGCATTTATTGCACTGGATGTTAGTATTCGCGCAGTTGTCTTTGTATTATTGCCAATAGTTTTAGGTATATTACTTGGGTTAGAGGCATACTATGACTGCCTTTTCAAAGCATTGCGGTATGTCGGTTTTTCTATTGTTCATAATATGCCGACTGCATGGGACTGGAAATTTAGCCGGTTTAACTCATCCAGGGTGATTGTAACCCTTAAAGACGGGACGGTTTACCTGGGTTTTCTGGGTAAGCACTCTTCATTTTCATCAGTTAGTACTGAACGTGACCTTTATATTGATTGTATTTACGATGAGGTGGAAGAATGCTGGAAACAAGCAAATAAGAGTTTGTATATTGCAGGAGATCAAGTGAAAACAATTGAATTTATCATTGAAAATGAAACGAATGAAGTGAATTCCTGAATATGGCTAATGATGAAAAACCAACAACATTGAAGTCCGAACAGAAAGTACCAAAAGTAACCAGATCCAGAAAAGGCTCTGATAAAGTGAGGAGTGTATATCAACCAAATGCTGCGGAATCACCTCCGAAATCTGCTCCAAAGGTAGTGCCCAGTGGAAAAAAACAGACGTAAGCTTTAAACGACTAAAAGTCCTTCTTTTGTGGGTATGTAATAGTAAATTTATATTGAATCTATATAGCAGAATAAAGAAATACATTATGAATACAACTACTACAGAAAAAATAATTGAAAGAGAACTCAGGCAGGCAAATCAGAAATTATCCTTAATTCTCAAATCTGATATATTCCTATTATGCGCTCCCATGACACCCGACCTGGACTTTTATGTCAGAGATAAAATTGAGGAGATTAAGAAAGGTGAAAATGGTACAGAGAAGCTAACAGTGCTGCTCGAGACTGAGGGAGGAGCAATAGAAGTCGTTGAGCGAATAGTACGTATACTCAGAAGACACTATCCATGCGTAGAGTTTATTATTCCAAACTACGCATATTCTGCAGGAACCGTTCTAGCATTATCCGGCGATGAAATTCATATGGACTACTACTCCGTTCTAGGTCCGATTGACCCACAATTAGACTTTGAAACAGGCAGAACATTACCCGGACTAGGATACTTGAATAATTACAGAGAACTATTAACCAAAGTTAACGAAGCTGCACAAAGCGAATATGGAGTTCAGTCAGTTCAGGCTGAATTATCTTTATTAATTAATAAATTCGATCCTGCGACTATTTTCTTAATTGAACAATCTATACAACATTCTAAAAAGTTACTTGAAGACTGGCTTCCCAAGTACAAGTTTAGAAACTGGGATGTGACAGAAACAAAAGGCGAAAAAGTTACGGAAGAAAAGAAGAAGAGTCGAGCTGAGTCTATCGCCAATACACTTGGTAATGCTGAGGAATGGCATTCCCATGGCCGTGGAATTCACATGAAGGAGTTGAGAAGTAACCTTATTGGGCTCAAGATTAAAGATTTTGGAAAAAACGAGAAATTGAGCGAAGCAATCAGGTTTTATTATGCTCTATTTAAAGACTATATTGTAAAAATTGATGCTAAAACAGCTCTCCATAGTCGCTATGGAATAACGGAGATCCCTATATGACAACACAAGATAACCAAAAACGTAATGATCTTTCACATGCCATTAACACTATGCCAAAACTCCGTGAAGCTCTTGATCATGCGTCAAGCATAGCATTTAATAAAAACCTGTCAACTCCAGCTATAGATATGTATGTTTTGCCTTATTCAGGGCGAAGCCTAATTAAGCCTAAGGTTTGGGAGAGAAGAGGAGCGCAAAAGAAAAAGAATACATAATAGAGTTTGCTCCCTATTTTTTCAAAAAAATTAATTTTTATTTGAACAAAATAACACAGGCTAGTTTTGCACGCTATGCTCTCTGAAACTACCACTATTCCCCCATATTCTATCTCCTACATATTCCTTCCTTAATAACAATCATTGCGTAAAAGGAAGGGCTGGATACTCAATTCCCCAAACCTGTAATAGAAACCGGAAATTCTGCTATAAACCTTGCTCCACCTGTGGGGCTGTCGGTTACGCTGAGCTTTCCTTCGTTTCTTATGGCCAGCTCCTGAGCTATGGCTAATCCCAGGCCTGCGCCGCCAGTTGCGCGGTTGCGTGAGGTTTCAAGGCGCTGGAAGGGTTCGAATATATTTTCGCGCTCTGCTAACGGAACGCCCGGGCCGAAGTCGTCAATTTGAGCTAATGCGTAACCTTCCTTCACCACGAGCTGAACCTGAGCGCGATCTCCATATTTTATTGCGTTGTCAATAAGATTTGCCAGTATTCTTCTGAGTGACAGTTCATCGGCATAGACCCATGCAGGTGCATTTCTGTCTCCAATGAACTCGACTTTCATTTCATTGACGACTGCTTTACGGCATTCACTATGGAGAAGTTCAGTGAAATTAATATTACCGGGGGCCAAATGTCCATTTGCGGTTCTGGCCAGTTCCAGAGATTCATCAATCAGTTTTGACATGTCCTCGATGTCCGAGATGAGAGACTGCTTAACGGGATCGTCTACCTTCTCAACACGTAAACGGAAGCGGGTCAGATAGGTGCGCATATCATGGGAGATTGCGGACAGCATAAAAACACGACCGCGCATGAGAAGGTCGATCCGGCGCTGCATCTGGTTGAATGCACTGATTACGGATTTGACTTCCTGTGCTCCTTTTTCCTCGATCATTACCGGAGAGGCATTATGAGAGAAATTCTGTACGGACTGTGCCAGCCGTTTGAGCGGGCCGATTTCTCTTGTCACTGCAATGACCACAAATGTTGCTGCAAGAAAACCAAATATGCCAGCCCAGAAACCGGGGGGGATGCCGAATAAGCGCATATTCAGAGTGTCCTTGATATTCAGGATCAGGTAATCGCCAGTCTGCAAACTGATCTGAACTGAAAATTCCGTTGGCAGAAAAAACTGGGCATTTCTACTGAACGGGCGATTGCTGTCGGAGTTTGCATAAGCCACAACAGGGCGTCCGCCGATATTATTCAAAAAGCGGGTGAGATGCCTTTCCAGTCGATAAATACGTCTGTATTTACCGGGTTCAGGCTTGTGTTCTTTAATCAGGACCTGAGTTTTAGAAGTATTCAATGCCCGCAATAATATCCTGCGGTCAGTGGGGGGAGCCTTTTCCAGTAGCTGGACCATAGATACAATCTGTTCAACAAAAGGCAGGCCGGGCATGTCTTTCAGGGCTTCTGCTCTCAGGAGGTATTGAAAGATTGCGGTGCCAACAGACAATGCCATAAAGCCGGATACGATTATCAGTGCTATGCGGGATGCAAAGGTGAGCCGCATGGTTCAGGCCCTTTCAATCTTTGCAGCCAGGATATATCCGCTGTTGCGGATTGTCCGGATCATATCTCCGGGTGCTCCTGCGGCTTCCAGCTTTTTTCTTAAGCGGCTGACCTGAACATCTATGGTGCGGTCTGTGGCGTCATAGGTTCGGCCTCTTGTCCAGTCCAGTAACTGATCCCGGGAAAGTACCAGCATGGGATTTTTGAGGAAGCAGGTGAACAGATCAAATTCGAGGCCCGTCAGCGGGACTGTGTCGCCCTCTTCTGTTTTAACTGTTCTGGCTCCGGTATTGATGAGAAAACCGTGGGTTTTGAGAATAATTTCACGGGCATTTGCTATTTCACCTGAGGCCCGTCTCAGAATGGCTTTTATGCGGGCAATGAGTTCTCTCGGATTGAAGGGTTTGGCCAGATAGTCATCTGCTCCCATTTCGAGGCCTATAATTTTGTCGATATCTTCGCCTCTGGCTGTGAGCATCAGAATGGGTACCGGACTGGTAGCGCGAATACGGCGACAGATAGACAGGCCATCCTCTCCGGGCAGCATAAGATCGAGAATAATCAGTTCCGGCTCGAATTTGCGTAATAGCAGATCAAGCCCGGCAGCATCTTTTGCGGTGTTTACAGTTCCACCCTCTCCCGTAAGCAGGTCTGCCAACAGAGTGCGGATTTCGGGGTCGTCCTCGACAACTATCAGTTTTGCGCCATTCAGCGGTAATGTGCTCATGCGGGTACTCTATTTCAAAAATGAGGTCTTTCACAAGGCTGCTCTGTGTGCTGTTACAAAAAGTTACAAAGCTGGGCTGATCTGCAATCAGACGGAAAACTCCTGTTCCTATGATGATGCTGTTGAAACAGAAACTGTGCAGAGACAAGCACAAATCAGCAGAAGGCTAATTTAATGAATTCGAAAAAAATTATTGCACTTGGTGTCAGCTCGTTACTGGTTATCTTTTTCACAACAAGCAATGCGTCAGCATGGGGCCGAAAGAGAGTGTTTACCGGACCTGGTGGCGGGACATGGGGCAAACAGGTAACGGGGCATTGCAGTGGTGGCACATGCACCAGAAGCCGCACTTATACCGGTCCTCGTGGCAAAACATGGACTCGTAACGGGCAGGTAAGAAGAACCGAAAACGGATGGGAAAGAAGCGGTTCTGCAACCGGACCGAATGGCGGAACGGCAACTTTTGGCGGCTCCGGTAACTGTTCCGGTGGCGGCTGCTCCTATCAGGGTTCCAGAACTGGGCCTGCGGGTACGTCTTCATGGTCAGGCAGATATGGTGACTGATATTTAGTTGCACATCTAATTTTTTGGGAGTTGTAGATGATGAAATATATTCTGGCTTCAATTTTTATGCTAGCCAGTCTGGGGATCGTAGCTCAATCTGCCCAGGCACATCCGGTAGCGCGTGTATTGCATGCATGTGCGGTGGATTATGACCGTTACTGCTATAAGGTGACGCCGGGTGGAGGCAGAATACTAGCCTGTCTGGTCAGAAACAGATCACGGCTGAAACCAAGATGCCGTTCTGCCCTTCGGGAAGTTCAGAGAAATCTGAACAGTTTTTACAGAACGCCATTACATCATAAGCATTAATACAAAAAAGCCGTAGCGGATATCTGCTACGGCTTTGACATAAATCAGTGTATTTGTAATTAATATTTTACGCTGCATCCGTAAGGGCGGGTAACAGATTTTTCAACCGGCTTTCCTTCAGCAACAGACTTAAGCGCAAGTTTTACATAATTGCTCGCAGTTTCAATATCTGCAGGGTTTGCACTTGGTTTGTCATCAATTGCACCTTTGTAGACAAGTGTGCCTTTGGCATCGATCACAAACATATTTGGTGTGGCAGTCGCTTCGTACATTTTGCCGATCTTGCCGCTTGGGTCGAGAATAACTGAGGTAGGGTTAGCCTTGCGGTCAGTTGTCAGCTTGTTGGCTTCTTCAGCATCAACATGGCCCTGTTTGCCGGGTGCTGATGAAATAACAGAAATCCAGACAATGCCTTTATCTGTGGCTTCCTTTTGCAGAGCCTGCATATTTCCTGAACCATAATGTTTCTGGACGAACGGGCAACCGTTGTTAGTCCATTCCAGGACTACGGTTTTGCCTGCAAGGGCTTTCAGGTCAATGGTTTTTCCATTGGTGTCCTTTGCTGTGAAGGCCGGAGCAGCGGCCCCGACTTCTGGACTGGCGTGAAGGGCAGATGAATTTAAAACTGTAAAAATAGTCAGTGCAAGTACCGAAACAAATGCTGATAGAAAATTTCTGGAATGGTAGGACATAATTGATCTCCCGGTTGATTAATTCCACGATGGGTATAATACAAAAGGACCATTTTGTCCCAATCATGTTCTGATGTGTGCTGAGGCTAGTCACCTGAATCTGAAGTTCGTCACATTTCTCAGCACCCGTTGAACGAACTTCAGATTCAAAAAGGTGACTAGCAAGTATATGTTTCTAGTGTGGTTTTTGACTTTGAAATACGCTACGGAAGGTGCTGATACAATGAGGCGTATTTCAAATTCACCACACCAGAGATCAATAAAATGTGATGTGAGGCATTCCTCAGAGGCAAATTTTACGATAATTTATTTCAATGACGGATTTCAAAGTTTGCCTTGCATATTCCTTTATTTTTTGCAGGTATTACAATGAAGAGAGATAATAGTTTTACAAACTGAAAGCAGTCTTATGCAGGCAGAAAATAAAGAAAAAAGAGCCGTTGTGCTTGGGGCTTACGGGTTTATTGGTGCTGCATGTGTTTCGGCACTTAAGGCAGAAGGGTTTCAGGTGACTGGAATCGGCCGCTCCATGAGAGCCGGTTTGCTGTGTGATCCGGGTATCAAATGGATAGAGCGGGATATTACCAGTACGGGCACTTATGACCTGTCGCAAATTCTTAAGGGTGTGGATGTTGTTGTGAATGCCTCCGGTGCGTTACAGGACGGTGTGCTGGATAATCTCAAGGCTATTCATGAAACGGCAATTAATCAGTTAATGGAGGTATTATCCGGGACTGATACGCGGTTTATTCAGATATCGGCAGCTGGTGTGTCTGAAGATGCCAACACCGAATTTATGCGCTCGAAAATGCGGGGAGATCAGAAGATTATGGAGTCGGGGCTGGATTATGTCATTCTGCGGCCGACTATCGTTATCGGCTCACAGGCTTATGGCGGGACGGCCCTTTTGCGGGCATGTGCTTCGACACCTCTGATCGGGTTCAGGATATTTCCTGATGCTCCTGTGCAGACTGTTTATGTTGATGATGTTGCGAGAGCTGTGGTGCAGGCTGCGCGGGGGGACATTGCGTCAGGTACTGTGGCTGACCTTACGGAAAGCGAGCAGTACAGATTTCTGGATGTCGTGCGTGTGGTCCGAAGGTGGCAAGGGTTTCCAGGATGGAAGGTTGAAGCGCCTGTGCCAAGAATTTTGATCAGGAGCATGTCGCTTATTGCCGACGGTCTGGGCTGGCTTGGATGGCGCTCTCCGCTGCGGACTACCGCAATCAGGGCCCTTGAAGGGGGCATTACAGGAGATCCGAAAGCATGGCGAGAAGCCGGGGGCAAGCCGTGCCGCCCGCTGAAGGAGACACTGGCCTCGATAAGGAGCACCATACAGGAACGCTGGTTTGCCCGAATATATCTGGTATTGCCTATGGCGATTGCTATTTTATCATTGTTCTGGATTGCTTCAGGGGTAATTGGCCTGATTTACAGGGATGAAGCTATTGCTGCTCTTACTGAACACGGCGTTTCCACTTCATTTGCGTTTGCAAGTGTTCTTGCCGGGAGTATTATAGATATAATTCTCGGGCTTTCCATTCTGGTTCGCAAACTGGTTCGATGGGCCTGTATAGGGATGATTGCAGTTTCTATTTCCTATATGGTGGGAGCAATAATCTGGGCACCTGATCTGTGGGTTGATCCGCTTGGGCCGATGGTAAAGGTTTTACCGGAGGTTATGCTGGCACTGATGGTGGTGGCTCTTATGGAGAAGCGTTGATGATGCAGCAATTTCTTTTGTTTCTGCATGTTATCGGCGCCACTGTTCTGCTTGGGACAGGAGCAGGCATTGCATTTTTTATGGTAATCTCCAACCGAAGCCAGAACCCGGCGCTTATTGCCCATACTGCCGGTATTGTGGTGCTGGCGGATACGGTATTTACGGCAACGGCCGCAATTGCACAGCCGATAACGGGGATTGCTCTTACCTATTATGCCGGGTGGTCTCTGCTTGAGAGCTGGATTTTATTGTCTCTTGGGCTTTATGTTTTTGTTGGCATGTTCTGGCTTCCTGTTGTGTGGATTCAGATCAAGTTGCGCAATCTTGCAATTGAGGCGTGGAATACAGGAACTGAATTGCCGGATGAGTATCACCGGCTATACCGCATATGGTTTGCCTGCGGATTTCCGGCGTTTTTTGCGGTACTCGGTATTGTGTGGCTGATGCTGGCTAAGCCGGAGTTGTGGTAGGAATCGTTCTATTGTTTCTTCATGTCTGGTTTCTTATTTTTTGAATGTCAGATTTTTAAGGACCAACGGTATTTTAAGCGACATTCAATAAGTCAATTATTGCTTTCGTATAATCCAAAAATCGGTAATACGGTAAAAGCGAACTATCATACCGTTTCTCCATATAAAGTATAACCATAATATCGTTACAACTGCATAAAACCCATATAAATAGCTATACTTGTTCCTCTGAAATAAAAACGTTTGCACAAAAACTGTGCTGAGACCGCAACATCAGTACTTTAGAAGAATAACGCTGTACACTTGCCTCCCATAGCATCTCATTCCTGAAAAGCGAAAATAAATAAACGTGACAATAACAAACGTCTCTGGGGATGAGTATGAACAGAATAGTGAAGTTTTGCTGTAAGGCATTTATGCTTGCAGCCATGGTGCTTTCTCCTGCATTGGCGAGTGCAGAAGGGCTAAAGTTTAACCGCTTCTTTGTAGTAGGTGACAGTCTGAGCGACGGTGGAGCCTATTCCAATACGGCAAAGTTTTCATTAATAAATGGTGGTCTGTTTTCTCCACCTGATGTCAATTACAAATTCACCAATGCAAATGCTGATGGTTCGTCTAAAATATGGAACGACTTTCTCAGTGAAAAATTCGGCATAGTCATGTCTCCCAATATTATCAATGGTGTACCGTTAGCAGGTATTCTACCACCGCCGGCTGGAATGACGCCTGAAGAAATTGCCAAATATAATGAACTTGTAAATACGATCAATGTTGGTGGTAACAACTACGCACAGGGTGGATCACGGGTTGAAGGAACCAGTATAAGCCAGGACCTTTCGGTTGGAGCAACAGCAATACCGGTGCATGTGCAGGTTGACCGGCTTTTATCTGATGTTGGTGGTAAATTCCGGAAAAATGATCTCGTAGCTGTCTGGGCTGGTGCCAATGATGCCTTTGCCTATGCAACAGAGCTTGATGCCGGGACAATTACGGTAGGTGAAGCCCTTGTGAACCTGACAGGTACTGCGTCTGCACTGGAAGGCCAGATCAACAGACTGCAGCAGGCTGGCGCAAAGAATATTATTATCATGACGGTCCCGGTCGGCAACCTGACAGCTACTCCTACATTGCCGTTGTTTCAGCACTATAATAGCGAGTTAAAAGCGTTAAGGAATGGCAAGGATGGACTGGTGATTGATTTCAGTCGCCTGGTGGATGCAACAACACTTGAACCGGTCAAATATGGCTTTACATCTTTGCTTGATGGTGCATTAACGACCCCTGCCTGTGTAGATAGCTCACTGGCCTGTATTGATGGAATTAATACAAACCCTGGTGGCCCGTTTGTCAGAGCGGATGATGTTCACCTGTCTCAACAGTCAAACAGTAACTTCGCTGAATTCATTTTTGGGTCCATTAAGGCCGCATCACAAAACGCAATAATTACAACAACAACGCTTTCTACATTACGTCAGCATGGTCTGTCACTTGAAGATCGCCTGTCTCCTGGTGCTTTCGATTACAGAGACAAATCCGGCAGAATTGCAAGGCGCAATGTAGGTCATATCAAGGGCTATGCCTCAATTGAGGGTGGTTACTTCGAAACAGATGCAGGACAGATTGATCCTGGAACAAGTGCCAGCACACAATCACTCAGAGTTGGCGGTGATATGGTTGTATCCTCGAATGCTCTTATTGGTGTCAGCCTGAGCTTCAATCGTGGCGATGTTGACTACGATGATAACTCTGGTGGTTTTGACAGCCGTACCTATATCGGTTCTCTTTATGCCAATGTGGCTCTCACAAAATCAACCTATGTCAATGCAGTTCTTGGTGCCGGACATATTGATCTGAATGACGTCACCCGCAGGTTTAATATCGGACCAAACGAAGAGGTCAATACAGGTGATACGAATGGAGACTACAGACTGGCGCGTATTGGTGCGGGCTTTGTCCTGCCAATGGGGCGCTGGAGTATCAACCCCGCAGCAGCATATTCATATGAGCGTGTTAAAATAGACGGATACTCGGAAACCACCGGTCCGACCAGCATGGCATTTGGAGATAATGAAATAGAGTCATCCCGTGTCACAGCAAGCCTGACCGCAACCTACAACCCTAAAGATCCTGACGGCTGGACTCCAATGTTCCGTGTATCAATTGAACACGAATTCGAGGACGATGATTTGAAAGTAAATCTTGGTCCGGACTCAAATACTATCGGAGCTTTATATCTCGAACGCCCAGATGGTACCTACGGGTATCTTACAGGTGGCATATCGAAGAAAATTGGTGAATCCACTTCCTTCAGTGTCAATGCAACCACTGTTATTGGTCAGGATGGCGTAACAGGAGTTTCCGGAGGCATCTCTATTAAAAGCAAATTCTAGCAGATCTATCAGGAGACTGCTCTTTATAAAGAGC
>JBOEGA010000103.1:552-831 GCA_050633205.1 Methyloligellaceae bacterium | reverse complement strand
TGATTACAGCAGAAAATGCTGTATTATCAGGTTTTTAACCTGGGTTAATGTCAGGCTTTCTCATTTGCACTAGCTATTCATTAAATTGCATCAGAATGGCAGGGCAAATGACAATGAAAACTTATAATCCGCATGGACTGGTTACGAATACTGATAAAAAGCCAGGGTCTGGCTTTAAAGACATTGGAATGTTTTTGAAAGAATGGTTCGCGGACCCTTTGCAGGTTGCTTCAGTAATTCCCTCCAGTCAGTCTCTCGCATCTTTGATTACAAAAGAAA
>JBOEGA010000103.1:0-533 GCA_050633205.1 Methyloligellaceae bacterium | reverse complement strand
GGTCCGGGCACAGGTGTATTTACACGAGCTTTGATTAGAAGAGGGATACCTGAGGAACAGCTTATACTTGTTGAAGCGGGAGAGAGTTTTGCCACTTTACTGAAACAGCGCTACCCCAAGGCTACCGTATTACAACAGGATGCTGCCAGTTTCTGGAAATACCATCGCAGAGAAAATCAGAAGATTGGAGCAATTATCAGTGGGTTGCCGCTGCTATCGATGACAACAAGAAAGGTCGCTGGAGTTCTGAAAAATATAACTTCAAATATGGTGCCTGGAGGGGCGTTTTATCAGTTCACATATGGCCTCAAGGTTCCTGTATCAAAGAGAGTTTTGCAGAAAATGGGATTGGCATATAGCAGGCTTGGTGGAACTCTGGGTAACTTTCCTCCTGCCTCCGTATATAGAATATATAACGAGAAATACCATGTTTCAGAAAGCATAAATTACAGAAATAATGGGTTGATAACAGTTACCGTGTAATATGTATTGGGTAGTGAGATATAAGCCATCTGACCTTTGGTGTGCAAAGA
>JBOEGA010000102.1:0-47855 GCA_050633205.1 Methyloligellaceae bacterium | reverse complement strand
GTCAGGCTGAACAAAAAGAGATGACCTTTGATATCAAGGATATTCAACTGACTGACCTTGATAAGTTACAAAACAGTTTTAATGATGCAGTTACTTTTAAAGCTCTGAATGGAACCGATGATCCCGGTAAACTCCTGACCCTCTTTGATGCCCTGGCAAAAAGCCTGAAGGTTAAAAAGGTTCAGATAACCAACCTGGCAAAGATTACGGGTAAGGCACCTGTTTCCTATGCGGCGGAAAAGTTAACTATTAATGATTTCAGTGTTGACCATATTGGAGAAATACTGATGGAAGACCTGAAGCTCACTGTTGCAGGAGCTGACACAGGTCTTGGCAAGATTGACCGTATTTCCCTGCGTGATATCAGGCTTCTTGATATTATAAAGTTCGGCAAGTTTGCCAAAGAAAATCCTGGTCTCAAACCAACTCCTGAACGTATATCCGCGATATTCAAATGGATGAGTGGCGTATCTGTGAGTGGTGTTGATATTAAAACACCTGACGGGGAGTTTTCCGGCGATTATGATCTGAACTGGGGCAAGTATGTAGGCCTGTTCCCAACAGAAGTTACTCTTGATCTGAAGGCATCTTTGCCTGTTCCACCCGAGAAACTTATTAATCCAAAATCTCCTACAGCAGATATGCAGAAAAAGGTTCTGGATCTGGTTAAGGAACTGGGGATAGAGAAGCTGGATGTTGAGGTTAAAATCAAAATAGCGTGGGATGAGAATAATCAGCGCCTGGTTATTTCTCCGTTTATTTATGATGTGAACAAGTTGTATTCAATGTCGTTCACTGCTTCTATTGGTAATATCAGCAAGGCGGTTCTGGAAGAGAAAGATCCGAAAAAACTGGGGGTTCTGTTTCTTGGGGCGACTGTAGGGCCTATTACTCTTGAAGTTAAGGATAAGGGCTTGCAGGTGTTTTATGACAGACTGGCTAAAGGTTCTATTGAAGGACTGAAATCAGGTGTAACTATTCCAGAGCTTCAACCACTTTTTGAGGATGTCGTGAAGCTGGTGAATTCACCAAATGGTAAACTGAAAATTGTTGTGCAGCCAAAAAGCAGTGTAGGGCTTGCTCAGTTAGCTGGCGCTATCGCTGTCAGTCCGATGTCAATCGTAAGTCTGTTTGATCTTACATCTGAATTTAACAAGTAATAAGGTTCAGGATTATAATGATGAAAAAAGCCTGCTGAAAGAAATCAGCAGGCTTTTTTATTTTATGGAGAAAGTCTGTTTCCACCTTTTACTTTTTCCTGCCGGCTGGCATATTTTTTCAACCCCTGATCACGGTCATATATATCCTCACGGAAGTTCAGTGCTCCTTTAGGATCTACCCACGCAGTGATATAGACAAACTGCACCGGGATATTTTTTTTGATCATGGCATTTACGCGCTTTTTTGATGCGATGACTTCGTCAATTTTTGATCTGTCCCATTTCTTTTTATTTTCGAGTATCCAGGCTGTCAGCTCGCGAATTTTTTCAACCCGTACGCATCCTGCACTGTAAGCGCGGGCGCGCAGACCATAGAGTTTTTTGGTTGGGGTATCATGCAGGTAGACATTGTCAGCGTTTGGCATCTGAATGCGGATCAGGCCGAGGGCATTATGATCGCCCGGGTCCTGGCGGAATTTATACTTTCTTGCTTCGGGTGAGCGCCAGTTAACAGTGGCAGGGTCAATTGACCTACCTCCCCAGCTGGTAAAGATTTTGATATGGTTTTCTTTCATAAAGGTCGGATCTTTAATCTGACTCGGTATGATGTCTGCTTTAATCAGGCTGTATGGGACATGCCAGTAGGGATTAAAGTTTACGCCCTGAATAACTGCATTTATGTCCGGGGTCTGTCTATCTTCGCGACCTACAACAACTTTACTGGTCAGTTCAATACGTCCGTCGTTAATTGCCTGCAGAGAGAAATCCGGAACATTCACAACGATATATTTTGAGCCTTTGACTTTTTTAAGAGCTTTCTGAAGTCTGCTTTTGTTCAGTTTGATCTGTCCGAGGCGCATTTCAGCAGAGACTGCAAGAGCCAGACGGGTTCTTCTGTCTACATAACCCGATGTCCGGATACCATGACGTTTCTGGAAATGGAGTATGGCATCTTCAAGAGAGTCATCAAACTGAGTGATGATATTCAAGCGATGTGGAGACAGGTCGCCCTGTTTTACGAGTATCTGTTTAACTTTTGCCACATGGCTGCTTTTGTCTCCGGATTTAATCCGTATGCCTTTTGGAGGGATCGCAGGCCAGCCACCGGACTTTACGATCTTCTCAAGCTGACTAATTTTTTTATTGAGACGGGCAAGTGTCGCTTCACTTAGAAGGAGATTGTCTTCCAGCGAAGATTTTGGCACAGCGCCATCTTCTTCTTTCTCTTTGCGGACAAGGGCATCAATCTGGCTATGATCAGGGATTTCACCAAAGATACTGTTAAATGTAGCATCAGCTTTTACGACGCCATGGTTCAAAATAACCATAAAAGCTACGGAAAAGAGTGTCAGTGTCAGATATTTATACAAGTAAATTTTACGCATGATTTCCTGATCTCAATATTTGAATAGCATTCCCTTATCCGGGGTAAAGGCATTGTTATATTGTTTATTATGTGTATTTCAGCACGTTAGAACATGTTTTGTAAACAAAACCAGAATTCTTCCATAACAAGTGCGTGAATGTTGTATCAATAGCACAAAAATGTTCCTGTGGAGGTTCTGAAATAAATAATTGTAACAGAATTGGTCTGTTTATCAGTTTTGCCTTTTATTCAGGGAAAGTTTATCAGGAAAAGATCCGTCCAGAAAGAGGGGCAGCTCGAGTTCCTGTTGCTACAAAAAAAGAGCGGCATGAAAAAAATCATACCGCCCCCGATTTTTAGCTATAATGCCAGATAGAAATTATTTCTTTTCGCAACTTGCATCAAGGTCATCTACAGCTTTGAATAAAGCTTCGCTTGTTTTCTCATCAGGATTTACCTGAGAAACAACACCCATAGCAGCGTTGAAGTCGTCTCCAAGAGTATCAGCAATAGTTTCAGCTTTTTTGCCTAATTCTTCTGCTTTTTTCTCGTCGTTTTTCTCAAGAGCTTCGTCAGCCTGAGCTCCAAGATCAAGCATTTCGCAATAGCTTTTCTTTTTAGCATCGTCTTTGCTTAGAGCAGAAATAGATGCGATTGCTTTGGTGATCTGCTTTGCTGTAACCTTTACCTGGTCTTTGTCATTTGGTTTGTCCTGAGCCAGAGCAGGCACTGATAGTGCAACGATTGTAGCAGCTGCCAACATTAGTTTTTTCATCGGAAAACTCCCTGATTAGTTAAATTGTTCGAAGTCTCTTTATTTGAGAGGTCGATTCTGTTCGATAGTGATTTCCTGCCAGATATTTAGCATCAAAAAATAACATCAAAATTCGTAATTTGTAAGACATTAATATTTTCACATGTTTTACAAGTACAGGTATTAATCCTTAAGTTGTTACTTTTTATTTGCGATAATCCATATCAAGTCTGGTATGAGGCATTTATAGAGTGTTTAATATTTATATTGGTGGAACGGTTAGTTCACCTGTTATTCAGAAAACCTATCTGTACTGATATTGTTTTGTATTAATTTATTGTTATTTTTCAAAGGTGACACTGAATTTAGTTGAATTCTGAACAATCAGTTCATTGACGGTTCATTTTTACAATCATAATTTGCTGATGTGTTGTGGGCGTTATTGGAGAAAATTCTAATGCGTCAAAAATTATTAGTGGCACTCTTTTCTGTATTTCTTGGGTTCACTTTTCTAGCAGGAGGTGCTCAGGCATCACAGTTCAATGGTGGTGTAAAAGGAGTGACAGATGCTTCTTCGCTTATTGAACAGGTAACTTACCGTCGCTGTCGTTATCACAAGATTCGTTGTACTGACAGATGGGGGTATAAAACCAGACGTTATTACCGTTGTATGGTTGCGCGTGATTGCGGTCATGCAGCAGTAAGCCGTTGTACCAAATGGAAGGTAAGATGTGGCAGAGAGTATGGTTATAAGAGCCGTCGTTACTGGAAATGTCTACGCAGACATGATTGCCGCTAAGTAATTTTATAATTGCTGAACTATCGATATGCGCTATGGAGATAGTTTAAATAAAAAGGCCACGGTTTAGAAATAAACCGTGGCCGAAATTTTTGAGATGTGAAAGATGATTACAGATTTAATTCAGCTTTCAGCTCTTCAAGCTGGCTTAGTGCGATATTTACAGCAGTGATCTGCTCGTCTTCTTTCGCAGCTTCAAGGTCTCCACGAACATTCTCAATCTCGCTGTCCATCTTCGCTTTGTCGAGACCGTCAACTTCGATTGCCTGTTGAGCCAGGATAGTCAATGTTTCAGGACCTGCATCTGCAAGACCACCACGAATATAGATGCTTTTCTCGGTACCCTTTTCGTCGGTGATTTTAAGTACACCAGGGCGAAGAGAAGAAAGCAGAGGCGCGTGTCCGGCCAGAACGCCGAAGTCACCTTCGGCTCCCGGAACAACAACCTGCTTAACATCTTCAGACAGTAATAGTCTTTCAGGTGAAACCAGCTCAAATTTAAGTGTGTCTGCCATTTCAGCGGACCTTTCCTAATTCAGTGGTTTACTTAAGCAGCTTCTGCAGCCATTTTTTCAGCTTTTTCGATTGCTTCCTCGATTGTGCCTACAAGATAGAAGGCCTGCTCAGGAAGGTGATCGTAGTCACCATTACAAAGACCTTTAAAGCCTTTGATTGTGTCTTCAAGCTTAACAAGAACACCTGGAGAGCCAGTAAAGATTTCCGCAACGTGGAATGGCTGAGAAAGGAATTTCTCAATTTTACGGGCACGTGCCACTGTAACTTTGTCTTCTTCAGAAAGCTCGTCCATACCAAGAATAGCGATAATGTCCTGAAGACCTTTATAACGCTGAAGGATTTCCTGTACACGACGTGCTGTACCATAGTGCTCTTCACCAACAACGCGTGGCTCAAGTACACGAGAGGTTGAGTCAAGTGGGTCAACCGCAGGGTAAATACCTTTTTCCGCAATAGAGCGGGAAAGAACTGTTGTTGCGTCCAAGTGAGCAAATGTTGATGCCGGAGCAGGGTCAGTCAGGTCATCCGCAGGTACGTAAACTGCTTGTACGGAAGTAATTGAACCCTTTGTTGTCGTTGTAATGCGTTCCTGCATGTTACCCATGTCAGTCGCAAGAGTTGGCTGATAGCCCACCGCTGAAGGGATACGTCCAAGAAGTGCGGACACCTCAGAACCAGCCTGCGTAAAGCGGAAGATGTTATCAACGAAGAAAAGAACGTCCTGGCCTTTGTCACGGAATTCCTCTGCGATAGTCAGGCCGGAAAGAGCAACACGAGCACGGGCTCCTGGAGGCTCATTCATCTGACCGTAAACTAGAGAACATTTAGAGCCTTCTCCGCCGCCTTCTTTATTCACGTTGGATTCGATCATCTCCCAGTAAAGGTCATTACCTTCACGAGTTCTCTCTCCAACGCCAGCGAATACTGAGTAACCACCATGGCCTTTCGCGATGTTATTGATCAGCTCCATAATAAGAACTGTTTTACCAACACCCGCACCGCCGAACAGACCAATCTTACCACCTTTTGCGTAAGGAGCCAGAAGGTCTACGACTTTAATGCCAGTTTCAAGAATTTCAGCTTCTGTTGACTGTTCGATGAATTCAGGAGCCTGAGCGTGAATAGCGCGTTTTGTTTCTGTCTGGATTGGACCAGCATCATCAACCGGCTCACCGATAACGTTCATGATACGGCCAAGAGTGCCTTCACCAACCGGTACAGCGATTGCTTCGCCTGTGTCAGCAACGTCCTGACCGCGAACCAGACCTTCAGTCGCATCCATAGCGATGGTACGTACCATGCCTTCGCCCAAATGCTGAGCCACTTCAAGGACAAGACGGTTGCCCCTGTTTTCTGTCTCGAGCGCATTCAAAATTGCAGGTAGGTGACCATCGAATTGAACGTCAACCACCGCGCCCATAACTTGCCGAACTTTTCCGACTTGGTTTTCTGCCATTTTGACTTCCTTGTGTTCGTCCTGTTGGTCTCAACGGAATTGAGACAATTTTCATAATACCTTATATGTCGTCAGTCTTATCAAGCTTACTGCCAAAATCTTTGGCGGTTTGTACTGCGGAGGCGAAGAGGGTTATTTTTTCCTTGTCGCTGGAAGTAAATGACAGTGTTTGCTTTTCACTTTCAATTACAACTCTGCACGCTTTTATTTTGTTAATCCGCCCTAATCCAAAACCGACACAGCAAGTGCCAATAATGAGGGGATAAACGGTACGTAGTAACAAAGCAGCTACAAAGAAAATTAATGCAATAGTCAGAAGTGCTTTTGCCAAAGTCTCCAAATGGTATTTATCGAATTCTTCAACGCCATAATTGTTTATGTCAGAGATTTCGATGGTTTGATTACCAATTGATATCTGTTTATTGCTTACCCTTACTCCTTCTCCTCGTAATATTTCAATTTCTTCGGACATCTACCTTTGATTGAACCTGTCTATACCGCTTCGGCACCAGATACGATTTCAATCAGTTCTTTTGTAATCATTGCCTGACGTGAACGGTTATAAAGCAACGTCAACTTGTCGATCATCTCGCCAGCGTTACGTGTTGCATTATCCATTGCGGACATTCTAGCGCCCTGCTCGGAAGCCGCGTTTTCCAGCAATGCGCGGAAAATCTGTGTGGCTACGTTACGTGGCAGCAAATCAGCAAGTATTTCTGCTTCGTCAGGTTCGTATTCGTATGCAGCATCTGAACCGGTTTCTTCTTCACCGTCAGTTTTTTCCGGTAGACTGGCCGGGATTAACTGTAGTGGAGTTGGTACCTGGGAAATTACAGACTGGAACTGCGAGAAAAAGATTGTGCAAACGTCAAACTCGTCTTTGGCAAACATGCCAAGAACAGTTTTTGCAATAGTGTCTGCATCTGAAAAGCTAAGGTTTTTTACTTCACGCAGGCTGATAGTATCAATGATATCCCCGGGGAATTCCCTTTTTAGGGCATCATATCCTTTTTTGCCTACACAAAGGATTTTAATGTCTTTACCTGATGTTTTCAGTTTTCGGGCGTGATCTCTTGCAAGTCGTGCAATATTGGAATTAAAGCCACCGCATAGTCCGCGTTCTGCTGTTGCAACAACAAGAAGATGAGTTTCTTCCTTACCTGTTCCAACGAGAAGGGAAGATGCACTATTGCGATCAGTCAAGCGGGCATTAAGATTTTCTAATACCTTATCCATCCGTTCAGCAAATGGACGTGCGGATTCTGCAGCTTCCTGCGCACGGCGCAATTTTGCTGCCGCAACCATCTGCATCGCCTTGGTGATCTTTTGAGTCGCCTTGACCGATGAGATCCTATTTTTTAGGTCCTTAAGGCTTGGCATTTTGCCTCACATCATTTAGCCAGCATTTTCACAATGAAAATGCGTAAAACAAGTATTCAGAGCGTTTCGGTTTTGCAAAAGAAACGCTCTGTTTGTGAAATTATGCTGCGAATGAGCCAGAGAAGCTTTCAAGCGCTGCTTTAAGACGATCCTCAGTACCGTCCGAGATTTTCTGTTCATCACGGATTGTATTCAGGACATCAGAGTGCTCATCACGCATATAACGCAGAAGGCCGTCTTCAAAACGCCCAACATCTGAAGTCGGGATCTTGTCGAGGTAACCTCTTGTGCCAGCGAAGATGCTTACAACCTGTTCTTCCACTTTCAGTGGAGAGAACTGAGCCTGTTTCAACAACTCAGTCAGACGCTCACCACGGGCAAGCAATCTTTGAGTTGCAGCATCAAGGTCTGAACCAAACTGAGCAAAGGCTGCCATCTCACGATACTGAGCCAGCTCACCTTTAATAGGACCAGCCACCTGCTTCATCGCTTTAATCTGAGCTGCGGAGCCCACACGAGAAACTGACAGACCTACGTTCACTGCAGGACGGATACCCTGATAGAAAAGATCTGTCTCCAGGAAGATCTGACCGTCTGTAATCGAAATCACGTTTGTCGGAATATAGGCAGATACGTCGTTTGCCTGTGTTTCAACAACCGGAAGAGCTGTCAATGAGCCTGAGCCGTAATCTTCGTTCAATTTCGCAGAGCGTTCCAGCAGGCGAGAGTGAAGATAGAATACGTCACCTGGATAAGCTTCACGCCCTGGAGGACGACGAAGAAGAAGTGACATCTGACGATAGGCAACAGCCTGTTTCGTCAAGTCATCATAGGTGATCATTGCGTGCATGCCATTATCACGGAAGTATTCGCCCATTGCTGTACCAGTGTATGGTGCAAGGAACTGCATCGGAGCCGGGTCTGATGCTGTAGCGGCAACAACAATTGAATATTCAAGTGCGCCGTTTTCTTCCAGTGTTTTAACGAACTGAGCAACAGTTGAACGCTTTTGGCCTACTGCAACATATACGCAGTAAAGCTTTTTGCTTTCATCATTACTTTCGTTGATTGATTTCTGGTTCAGGATTGCGTCAAGAGCAACCGCTGTTTTACCAGTCTGACGGTCACCAATGATAAGCTCACGCTGTCCACGACCGATTGGGATCAAAGCATCAATAGCTTTCAGTCCAGTCTGCATAGGTTCATGCACGGACTTACGCGGAAGAATGCCTGGTGCTTTCACCTCAACCAGACGATTTTCAGAGGACTCGATTGGTCCTTTGCCGTCGATTGGGTTGCCAAGGCCGTCTACCACACGACCCAGAAGACCTTTACCTACCGGAACCTCAACGATAGCGCCTGTACGCTTAACAGTGTCCCCTTCCTTGATCGAACGGTCATCGCCAAAAATAACGATACCAACGTTGTCGACCTCCAGGTTCAGCGCCATACCTTTAATGCCGCCAGGGAATTCCACCATCTCGCCGGCCTGAACATTGTCCAGACCATATACACGAGCAATACCGTCACCAACGGACAAAACCTGTCCGATTTCCGAGACTTCAGCCTCTTTCCCGAAATTTGCAATTTGTTCCTTCAGGATTGAGGAGATTTCTGCGGCCCGAATTTCCATCAGCCCACCTCTTTCATAACGTTCTTGAGACTATCTAATTTCGTTCTAAGTGAATTGTCGATCATTCGACTGCCGACCTTGACCACAAGTCCGCCTAACAGGCCAGGGTCAACTTCAGCTTCAACACGTACGTCCTGACCGACGGCGTTCTTAAGCACATCTTCCAGAACGGACAATTGTTCATCGTCCAGTTTTGTCGCAGTCGCCACTTTTGCTGTTACTTCACCACGGTGATTGGACAGCAACGCGTCGAAGTCTGAAATGATATTTCTGACTGCGAACAGACGTCTGTTTCTTGAAACCAAACGGAAAAAGTTTTGTGTAACTTCAGTAAATCCAGCTTTCTGAAGTACAGCATTTAATGCTCTCTCCTGATCTTCGGCTGAAAAAACGGGGCTACGGACGAGACGAACAAGATCTTCGCTCTCGGTCATCATTTCGTCGAATAGTGACAAGTCGGATTCGACTTGTTCCAGTTGGTCTGTTTCCAGAGCCAACTCAAATAGCGCTCTCGCATAGCGCCCGGACATACCTGTCGCAATTGATTGATCGCTTGACACGTTGATGCTCTTGCCTTGCCGGATTAAGGACTATTTATCTTAAATAGTCAGCTGCTTAAACTGAATTTTTTTGTTTACGTATACTATTGGCGGTTCGTTTTTTATGTTTTGGATTGAACCATTGAATGTGCTGTAACATAGGACTATGGGCTATGCAATATTACATCGTTGGCGGATTGCCGCAGATACCCGATTTTTCTACATTTTCCTGCATAATTATACCGAATTACCGCACAATTGACCTTAGAGGAAACTGTAGGGGTCAATATCGACTGCCATTCTAAGATCGCCTTTTGGTTTCTGAACATTGTTAAGCCAGGTTCTGAGATATGCCTGAAGGTCGATTTCCTTCGGTGTTTTTATGAGGATACGATATCTGTGGCGGCCCCTGATGACAGCGATTGGAGCTTCTGCCGGGCCGAGTACGAGGATATTTGTTACTCTTGGTGCCCTTAAGGTTAATTGTCTAGAGAATTCGTGGGCGAGATCTTTCATGCGGGCCGAGACGATTATTGAGGCCAGACGACCAAAAGGGGGCCATCCTGCTGCATGGCGGCTTTGTATCTCTCTTTCGATGAATTCATCGCGTTCTCCAGACATTAAGGCTTCCATGACCGGGTGGTCCGGCATATGGGTCTGGATATATCCGACACCTTCGGCGGCAAAGCGGCCTGCACGCCCGGTAACCTGTTGTAACATCTGATAAGTTCTCTCGCTGGCTCTGGGGTCAGCCTGACCCAGCCCAAGATCTCCATCGACAACTCCAACAAGGGTGAGTTTGGGGAAGTTGTGGCCTTTGGCTACAATCTGGGTGCCGATAACAATGTCGGCCTCACCATCAGATATTTTCCTGATTATTTCCCGCTGGTCCTGAATTCCGGGGGCTATGTCACTGGAAAGAAGTGCTACTCTGGCCTGAGGGAAAAAGTCTGCGACATCCTCCGCTACGCGTTCAACACCGGGGCCGCAGGCTACCAAAGAGTTTTCTGCGGTGCATTTGGGGCATTTTTTCGGGACAGGTGTTGAGAAACCGCAATGATGACACTGAAGGCGGTTTTTGAAGCGGTGGTCTACAAGCCATGCTGCACATTGGGGACAGTCAAAACGGAGACCGCAGGACCGACACAATGTGAGAGGAGCATAGCCACGACGGTTCAGAAAGAGCAGGCTCTGCTCATCTTTTGCCAGTTTATCAGCCATTGCGCGCAATAAGACCGGGCTCAGCCAGTGTCCGCGTTCCGGCGGGTCTTTCTTGAGATCGATGGCTTCTATGTTTGGCAGGGCATGACCCGAAAAGCGTTCTGTTAACTGGACATGGCGATAGCGTCCCTGTTGAGCATTTACGTGACTTTCGATGGATGGGGTCGCCGAGGCCAGGATTATCGGTATTTTTCCAAGGTTTGCCCGGACTACAGCCATATCACGGCCCTGATAGGCAACACGGTCTTCCTGTTTGAATGCGGCGTCATGTTCTTCGTCAACAACGATAAGCCCAAGGTTTTTAAAAGGTAAGAACAGACCAGAACGGGCAGCTATGACAGCTTTGGCTTCTCCAGAGCCAATCTGTTTCCATATGCGGGCACGGGCTCCGGCAGATAAAGTTGAGTGCCATTCAACCGGTTTGCAGCCAAAACGCCGTTCGAAGCGTTCGACGAACTGGTTTGTCAAAGCAATTTCCGGGAGCATTATCAGGATCTGTCTTTTATCCGCCAGTGCTTCTGCGACTGCCTCGAAATAGACCTCTGTTTTTCCAGAACCGGTGACACCATCAAGAAGTGTCACTGAATAGGTATGGTTTTTAACGGTCTGGCGGAGTGTATCAATTGCCTGCTGCTGGGCATCCGAGAATTCAGGGTGATAATAATTGGAGTTGGGTTGCGGGGCTGTTGCCGGTTGAATTTCAACAGAAAGAAGAGTCCCGGATTTTACCAGGCCATCAATTACTGCATTACTGACACCTGCTTTTTGAGCCAGTTTTCCCTTTGGCCAGATTTTACGGTCCTGAACGAGTTGCATGACGCGCTCTCTGGCCGGGGTCATGCGGTCTGGTACTGCGCCTGCAAGCTGTACACCGAAACGCGGTTTGGTGGCAGCGAATGCCTGAGGAGCACTCATGACCATGCGAAGTACCATTCCGACGGGCATTAAATTATATCGTGCGACCCAGTGGATAAACTTTCTGGAGACTTGCTGTAGCGGGGGAACATCAAATTTTGTGATAATCTGGCGGAGCTTTGTTGTATCAAAATCATCGTCGTCAGGACCTTCCCGGTCCCAGACCACTCCGGTTTTCTGTTGCTGTCCAAGGGGGACATAAACAAAGTCACCGGGTTCAACATGCAGATCATCGGGAACGAGATAATCATAAGTTTGGTCAATTGCCACAGGGAGTTGGACAGCAATGCGTTTCAGGTTAGTGGGGGCGAAAAGATCCATTTTGGTGTTCTTGCAGCTCCTGGAACAGCTCTTTGCTTAATTCAGTTTGTATGCCCTTTGCAAAAGTGATAGAGCATGCTTTGAAACGAGAATCAGTTAAGTATTCACACTTTATATCGGGCCTTGTACTTCTAAAAGCCCTGGCACAAATATTAGAGAAGCGGAAGATAGTCATGCAGTTTTTTATCGACAGTGCAGATATTAGCGAAATCAGGGATCTTACGGAAACAGGGCTTGTGGATGGAGTGACAACAAATCCGTCTCTTATTGCCAAATCCGGCCGGGATTTTATTGAAGTGATCAAGGAGATCTGCGAGATCGTTCCAGGACCAGTCAGTGCAGAAGTCACAGCCACTGAAAAAGAGGGCATGGTCACTGAAGGCAAGAAGCTTGCTGAGCTTGCAGAGAATGTTGTGGTGAAAATTCCACTTACATGGGAAGGGCTTAAAGCCTGTTACGAGCTGACTGAAAACGAAATAGATGTGAATGTCACTCTCTGTTTCAGTGCTAATCAGGCGTTACTTGCTGCAAAAGCGGGTGCTGCGTTTATTTCTCCATTTATCGGGCGTCTTGATGATGTGGGGATTGATGGTATGGAGCTGATTGAGGAAATCCGCGAGATTTACGACAACTACCCTAATACTATAGACACAGAAATCCTTGCTGCCTCTATTCGGACAGTAAACCATGTTAAATCCTGCGCTTTGGCGGGTGCCGATGTTTCTACAGTTCCTCCGCAGATTTTGCGTGACCTTGTCAAACATCCTTTGACAGATAAAGGTCTGGAAGCATTTCTTTCGGACTGGAAGAAAACCGGCCAGAGCATTCTTTAATTACAGAACAGAAGGAGCAGGGCAGCGTGTTAAAACAATTTATCAAAAAATCAGGCATTTTATTCTCTGGTTCAGTCCTTGGAATATGTGCAGCTTTACTGTTTTCGGCAGGAGCAGCGAAGGCTAATCCGCAGTTTCAGTATCTGGAAACTAACAAAAGCAAAGAAGGTGTGGTTGTAACCAAATCCGGGCTTCAGTACAGAGTTATCAAAAAAGGTACGGGTAAAAAGCCCAATGCAGATTCATATGTTGATGTGCATTATAAAGGGACGCTTATTGACGGGACAGAATTTGATAACTCCTATAAGCGCGGACAGCCAGCAAGCTTCGGTCTGAAGCAGGTTATTCTTGGTTGGCAGGAAGGTCTTCAGCTTATGAAGGAAGGTGCAAAGTATGAGCTGGTTATTCCATACAGCCTTGGGTATGGCCTAACCGGTGGTGGTGGAGGGGCTATTCCTCCCGGTGCTACTTTGGTTTTTGAAGTTGAGCTTCATAAGGTTTATTAACGAATTTATACTACTCAGAATTTGAGCTTATGGCATCGATTATAAAGAATAATCGATTTATTGCGTTCAAGCGCCACGCAGGCTGCGCGCCTCAATGGCGCTAGTCCTCAGAAAAATTTGAGAAAATTTCTCAAATTTTTCATCGTCCACCAAACAACAGATGAGTTCACCTCATTGTTGTCTGGTGTCAATTTTTGAGTGAAGTAGAAATTCCATGTCTGACCAGAAGACAGCTGATTTAATAGATATAACCACCCCGGCTTTACGAGTTGAGGTTCAGGGGTGGTTAGAATTTCTATCCATCCAGCGAAATCTTTCCGAAAATACGATTGAGGCCTATCATCGAGATGTCCGGCAGTTTTGCGGGTTTCTTACGCATCGCTTTCGTACTGCTCCCGGTATTGAAATTGTTGATGAGTTGAATGTTAGAGACTTTCGGGCATTTCTGGCGGAACGCCGTAAGCGTGGTGCATCCAGCCGCAGTCTGGCAAGATCCTTGTCAGGGTTGAGGATGTTTTTCAAATACCTGGAAAATCAGGGGTATGAGGCGAATTCTGCTATTCATCTGGTTTCGAGCCCTAAAATTCCACATGGTATTCCCAAAGCACTAACTGAGGAAAAGGCGGCTGCTACTATATTAAAGGGCCGTGCCGGGCAGTCTATCAAATCCGAGGACTGGGTTACGCATCGGGATGCGGCGGTACTTACTTTGCTCTATGGTTCGGGGTTGCGTATTTCCGAGGCGCTGTCTCTTAATGTAGAAGATGCGCCTATTGGCGGGCGAGAAGCTCTGATTATAAAGGGGAAGGGCGGTAAAGAACGGATGGTTCCGATATTGCCAATTACGGTGGAAGCCCTTGAGATGTATATGGATCTCTGTCCATTTGATCTGGAGCCGGAAGAGCCGTTGTTTCTGGGAGTTAAAGGAGGGCGTTTGAGCCCTCGCATTATTCAGTTGTTACTGGAGAAGCTGCGTGGAGCACTAGGATTGCCTTCGACAGCTACACCCCATGCATTGCGCCATTCATTTGCAACTCATCTGCTCGGAAATGGCGCCGATCTGCGTGAGATACAGGAGCTTCTTGGTCATGCCAGTCTTTCGACAACGCAGGTTTATACTGAAGTCGATCGGGAGAGATTGTTATCAATCCATAAACAGGCACATCCCCGCTCATCTCTCTAAGTGTTACCTTGGAGCCAACACCATTATCATCTGGCGTCCTTCCAGCTTAGGTTCAAGCTCAACTTTTGCGAGTTCTTCAACTTCACCTTTAACTTTCTGCATCAACTGCATACCAAGTTGCTGGTGAGCCATTTCACGTCCGCGGAAGCGAAGTGTTACTTTGACTTTATCGCCCTGATCGAAGAACTTCAGAATGCTGCGCATCTTGACCTGATAATCATGGGTATCAATATTCGGGCGCATCTTGATTTCCTTCACTTCGAAGGTCTTCTGCTTCTTGCGGGCTTCCGCAGCTTTCTTTTGCGCCTGATATTTATACTTGCCATAGTCCAGAATTTTACATACCGGAGGCTCTGCATTTGGTGAGATTTCTACAAGGTCAAGCCCTGCCTGCTCTGCACGAGATACAGCATCTGTAATCGGAACTGTTCCGTGGTTTTCGCCTTCGCTATCAATTAGCTGAACTTCTGTTGCCGTAATGAGGCTATTCACCCTTGGTCCATCCTTTTCGGGTGAAGTTGGTCTTTGTGGTCGGCGTGCGATCGATGATCTCCTTCAAATCTATTGAACACTGAGTTGGACTATACACTGGTCTTATGAAAAAACCAATTAAGTCCTATCGTACAACATAATTTTTTCAATAAGCCTTAAAATGAAGTACGCTGAAGTCAAGCTTTCTATTTCATTTTAGAACCCGCTTGTGTGGTAAAACATCTATTTTATCAACAGATGTGACAAGTTGGACCCGATAAGTTCATCATAAATCTCAAGGGTCCTGAATTTCATCTGGTGAAGCGAGAAGTTTTTTGCAACATGTGCCTGGGCTCTGGTACCCATATTTTCGCGATTCTTTTGGTTTAAATTGAGTAAATTTTCCAGAGTCCGCGCAAGAATTTCCGGATTTTTGGGCGGAATTCTCCAGCCGGTCTGTTGTGATTCGTCTGCATCTTTTTCAGAAATTACGGTTTCTGTCGCTGCTCCAATGTCAGTTACTATGACCGGGCATTCGAGGGCCTGGGATTCAACGGCAGCACGCCCAAAAGCTTCGGGGCCTGTTGAAGCGACGACCGAGGCGAAAGAAACAGCAAATGCGCCAGCGATATCACTGCAATGACCGGTCAGGCGAATATGTTCTGTCAGGCCATATTCCGATATTTTATCGAGCAGCATGGTTTTGTATTCATTACGGTTCTGCTCGTCACCTGCGATAATAAAAACTGTATTGTTCAGGCATTCTTTACCCTTCAGTAAGGCTACTGCATCGATGAGAGTTTCCTGGCCTTTCCAGCTTGTAAGGCGTGCTGCCTGAAGGACTATGCGTTGTCCGGGCTGTATTGCCCACTGGTCGAGCAAGGTTTGCCTGCGTTCTTCTGAAATATTGTTTTTATTGAATTTATCGACATCCACACCACGGTGAATTACACGAAGTCTGTTCTCATCAGGCTTATGCTGTTCGCGAATCAGGTTGGCTGTGTATTCTGAATTAGCAATAACAATATCGCCGCTGGCCATTATGCGGTTATAGGTGTTTTTGAAGGGTTCCTTATTACCATATGCCCCGTGATAGGTTGTTACGAAATGGCAGTTGGTTCTTCTGGCCGCCAGCCAGGCACTCCATGCGGGGGCACGGCTACGGGCATGGATCAGGTCAATATTCTCGGCTTTGATCAGATCTGCCATGGTTTTTGCGTTTTTATAGATTCTGACCGGATTTTTTGTGGCTATCGGGTGTTTTATTATTTCGCCGCCAACAGCTTTCAGGTTTTCTTCCATCCTGCCGCCTTCGGTAATCACGAGAGCCCGGCCGCCTGCCTGAACGACAGCCTGTGAGATTTCAATTGCCGATAGTTCCGCTCCTCCGGTGTTCAGTTCCGGGATAACTTGCAGGATTGTTGTTTTTGTCATTGTTATTCCAGGGCTATGCATTAAATTTGGGGCGAAAAAAGTTTATTAGCAGTGGTATATAATGTCTCAAGATCAAACCCGGTTTATTGAATTCAAATCCGAAAAAACAGTCCCAAGGCGAATAGCATATCTGTCGAGTGATGGACAAGATGATAAACCGGGAGTGTTCTGGTTATCCGGCTTTAAGTCCAATATGCGGAGCCTGAAGGTCACAGCATTGGCAGAATGGTGTGTTGAGAAGAATTACAGATTTTGCAGGTTTGATTATTCAGGTCATGGAGAATCCGACGGGGCGTTTGAGGACGGGACCATCAGCCAGTGGCTTGAGGAGGCTCTTTATGTGTTTGAGCAGAAAACCAGTGGTAAACAGGTTCTTGTTGGCTCAAGTATGGGAGGCTGGATCGGGTTGCTGCTGCTGAGAGCACTGGCGGACAAGCTGGCTGACCGGATTGCCGGGGCTGTTTTTATTGCTCCGGCCTGGGATATGACAGAGACGTTGATGTGGGAGCGTTTTCCCGAGGAGGTTCGGGAAGAGATGGAGCGGACGGGCAGGTTTCTGAGGCCATCTCAATATGATAGTGAACCGCAGATTATATCCAAAGGGTTGATTGAGGATGGCCGGCAATATCTGTTACGGGACGAAAAGGTGCGTATTGGTTGTCCTATCCGAATTATACATGGACTGCGGGACCCGGATGTACCGTGGCAACATTCCCGGAAACTGATCGAGCATCTGCAGGATGAAGATATGGTTCTGACGCTTGTGAAGGATGGTGAGCACAGGCTATCCAGAGAACAGGACATCAGACGGCTGATCAGTGAGATAGCGCAGTTCTACTAATTGCTGTAGGAATTCAGGTGTTTTCATACCTGATGCAGCATTATGTCGTGTTTTTATGACGTAAAAATCCCGCATTGCAAAATTAGAATTGTGCATGTGCGAAAATTTCTACAGACTGTTAAAGAAGATTTTGATTTTATGTAAATATGTATTCATGAATAAATTGCCAGGAGGTATCTATGCCCTTGCATGACCGGATTGCCAAAGTAACCAGGAATATCGCCGAGAGGAGTGTTAAATCCCGGCGGGATTATATGGACGGAATAAAGAGACAGCAGGACTTCAGTGTAAGACGGGGGCATTTGTCTTGTGGGAATATAGCGCATGTCTGTGCGGCCTCAATGAGTTCGGACAAAAATGCGTTAGCTACAGGGCAGGGGCCTAATCTGGGTATTATTACTTCTTTCAATGATATGCTATCAGCGCATCAGCCCTTTGAAAAATTTCCCGATATAATTAAAGAAGCTGCAAGGTCTGCAGGTGGTATTGCACAGGTTGCAGCCGGGGTGCCTGCCATGTGTGATGGCATTACTCAGGGGCAGCCGGGGATGGAGTTATCCCTGTTTTCCCGTGATGTGATTGCCATGTCGGCTGCTGTAGGGTTGTCACATAATTGTTTTGATGCAGTTGTGTATCTTGGGGTCTGCGACAAGATTGTTCCTGGGCTTGTTATTGCGGCTGCGACTTTCGGGCATTTGCCTGCTGTGTTTCTGCCGGGGGGGCCTATGCCTTCAGGATTGCCGAATGATGAGAAGGCCAGGGTTCGGCAGAAATATGCAGCTGGTGAAATTGGCAGGGAAGAACTGCTGGCTGCCGAGATGAAATCCTATCACAGTCCGGGTACGTGCACGTTTTATGGTACTGCAAATACCAATCAGATGCTTATGGAAGTTATGGGCTTGCATTTGCCGGGTGCCAGTTTTGTTAATCCTGATACGGAGCTTAGAGAGAAGCTTACTATTGCGGGTGCAAAAAGAGCAATGGAGATAACTGCTCTCAAAGGCAATTATATTCCGGCCTGTGATGTTTTGACAGAGAAAGCCTTTGTGAACGGGATCGTAGGATTGCTGGCTACAGGTGGCTCAACCAATCTGGTGCTGCATCTGGTAGCTATGGCCCGGGCAGCAGGTATTATTATTGATCTTGAAGATTTTTCCGAACTGTCTTCTGCAGTGCCTTTGATGGCACGGGTTTATCCAAACGGGGTTGCAGATGTGAACCATTTTCAGGCAGCAGGCGGGTTGCAGCTATTGATATCTGAATTGCTTGATGCCGGTCTGTTGCATAAAGATGTGCAGACCATCGCAGGCTTTGGGTTGCAGTGGTATTGTCAGGAACCTGTTCTGGATGGTGAGGATATTCACTGGCGGGACTGCCCGAAAGAAAGTCTGGATAGGGATGTTCTGCGCGGATATTCCGACAGTTTTCAGAAGACAGGCGGATTGATAATGTTAAACGGCAATCTGGGGCGTTCGGTAATCAAGACATCGGCAGTTAAGTCTGAAAGTCATATTATTGAAGCACCAGCGATTGTTTTTGAAGATCAGGAAGAGGTTAAGCTTGCTTTTAAAGCTGGGGAGCTTGAGCGGGATATGATCTGTGTCGTCAGGTTCCAGGGACCAAAAGCGAATGGGATGCCCGAGTTACACAGTCTGATGCCTCTGCTTGGTACCCTGCAGGATCGTGGATTTAAAGTTGCACTGGTAACAGATGGTCGTATGTCTGGTGCTAGCGGGAAAGTGCCTGCAGCAATCCATGTTTCCCCTGAGGCAGCATCAGGTGGTCCTATTGCCAAAGTTCAGAGTGGAGATGTTATCAGGCTGGATGCAGTTTCCGGAGAGCTGTCGGTTCTATCCAGTGAATTTGCCAGCAGGGTACCTGTAGAGAAAGATTTATCACAGAATCAAAGTGGACTGGGTCGGGAGCTTTTCGGACTGTTTCGCTCGGCAGTGGGGGCTGCTGAAAATGGAGCAGGCGTTTTTGGAGAGAGGTCATGAGACATGAGCCAGACTATCTTCCGGTAACTGTGTCAACGGGAGTAGATTATCTGGGTTGGAGTGCTATTCAGCTTAAGCGCGGGCAATTGAGTTTATTTCTGGTGCCTGAAATCGGTGGTCGTATTATGGGTATCCAATATTGCGGTCAGGATTTGAGTTTTGTTCAGCCCGAGAGAGCGGGGCAGGCTCCTTTAATGCCTGAACGGTTTGAGCTTGAGCAATGGCGGGATAATCTGAAATTTCCATTGTGGGGAGGCGGAAAAACGTGGATTGCGCCTGAGAGTGCATTTCCTGGTGGTGCTCCTTATCCTGATCTTGATAGCGGGCCATATAAGTTTGAAATTGTTTCGCAGAATACTGAGCGGGTTGAAGTTGTTATGACCAGCGGGATCTGCAGGGATACGCGGCTCAGGATCAAGCGGACAATAAGCATGGATTTTCTTGAACCGTCCTGGGTTGTTGAGCATGAGGTGGTGAATTGTGGAGACAAAGACTGGACAGGTGGTTTATGGGATGCGCTGATGTTGCGGCGTCCCGGTGTAATTTATCTTCCAGCGAACATTGATGCCATTTCTGTTTATCAGGATAAAGGAAACGCCGAGGCCGCCGGGCAGGTGTTTTCTCAATCGCATATATGGGATAATTGTATTCAGGTGAACTGCTATGATGTGCCGGGCTTCAAGGTTGGAGTGCAGATGGATAACCACTGGATAGCAGCACGGCTTCGGGATGATATCGGGTATCTGAGGCGGTTTGAGGTTTTTAAAGACCAGACTTATGCGCACGGAAGTCCCGGAGAGATTTATAATTCAGGGAGCTATCCCTACTTTTCTATTGAGGGGCACAGTCATCAGGTAACGTTGGGACCCGAAGAGGATTTCAGGTTTAAGGTTATGGAACAGGTGGGGCCCTGGGAAAAATATGCCAGGAAGATTGAAACGGGAAGGGTGTCTTATGAGTTTAACTGAGGGAAAGCTCAATATATCTGATATTTGTGGCATGTGTCGTGTGATGCCGATCCTGACTATTGATGATATGGATACTGCGGTACCGCTTGCTCAGGCATTATCTGAGGGTGGTATCCGGGTAATGGAAATTACTCTGAGGACTGAGGCAGCGCTGGGTGCAATTCGTGATATACGCCAGAATGTTCCAGATATGATTGTTGGTGCCGGGACTTTGATATCACCAAGAAATGTTTCTGATGCCTGTGATGCAGGCGCACAGTTCGGCGTATCGCCGGGTGCAACAAATCCGTTACTGGATGTGGTGGATGAGCGGGAGATGCCATTTCTTCCAGGAGTTTCTACGCCTTCAGAGATGATGCGTTTGATGGAAAGAGATTTTCTGGCGCAGAAGTTTTTTCCGGCAGAACAGAATGGTGGTATTGCCATGCTGAAAGCGGTACAGGGACCATTGCCGCAGATTTCGTTCTGCCCGACCGGGGGGATTACCAGAGAGGCTGCTTCGGCATATCTTGCGCTTGATAAGGTTATGTGCGTTGGTGGGAGCTGGGTTGCACCAAAAGATGCTGTCAAAGACCGGAACTGGGATAAAATCAAAGAACTGGCCAGTATTGCCTCCGGTTTATAAAATAAAGATTTAGGAAGAGAATTATGTCGGATACACCTGAAGCTGAAGTACTTGTGGAGAGTGGATGTCTGCTTGGCGAGGGGCCATTGTGGATTCCTGAAACAGGTACGTTATACTGGACAGATGTTGTTGCACAGGAGTTGTGGAGCTGGTCTGAAAAGGATGGAGTGAGTATGGTGCCGACGATAACGCCGGTTGGTGGACTGGCCCGGGCTTTTGGTGAATGGCTGGTGGTTTCCACCCTGCGGGGGTTTGGATATCTTGATCCTGAGACAGGGGCTATTGCTGCTATTGGTGATCCTAAGGTTTCTCCCCGTAAAGCTTTGATGAATGATTGCAAGTGTGACCGTATGGGGCGTCTTGTATCCGGTTCGAGACATCTGTCCGAGCAGGACCCTGAAGGCCGGGCCTTTGTGCTGGATAAGGGGATTGCGCGGCAGATTGAGGGTGAGTTTACTGTCTGGAACGGGCCTGCTTTTAGTCCGGCCGGTGACAGGATTTATTTTGCAGATTCTCCTACACGCAGGATTTTTACGGCTGCTTATGATCAGGAAGCAGGGGAACTCGGAAAATATGAAGTGTTTGCCGAGACATCCGGTGATGAAGGATATCCTGATGGAATGACCGTTGATGCTGACGGGCGGTTGTGGAGTGCGCGCTGGAATGGCTGGTCTGTGGCCTGCTATAATTCTGACGGTACTGTGTCTCATACGGTTGATATTGATGCACCTCAGGTTGCTTCCATTACATTTGGTGGAGCAGATATGAAGACGGCTTTTGTTACGACTGCCAAAAGAGGTCTTTCTGGCGACAAGTTTGAGGCTGCACCGCTTTCGGGGCATGTATTTACATTTGAATCTGATGTACCGGGGCTTGAGGAGCCTGTTTATAAGGAATAGATGTGGCCGGGAATTCCTTCAGCATAATTATTATGGGTGTCTGCGGTTGCGGTAAATCAACCGTTGGGCATCAGCTTGCCGAGAGTATGGACATTCCTTTTCTTGACGGGGATGACTTTCATTCGGATGACAACAAGGTTCGTATGGCTTCCGGTTCAGGGCTTACGGATGATGAGCGTATGCCCTGGCTGGAAAAGCTGGGGGAGCTGCTGGCTTCGCGGGGGCAGGTTGTTCTGGCCTGTTCTGCCCTGCGACGGCAATATCGTGATGTTTTGCGTAAGACTTCCGGTAAATCATTGATATTTATTCACCTTAATATTGAGAGAAAAGTGCTGGAACAACGTTTGATGGTGCGTGAGGGGCATTTTGTGGGGCCTGATTTGCTGGACAGCCAGTTGGCTACGCTTGAAGTTCCTGATGAGGATGAATTACACGTGGTTGTTGGTCCAGAACCAGATATGCAGCGGCTGGTTGAAGAGATATGGTCAATTGCCGCGATGTAATTGAGTGGCTCTGTCTTGGCATTCCCGGTGGTATGGTTTAGAACGGTTCCAATCAGTTTTAATCTCTTTAAGGTTGGCGCATGACTTATCAACATACAGACCTGTTTCCATTAGCAGAAGATACCACTCCCTATCGTTTATTGACCTCTGATCATGTGTCCGTTGATACATTCAGGGGCAAGGAAATTCTGACGATTGAGCCTGAGGCTTTACGTATCCTGTCTGAACAGGCGTTTATTGATATCAATCACCTGCTTCGCCCGGCGCATCTGGCACAACTGAAGATGATCCTTGATGATCCAGAAGCGACGTCTAATGACAAGTTTGTGGCTTATGATCTGCTGAAAAACGCGAATATTGCGGCTGGCGGTGTTCTGCCTATGTGTCAGGACACGGGTACGGCCATCATTATGGGCAAGAAGGGCCGTCTGGTCTGGACTGATGGTGGTGATGATGCGGCGCTGGGGGAAGGTGTTGCTGATGCCTATTTCAAGCGGAACCTGAGATATTCGCAGCTTGCCCCGATTTCCATGTTTGAAGAGAAGAATACGAAGACCAACCTTCCGGCGCAGATTGATATTTATCAGGCGGGTGAAGACGCATACAAGTTTCAGTTTATTGCAAAGGGTGGCGGATCTGCGAACAAGACATTCCTTTATCAGGGCACACCTTCGCTGCTGACCAAAGACCGTATGATGAAATTCCTTGAGGAGAAAATTCTAACGCTTGGTACTGCTGCCTGTCCTCCTTATCACCTGGCTATTGTTATTGGTGGTACATCTGCGGAGATTAACCTGAAGACTGTGAAGATGGCGTCTACCAAATATCTGGATGGATTGCCGACACAGGGTTCCGAGCTTGGTCATGCGTTCCGTGATCTTGAGATGGAAGCGGAAATTCACAAAATCACGCAGAATATGGGTATTGGTGCGCAGTTTGGTGGCAAGTATTTCTGTCATGATGTACGGGTGATCCGTCTGCCGCGTCATGGCGCGTCTCTTCCTATCGGGCTTGGGGTGTCCTGTTCTGCCGACCGTCAGGCGATGGGCAAGATTACCAAGGGTGGTGTTTATCTGGAAGCACTTGAGACTAATCCTGCAAAATATCTGCCGGATGTTGAAGATGACGGCCTTTCTGATGAAGTGGTCAAGGTTGATCTGAACAAGCCTATGTCTGAAATTCTGGCTCAGCTTTCGCAATATCCGACCAAGACACGTTTGTCGCTGACTGGTCCGTTGATTGTAGCGCGGGATCTGGCGCATTCGAAATTGCGTGACCGTCTTGAGGCTGGTGAGCCATTGCCAGATTATTTCAAGAACCATCCGATTTATTATGCTGGTCCTGCAAAGACGCCTGAAGGCTATGCATCCGGTTCGTTTGGTCCAACAACTGCGGGGCGTATGGATGCCTATGTTGACCAGTTTCAGGCTGCGGGTGGTTCGATGATTTCACTTGCAAAGGGTAACCGTTCGCGCCAGGTTCGTGAAGCCTGTGGCAAGCATGGCGGTTTCTATCTTGGTTCAATCGGTGGCCCGGCTGCCCGTTTGGCGCAGGACTGTATCAAGAAGGTTGATGTGGTTGAGTATCCCGAGCTTGGTATGGAAGCGATCTGGAAAATTGAAGTTGAAGATTTCCCGGCGTTTATCGTTATGGATGACAAGGGGAATGACTTCTTTCAAGAGTTCAAGATGGGTTGAGTTTTTTGAGCTTAGTTATTTGAGCTCACGCTAATACCTTCGGCATGCTCCGCTGGGGCGGCGCTATGCGCCGGGGTGCGGTCGCACCCAGTCAGGGCCATATGGCCCTTCCGGTTTTGAGTTATTGCAAATTCTTTTTAAATGGAAAGTCTTATGATGTTTCTCAGATCACTTCTTCTTGCAGTTCTTGTGTTGTCTATTTTGCCTTTAGTACATGCGAATGATGTTATTGAAACACCCGATGGGGAATATTTTAAGGGCGTTGGGCATATTGGTGTTCGGATTTTTTTGAATCCGGATAATACCTATAGTACGGTGACGAGAGATAAAGCACTCAAAATTGAAGCGTCCCATGGCAAATGGTCGATAAAGAAAGATATTATCATTTTTTCCCGCAACCTGGAAGATAACCGGCCTCATCATCCTGTTGAGCCAATGATCCTTGTTACCTATAAAGGTCAGCGGGCATTGGTGCCTCTGAGCAGTAAAGCCGCTTATTTGAAAAGCGATGAGGAATTCTGGAAGAATAATCTGGTTTATGTTGAGCAGTAGGGTTTGTGTATTCGCGTGTATGAACGTTCCAGCGGGGTTACAAATTCCGCCGGGCGGAGGGGGGAAGTTTTTTTGCGCTGCCTTCGGCATTGCTCTGCATGGGCGGCGCTAAGCGCCGGGAGGCGGTCGCCTTCAGTCAGGACCTTGCGGTCCTTCCGGTTTTCATGTTGTGGGGGGCGGTTTAGTTGACCTTTAGTTCGTCAACGGCTTTGTAGTTCCAGCAGCGGGTTTTGCTTAGTTTGATCTGCTGTTTTTTTCTTTTTACGACATATTTTTTTGTCTTTGCCTTGCCGGATTTTTTTGTGACTTCGATTTTTCCTGTGATTAGGTTGTAGTCTTCCGTGAGACTGGAATCCGGGTCTCCTGTCCAGTGGTCGTGGCGGGTGTAGCCGATGAGGTGCCAGCCTGTGTTTTCAAGGCGGAAGCGTTGGGTTATTCTCCAGCGCCATGCGGAGCCGCCATAATATTCGGTGACCAGGGTTCCCCGTTCGATTTTCAGGTTTTCAAGGGGGTCTCCCAGAATGCCTCCTTCGTTTGAGCGGAAGAGGAGTTTGTTGTTCCGGGTTGAGAGTCTGTAGCTTCCATCTTTCCGGCCCAGCAGGATAACGAGAATGCGTGGATAGTCTGCGGGTGGTTCGTAGTTCTCGTTGCAGAGTTTTGCTTCTATCACTTTGTTTGTATGCTGGAGAACCAGTGCAACGTCTTTGATGCCGTCTTTGTTCAGATCTCCGTAAACAATGTCCTTGCCATCGAGAGGTCTGTGTATTTTCCAGCCTTCGGGTACAAACTGCTGAATGTTTTTTCCGGTTTCAGCAATCTGGGGATATTTGAATGCTGAGTGAGCCTGACCTGAGATGAGGCAAATAAAAATAATCGATAAGGCTGTGTGCTTCATAATTAAATCCTCAATCAAAAAAGGAGCATCAGTGACTGACGCTCCTTTTATCATAAATATATTATTCAGTCAGATTTAGCGAAGTGAAACATTCACGATTTTTGCCTGAGTGTATTCGTGCAGACCTTCTACGCCCTGTTCGCGGCCCATGCCGGATTCCTTGGCGCCGCCGAAAGGTACGTCGAACTGCAGGTCAAGGTGTTTATTAACCCAGACGCTACCGCTGTCTATTTTCATTGCGACTTCTGTTGCGCGTTCGATGCTGGAGCTCCATACAGAACCGCCAAGGCCGTATTCGCTGTCGTTAACTGCCTTGATAGCCTCATCAAGGTCATCATAGGCAACGATAGGGAGGATCGGGCCAAACTGTTCTTCCTTAACGATTTTGGAATCCTGAGGTGCATCACGAACGATTGTCGGGCGAATGAAATATCCATCGCGGTCAACAACTTCACCACCGGCTACGATCTTGCCAGTTGCGCGTGCGTCTGCGAGGAATTCTTTCAGTTTTTCGAACTGCATTTTGTTCTGAACTGGTCCTACTTCTGCACCCTGAGCTAAACCGTCATCAACGACTGTAGCATCAGCAAGCTTTGCGATTGCGTCTACAAGGGCATCATATTTGCTGCGGGGAGCATAGATACGCTTGATGGCAATACAAACCTGACCGGCGTTTACAGTTGCGAATCTGTAAAGGGCAGGTGCGATTTTTTCGACATCAGCATCGTCAAGAACCAGTGCAGCATCGTTACCGCCAAGCTCAAGTGTAACGCGTTTCAGAGTATCAGCACCGCTTTGCAGAACTTTTTTACCAGTTGCTGTTGAACCAGTGAATGATACTTTGGCAATGTCCGGGTGGTTGGAAAGGATAGGGCCAAGATCATTTTCGTCAATGATCGTGTTCAACACACCAGCAGGCAGAATGTCTGCTGCAAGTTCGCCAAACATAAGCAATGTCAGTGGTGTTGTCGGAGCAGGTTTTGCAACGACAGTGTTACCAGTGATAAGTGCAGGAGCGATCTTACCCATGATAATTGCGAACGGGAAGTTCCATGGTGCGATTGCGGAAACAACACCAAGTGGAGTACGGTGTTCAAGAACGCGCTGCTTTGCATCTTCTTTCAGGGTCTTTACCGGTGTTCTCATTTGAGAATAACCACGCAAAGTCATGTAGGCACCAATAACTTCATTTGTTGCCTGGGCCAGAGGTTTACCCTGTTCCATAGTCAGAAGACGCGCAAATTCGTCTTTTTTGGCTTCAACAGCATCAGCCAGTTTCAGAAGGTAGCCACCTCTTTCTTCCGGTGTCAGTGCTGACCATGAAGGAAAGGCTGCTTTTGCAGAGGCAATAGCCTCTTCAAGCTGTTCCTTGCTTGCGCGTGGTGCAACTTCCAAAACCTGTCCTGTTGCAGGGTTGATAACATCGAGGGTTAATGCCCCATCTCTTAACTCACCTGCGATTAGCATCTTACGGCTCATCTCATTCTCCCATGATATTTCTGACGATTATTATTAAACTTTTTCAAGAACATGAACATAACAGACAGCTCCCACGCCAACCATATGGGCGAGACCTCTCCTTGCGTTATTGTGCTGGCGTGCTCCGGCTTCTCCGCGAAGCTGACGGGTAATCTCGCCAACCTGACCGATCCCGGTGGGACCAATCGGGTGTCCCATAGCTATTAACCCACCTGACGGGCTGACGGCAACGCGACCATTAATATCAAACTCACCATTTTTCAGGTCATTCAAAGCCTGACCCTCTTTAGAAATGCCCATTGCTTCCAGATATTCAAGTTCCTCAATAGTAAATGCATCGTGCAGTTCGACTATATCCAGATCGTTAGCGGTAATACCGGCTTCTGACAATGCGACTTCTGTTGTTTCTCTGGTCAAATGTGCGTCATATCCTGTAGGATCGTCGTAGACGCGCTGGCTGCGACCCGCAGAAGAGGCCACTTTTACCGCTCTGGAAATGTCCATGCCAAGCTTTCTTATACCTTCTTCCGATGCGACAATTACGGCAGCCGCACCTTCGCCTACAGGGGTGCATTGCAGGGATGTGAACGAGCCTGTAATACGTTTTCCGCCCAATATCTGCTCCAAAGTCCGCTCTTTGCGGTGCTGAGCATAGGGGTTTTTCGAAGCATTTTTATGGTTTTTAACCGCGACCAGAGCCGTGTCCTCCACATCAATACCATGACGGGAGGCATATTGATCAGCCAATAATGCGAAATGGGTAAACGGAACAATGGCGTCATTGGCGAGGTTTGGTATGCCAATCATGTCTTCGGCGCGGGGTAATCTGGAGGGTTTATCTATGCCAACGGCAAGGCTGATATCAGTTATTCCGGCACCAACTTCAATACAGGCATGGCGGAAAGCAGCAGAGCCAGATGCAGACGCATTCTCTATATGGACGATCGGGATGCCAGTTGCACCCAGATGACGCAGCATTGCCCGGCCCGGAGCCATAGGCAGGCGGGCATTGGCGACATAAGCGGATTCAACCGAGGGCCATTCAATACTGGCGTCAGTTAAAGCTTCGCGCACAGCAGCGAGGCCGAGGATTACATATGTTGTTTCGCTCATAAACTGGTAAGGGTGAAAACCGATACCAACAACGTAAACAGGGCGCATTTCGCCTAAAGTAATTGTCATAGCAGGCCCTTTTATATTTTGCTGAAACGCAGATCGCGTCTGGCTTCACCAGTTTCAGGATCAGCCGTGTTAACCAACACAGTGACGACAGGATCTCCGGGGCTGACTTGTGCTTCCGGTGTATCCATCAAAGTGCGGACAACAGGCCCGTCCTCCAGCTCGATAGCGGCCACGATGAAAGGTGTCTCACGTTTTCCAGCATGTAAGTGCACTTTGGTCGATGCGATTATTCTGCCTCGCCCTGTTAACTCGGTTGCCTGCAGGGCTTCTCCGTGATGTCCGCATTTCTCACATCCATAAGTCTGCATTGGGAAAAAGACATAGCCGCAGGAGCACTTACCTCCAAGCAGGGCAGGGTTTTCCGGCAGAGAGGGTGTTCCCTCTTCTTTGTAAATAGATGGCTTCAGCAATGGGGGGCTTTCCATGTGCTTATTTCCTTCCTGTTATTCTCTTATATGCCCCGGCAATCTTACTCCGGGTAGCCTATAGGATTAGACGGGGGCTGGTTGACTATTGCTGGTCATTATAATATTTGTTTGTTAACAAGCAAGTTTGTTGATCTAATTCTTTCGCCGTATAAACCGGGACGCAAAAATGGCTACAAAGCACGAGACGAGCACCACCAAAGCCCCTGCTGAAAAGCTGACACAGGCACAAAGGCGGGAGAAGGCCGAGCGCAAGATGCTGAAGGCCGCTGTGCAACTGGTGACGCAGAAGGGGCTTGCAGGGTTAACCCTGAATGATGTTGGGGAGGCTGCTGGTTACAGTCGTGGATTGCCTGCACATTATTTCGGGCGCAAGGACACACTTATTGCGAGGCTTGGACAATATATCGTTGACCGGTACTCCATTGCCCTGCTCAAGGACGGGAGTATTCACTTTGATGACGGGCTTGATGCCATAATCAAGTCAGCAGATTATTATCTGCAAAGCGTTGAAGCTGATCCCACGACGATGAAAGCGCTGATCGTACTTCTTACAGAAGCAAATAATTATCCAGATCTTCTTCCTGCAATTGTTGAACTGAATAATACTTCTGTAAAGCGCTTTGCCGAACCGATTATTTATGGCCAGCAGAAGGGGGATATAAACCCGGATCTGGATGCCGAAATACAGGCTATGCTCATTCTCGGGCAGCTTCGGGGGACATCTGCCCAGTGGCTGCTCGCACCAAAAACAATAAATATGCAAAAATTACGTGAGAGTATGAAACTCTCTCTACGAAGGAGTCTCGAACCATGAAAGAGCCCGCAGTGGGAAGCGTAGAATACTGGGCTATAAAAACACCTCATAGAATTGCAGTTTTAGAAGGAGACAGGGCGCTAACCTGGAGTGAATGGGATATACAGTCAAACCGACTTGCATCTGCGTTAAAGAAGCGTGGTATTGAGGCCGGAGATATTGTTGTTGCCCGTACCCAGATCAGAACTGAATGGGTGATACTGCATCAGGCGCTGGCAAAGCTTGGTTGCCGCCTGCTGGGGTTAAACTGGAGACTGACACCTGCGGAAACAGAATATGTTCTGGCAAACAGTGCTGCAAGCGGGATTGTCTGTGATGATCAGGATCCTGCTGCTGTTGCTCCTGCATGGGCTAACCTCCCAATTAAAGTTGCTATTTCTATTGATACACAAGCTGAGGGTTTTGAAGACTGGAGTACTGTTCTATCGGAGCAGAGTGATGACAGGTTTACAACCTCAACTCCACCACCGCTGATTGTCTATACCTCTGGCACGACAGGCCTGCCCAAAGGTGTTGAGATGAACCAGCCCCGCCGCGGTTCCGAGCAGGAAATGAAAGAGTATTTCAGAAGCATGGCAGAGCGCCGTTCCCAACGGGAGGGGGATGTTGTTCTTGTAACCATGCCGCTTCATCATGGAGCAGGCCCGGCACTGGTAAAGGAAACTGCATCAAAAGGAAATATCCAGATATTGCAGAGACGGTTTGATGCTGAAGAAGCGCTATCTCTCATTGATAAATACAAAATAACATACTGGAATGGTGTGCCGACCATGTATAAGCGTATGTCCGGTTTGCCGCAGGATATTCTTGATAAATATGATGTTTCCTCTGTTCGTTCATTGAGTGTTGGTGCCGCTCCGGTAACGCCTGAGCTTAAGGCCTGGATTACTTCCTATTTCGGGGATTGTCTCAGTGAGGGATATGGATCAACTGAAACCAGCATGATCACTTCTATTTCTTCAGAGAAACTCAAAGAAAAGCCGGGTTCAAGCGGATTACCTTACAGGCATGTTCAAATTGAAATCAGAGATGAAAATAACAACCTGCTTCCTGTTGGTGATGTCGGAGAAATCTGGGTAAGGACTCCGGTTACAATCAGCACCTACCTGAATGCCAGTGAGGGGAACAGTTGCGATGAGAACGGTTTCTTCCAGACCGGGGATGTCGGGCGACTTGATGAAGACAATTATCTCTATATCACCGACCGTGTCAAAGACATGATTATTTCCGGCGGGGTGAATATTTATCCTGCTGAAATCGAGAATGCTCTGCTTCGCCATCCGGCACTTCAAGATGCGGCCGTGATTGGCATTCCTCATGATGAATTCGGTGAGCAGGTTATGGCTTTTTGTGAAGTGAAGCCTGAACAGACAATCAGTATTGATGAGCTGTCAGCGCATTGCGCCGGGCAGCTTGCATCTTACAAAAGACCGCGATCTTTCGAGATCGTAAAAGAACTCCCCCGCAATGCTATGGGTAAGGTGCTCAAGCGAACTCTGAGGGAACCATATTGGAAAGGAAGGGAACGACAGGTATGAGTAATATTCTTGATCTTGGAGGGCGCGTTGCGCTGGTGACCGGAGCTGGTCAGGGTGTTGGCCGTCAAATTGCTTTACATTTTGCCGAGCATAACAGTGGTGGCATTATTGTGAATGACTATCATCTAGATCGTGCAGAAGCTGTTGCTGAGGAAGTTCGTGCTGCAGGTGGTAATGCGCTTGCTGTTCAGTGTGATGTAACCAACCTTGATGCCGTCAAGGAAATGGTTGCAAAGGGTAAGGAAGAGTTTGGTCCTGTTGGTATTCTTGTAAACAATGCCGGAAATGCTGGCGCAACTCCAACAGCGGAAGCCCGCAAGCCTTTCTGGGAAACCGGTCCGGAAGTGTGGGATCACTATATCGGTGTGAACCTTTACGGTGTTATGAACTGTACTGCTGCTGTGATCCCTGGAATGATCGAACGTAAAGATGCCGGTCGCCTTGTTACGATTATATCAGAGGCAAGCCGTTATGGTGATGCAGGTCTTGAAGTCTATGCCGGAGCAAAAGCAGGTGCAGCAGGCTTTATGAGATCCTGTGCCAGAACATTAGGGCGTTACGGCGTTACTTCCAATTCAATTTCAATTGCATTTACAGCAACACCGGAGGTTGAAGCCCGCGTCAAGTCTGATCCCGAGCGCTTTAAAAAGATGATGTCCAGCTATGTTATCCGCCGTCCCGGACAGCCGAATGATATTGCCAATATGGCCCTGTATCTTGCATCGGATGCCTCTTCATGGATTACCGGTCAGACATATTCTGTGTCCGGTGGTTTCACGTTCGGATTGTAGGAGTTTATTGATGACTACAGAAGTTATTCAGACTGAACGCAAGGGGAATGTGCTGGTTGTGACCATCAATCGCCCTGATGCGAAGAATGCGTTTGATAAAGCCACTGCTGAAGCCATGGAAGCTGCTATGGACTGGCTTGATACGGAAGATGAGCTGTTCGCTGGTATTATTACCGGTGCTGGCGGCACATTTTCATCGGGGGCAGATCTTAAGGCTGTTGCCCGTGGAGAGCGCCCGGCGACCGATAAGCGTGGTGGTTTTGGATTGTTTAAGCAGCCTTCGAGAAAACCTCTGATTGCTGCTGTTGAGGGCTTTGCAGTTGCAGGCGGTTTCGAGCTTTGTCTGTCCTGCGATATTATTATTGCAGCAAATGATGCCAAATTTGGTTTGCCGGAAGTGAAGCATAATCTGGTTGCCATTGGTGGCGGCTTGTTCCGTCTTCCAAAACGCATGCCCTATCACCTTGCAATGGAACTGGCTCTTACTGGCGAAATCAGGGATGCGGAAGCGTTTAAAACATATGGCATCATCAACCGTCTTGTAGAACCGGGCACTGCTCTTGAAGAAGCTCATAGGTTTCTGGATAAAATGCTTTTGAATGGCCCTACTGCACTGGCGGCAACAAAAGAGATTATCGCACAGGCTGGAGAATGGACTGAAGCGGAAGCCTGGTCCAAACAAATGGGACCGGCACAGAAAGCCTTTACCTCGGAAGATCGCAATGAAGGTTTGAAAGCATTTGCAGAGAAGCGGAAGCCTGTCTGGAAGGGGCGGTAGTTACATAATAAATGTGGTTGATTTTTCGGCCACATTTTACCCGTTTTAGGGGGACGGTTTGTATCTCCTAATGAGGTACAAGTGCAGACAGCTCTTTTTCAAATAATGCGTTCTGGGTACTCTGGTTATAACGCTTACGAATTGTTACTTTTGCATTACATGCCAAATTATAGGCAAAGTTCTGATTATTAACAAGTTTTGATATTGCCTGTGCTAGTTCCGTTGGAGAATTTTCAGTTACCAATAGTCCTGTTACTTCGTTTTCTATCAGTTCAGGAATGCCGGAATGAGATGTTGAAATGACAGGTATGCCACAAGCCATCGCCTCCATAAGAACTACTGGAATTCCTTCCATATCTCCATTGTCAGCTGTTTTAGATGCAAGAACAAAGAGGTCAGTCCTGCACATTTTGTTCATAACTTCGGAGTGAGATAATGCTCCTGAAAAAACAATTGAATCTTTAAGTTTTAAAGACATTGCCAGGGCGATATGTCTGGATAGCTCCGGGCCATCACCAACAATTTCCAAAATAGCGTTATCGTCTTTTTGTTTAATCAGGGAAAAGGCGGTTATCAGGTCATCAAACCCCTTTTTTTCTACCATACGTCCTATGCTAAGAATTCTGGTCAATCTTTTATTCTTTGGCTGAGGTATTTCGTTATCAATTTCTTTGACACCCAGCCTGATGGTTTTTATACGCTTTTCCTCAATGCCAATATTCAGAAGCAATTTCTTCCAGTAATCAGAAATTGTAATAAAAAGATCAATGCAGGCTTCATATTGGTGATAAACCTGTTTTCCGTGTTTTTGCAGATACTTACTTAAGTCATAACCATGAAAAACACCTACCAGAGGAATATTCAGATTTAGCTTTTCCTGTATTTCCTTTTTTACATGGCTACCCAGTAAAACATTCGGTCCGAAATGAGCCACCAGAATATCAGGAACTTTCTGTCCAGAGAAATTAAGAGTTAACTGTTCAGCGTAATCTGACAGCTTTCTCTTGCTCTTGCTCATGGATAACAGTTTTGATGGCATTTGAAGCAGGTTTGATGAGGAAAGGAGAAGTAGCTCATCATAGAAATCAGGCGAGATAAGTTTGTGGTCTTTGTCCTGAATTTTTTTGCAGCTAAGAGATATGTGATGACCGTTATTTTTCAGATACCTCATTTGATCGTGCACAAAGGTCTGGGATAACTCCGGGAACCTTTGATAGACGTAATGAATATTCATAATATAAACCACCTACCATTCCATTCAGGCATGATAAATGTCATAATGCATACAATCAATAAACAAAAAGGTTCTGTTCACAACCTCATTATGGTATGCGTTAACAATATGAATAATAATAAAAAAACAATTAAACTCGGCGTGTTAAGCAATGAGTTTTTTGATGTAAAGTTAGGGAGGATGGGAGGCTTTGGCTGGGCTGTTCGACAGCTTGTTGAGTTTTTTACCTCAAAACCTGATTCTAATATAGAGGTAGTATTGCTGGCTGGAAATAAACTGGTTAGCAAGGAAACCATGCCGGATGCAGTCCATGGTGTTAAAATTGTTTATAGATACGGAAATACAGCGAGACATATAAGAGCTTTAAAAAAGGAAAAAATTGATCTTATCCTGACGATTGATTACCGGTCATCTTACCGAAAGGTACTTAACAGGTTGCCATTTACACCAGTACTTATCTGGGTGAGGGACCCCAGAACTGCAGAAGATGTTAAAAAAGTTCAATCGATAAGAATACCAAATGAACCAGGTGTTGTACCCAAAGGGCTGGAATTTGTTGATTGTACCTCTGTCAGAAGGTTGATAAAATTTTCGCGTTTGTATGGCAGGAAAATTACTTTTGCAGCTACTACCCCTTTCCTCTTGCATAAGATACCAGGTACCTATGGTCTTGATTTTGAAAATCCTCATATATTGCCAAATATAATAAACCTGACATCAGATAAAATTGAAAAAAGCAAAAAGCCAAAAGTTGTTTTTTTAGGTCGACTGGATCCCTATAAGAGGCCCTGGCTTTTTGCTGAACTTGCAGGACATTTTCCTGATGTAGATTTTATATTTTTGGGACAAGATCACTTTGAAGGTGCCGGAACATGGAAAATTGAAAATATCCCTCCTAATGTTCAATTTATGGGACATGTGAATGAAACTGAAAAGCAGGAGTTTCTGAAGGCAGCCTGGGTTCTTATTAATACTTCAGTTCATGAAGGATTGGCTGTCAGCTTTCTCGAGGCTCTAAAAATGGAGACACCACTGCTTTCATCTGTAAATCCTGAAAATACGGTGTCACGATTTGGTCTGCATGTGGGGAACTTCGGGGGCGATGGCCGGGAGGCAATTCCCTATTTTGTAAAAGGTCTGACTCAACTTCTTGAAAATGAAAATATGCGAAATGAATTAGGAAAAGCAGGACGTAAATGGGTTGAAGAGGTTCATAATGAACAGACATTCTTCGAAGCTTTCAGAGGTATCAGCAAAACACTTGGAGTTAAGATGTAAAAACAGGTCATTCCGACAATGAGCCATAGACATAGGGTTTCTGCAGGTGGTCTGTGGTTTTCAGGGCGGTGTTTATTGACTTTTTGCAAGAGGAGATTGAATCCGATAGAGTGTTCCTACCTGCTTCACGCAAAACAGTGCGAAGCTGATGCCTCACACTGTTCTGACTGGCAACTAAAGCGATATGATATGCCACACACCACCAACGCCGTCGCCTGTTTTGTCACCGGGTTTTTTGTCACCGGCCCAGAAGTATAATGGCTGACCTTTATAGGCCCACTGACGGGCGCCGTCTTTGCGAAGGACTACTGTAAAGTTTTCTTTTGCTTTGGCTTTTTCATCCACCAGGTATGGAGGCCAGCTTACTGCGCAGTCTTCGTTACAGTTTGAAAGACCTGTTTTGTCTTTGTCAAAAATGTAAAGGGTCATCTTTTTTTCGTCAGTCAGGAAATCAGGCTTAGCTGCTTTTTTTGCTACAGGCTTTTTCGTGACTTTCTCTTTTTTTACTGCTGCCTGTTTTACAGGTTTTTCTTCCTGTACTTCAGTCTGCTGAGCAGAACCTTCTTCGGTGGCTTCAGATTGCTGTGTATCTGAATTCTCAGCTGTCTCGCCTGATTGTTGGGCTGCCTCCTGATCGGCTTCCACAGTTCCATCTGCATCAGTGCTGTCTGCAGTTTCAGTTCTGGCAAATTCTTCCGAGCGCCAGACGTGCCATACACCACCAACACCATCACCTTCGATTTCTCCAGGTTTTCTGTCGCCTAACCAGTAGTATAGTGGTTTGCCTTTGTAGGCCCATTGCTGTTTGCCATCTTTACGTAGAACAATTGAATAGCCTTCTCTGGCTTTTGCTTTTTTTCCGACAAAATATGGAGGCCAGCTATCAGAGCAATCTCCGTAACAGTTGGAAACACCATTTACGTCTTTATCAAAGGTGTAGAGCGTCATGCCTTTGTTGTCAGTTAACAATGGCAGGTCAGCAGAGCTGTTTTCTATAACCTCTGTTTTAGTTACATGAGCGGGTTTCTTGTGGTTGCGCTTTTTATATTCATATCTCTTTTTATAAACACGCTTTTTCTCATAATAATGGTCGTCATCGTAACCATAACCACTATTATTACCATAGCCATAATTTCCTGCGAATGAAGGTGAAGTCAAAAAGGCCGCAAGTGCCACTCCGGTCAAGCCAAGCGAAATCATATGTCTCATCACATACACCTGTTCTATTAATCTTACTGATTTGAATTCCAATGATTGAATTTTTTTGAAGGCCTTCTTGCTGTTGAATACGTTTGTGAGGGGAAGATATTCCCTGAGGCGGGATTTTTTTTCAGGTTTTGTCAGAAAACAGGTTTGGCTATTGTTAAGAAAATTGTTTTAGTATTTAATATAAAGCCGTAAAGAAGTAAGTATATATTGTTTTGCAATAATTATAATGTTCCGTAACTGCAGTGTAACTATGTATGAGAAAAGCCTGTCTGAGTTACAATTCAGGCAGGCTTCTGATTGTTTATTATTCTGCGGCTTTAATCTCTGACTTTTTTTTGTTCAGCCTTTGAAAGATAAACCAGCTTACCCAGAAAAAGGCTGTCAGGCCGATGGCAGTGAATATTGCAGGTCTGGGATTCTCCAGTGTGCTTATGGAGCCGGCATAGGCTGCTATCATGGCATAGGGGACTGAGCTGACAGACCAGGCCAGGATGAATGTTGAGAAACGCATACGGGTCGCTCCTGCCATGCATGCAGTTACTTCCGGTAATATGGGTACTGCTCTTGCCAGCAAGATCATTATGATTCCATGTTTCTGAAATGTGTCTCGTGCTTCCTGTCGCTGTTGTTCGTCTTTTATCAGCAATGCAACAAGTCTTTCACCATAGGCGTAGCTCAGAATATATCCGATAGTTCCTGCCAGCATCATGCCTGTGACAGCGGCTGCAGAGCCAATGAATTGTCCCAGAAAAAATCCACTAAGAATGGAAATAGTCAATGTTGGTACGGCAATGAAAAGGTCAGCGAAAAGCAGGGTGATGACTATTATGGCTACATAGACCGGGGAGAGGGATTTTGCGGCGGTTAACCAGGCTTCTATATTTTCTACCGTAAGGACGCCTGTGAATCTTGCTATCAGGAAAGTACTGGCGAACAGCAGGGCCAGAACTATCATTATTTTTAACAGGGATTTCATTTTATCAGGCTCTCTTCATGATGTTTGCAGCAGTGGAAGGTAACAGCCTCATCAGAAGGCGCAGCAGTTTTACCTTGCCGATGTTATTATCAAGGTGGTTATTCCGTAGGCCTTTTATGATCTGGCTGGCGGCTTTTTCCCGGGTCATTTTTTTTGTGCCACGTCCCTCGGTCATTTGTGTATCGACAAGCGGCATAAAGGCCTGCATGACATGGATGTTTGTTTTTTCGAGCTGGTAGCGAAGACTTTGTGAGAAGATGTTCAGGGCGCCTTTGGTCCCGCAATATACGGCTGATGTGGTTTTGGGGAGCAGGCCAAGCCCGGAGTTTATATTGAGAATTGCAGCTTCTTTTGATTGTAGCAGCAGGGGCATGAGAAGGTAGGTCAGTTCACATATGGCGGTGAAATTCAGGGTAATTTCTTCCTGAATTGTTTTCAGAGCGAACTCCTTGTCAAGAAAAGTTGGCGTATACTGAACAGCAGCATTATTGATCAGGATATCAATCTGATTGTGGTTTTGCCTGATTGTATCTGATACAGGGGTGGTTTCACCTATTCTTGAAAGGTCAGCCGGGTAGATGGTTATGCCTGGAAATGCATTTGCAAGTTCTGCCAGTTTTTCAGTCGGTCTTGAGATTGTAATGATTTTATTATGAGGGTAGAGCTGGCTGACCAGCTCACGTCCTATTCCGGATGTTCCTCCGGTTATTAAAATTGTGCGATTTTTCAGTTCCATAGAGCCTGAATTCCTATAAAGTGCGTTTTTCAGGCTCTACTATGCGATGATAGTTTCTTTGCTGCATTAACCCAGGTTAAAAAATGGAACTCGGACAATTTATTCAGGAGAACGGTACTGTTTCCTCTTTCCAGCGGCACAGACATGTGTTTATGCAGGGGGATGAGGACAGGTCTTTGTATGTTGTGAAAGAGGGTCTGCTGAAGGCTTACTATCTGCTGGATGAGGGAAAAGAGACTATCAAGTCATTTCTGTTTCCTGATGATATTATAGGAAGTATGACGGCTGCATTCAGTGCGCAGCAGTGTTCTTTCAGTTTGTTATGTCTTCAGGATTGTGTGCTGATCAGAATTCCTTTTGATAAATTATATGAATGTGTTCAGGCGCAACCGGAACTGGCCCTGAGGGTGATTGATCTGCTTTTGAACTTTTCCATGAAAAAGGAGAGACGGGAGTATGAGCTTCTTTGTCTTTCTGCAGAGGAGCGCTATCAGATGTTGCTGGAGAGGTCGCCAGAGATTTCTGATTATGTTACGCAGAATGATATTGCGCGATATCTGGGAATTACTCCTGTTGCACTCAGCAGGATCAAGAAGCGTTTGAGGTGAGGTTTCCGAAAAACTGTTAAATCAACTCGCTGGCTATAAGTGAGGCCAGTTCTTTCTCTGTGGTCACGCAAAGCTCTTCCAATTCACTAAACATAGGGGAGAGTTCGCTAACCAGTTCTTTGAAAGTTATGTGTTCCTGCTTGGCTTTCAGTTCAATTTTTCGAGCCGTTTCAGATAGGAGTGCTGCCCCAAGCTGGATGCAGGATGACTTCAGTGTGTGTGCACCTGAAGCAATTTTGTGTAAGCTCTGCTCAGTGAAACCCTCTCGCATTTCATTGATATATTCCGGAGAAACTTTGATAAAGGCCTGAACAATATTAGGGAAAGATGGCCCTACAATGCGTTTTGTTTCATTGACAATGTTCATATCTATCAAAGGAATAGAATCCATAAGCTGCTTGCTCTCTGTATACAGGGTTATACTGCTTTTTTCAGTTTGCTTTCATATTCCTGAAACCATTGTAATATTGTGCTTAATGGCATTGGTTTTGCCGGAAAATAACCCTGAGCAAAGTCCACCCCGTTTCTGGCAAGATATTCTATGTCGCCTGGGGTTTCTGCTCCAACACCTGTGATTTTAAAGTTTTTTGATTTTCCAAACTGTATATGTGATTTCATATGTTCGCCGGCATATGGAGTTTTAAAAGCGTCTTTAACAATGGTTTTATCCAGCTTTATCTCTGAGAATGGAAGATGAGATATATCTTCGTGGCTTGACATGGATACTGCCAGATGGTCCAGAGAAAAGCTGACACCGTGCGTTTTTAGTCTGGCTAAAATTTCTATGAGGTCGGCTTTTTTGCCTTTAATCTGGTTGGAATTGACTTCAATTATTAAATTGCTGATGTCAAGTTTATTGGATTCAACCATAAAGTTTATCAGGTCGGGGAAGGCATGATTTCCGAGCATGTCCATATCTATATTCAGGGAAACGGTAAAGCTGTCTGATATGTTTTTAAACTGTTTTATATCTTCCAGAGCTGTTTCCAACTGAAGTGTTTCAAGATTGTTTATTAATCCTGCTGTTCTGGCCATCTCCATATACTGAGTGGCCGGGAGTAAACCATAGATATGATGGTCCCAGTAATTGATGACTTCGGCACCGACGATATGTCCTGTCGTCAGGCTGATTTTCGGTTGATAGTAAGGCAGTATTTTTCTGGAATTTATGGCTGTTTCGAGGTCTTCTTCAAGAAGCTCAAATACTTTTTCCGGTGCTTTATCCTGTTCCTGATCAATAAGGAACTGATAAATATTCTGCAGTGTTTCGAAGTCCAGTGGTTTTTGAAGTGCTCCGACAATCTTTAACTGATGGTGTTCTGCAAGGTCACGGGCCAACTCAATAATCGTTGTTTCAAAGCCACTGAGAATTGAGATTGCACCTTTATAATTCAGGTTATTGAGGTGTCTTAAAAGCTGAAAACCGTCCATTTCCGGCATCTGCAAATCGCAAAGGATAAAATCAATCTGGCTGCCATGTTCTTCAACATACTCCAGAGCAGCTTTGCCGTTATCGGCTTCCAGTACCTGCTTTACGCCCTGTTGTGTAAAGAAAGAGCTGGCAACGCTTCTCAAGACAATATCATCGTCTACAATGAGAACAGTATTAAGCTGATTGTTTTTCTGGTCCATATCTGATTTTCTGCAGTAAGAGAGCAACTATTACTCTCCTATTTTAGCAGGAACTGATAAATTACCAGTAAAAGAAAGTGTTAATGGCAGAAGGAAAGGGAGAGCTTTTTTTGTTTTAAAAAACAGATGGTTGCTCTTCCTGTCATGGTGAGCCTGTCTTATTGTTTACGTTTGATGCTTTGGATAACTTCTTCAAGAGTCATCAGGAATTTTGATCTATCACTTTTGCTGAATGGTTTAATCTGGCCAGATGTTTCGCCTATTTCCCGAAGGTGAGAGTTCAGGTCTCTCATAGCCAGTGCCATACCTATGCTTTCTTCTGTAAAAAGCCTTCCGTCAGGGTTGATGGCGTGCGCTTCTTTTTCCAGACACCGGGCCGCCAGAGGAATATCAGCGGTAACAGCAACATCCTGATCTGTGATATTTTCTGCGATCCAGTTATCTGCTTCATCAGGTCCCTGATCTACAATAACCCGATTTATCAGAGGTGAGTTATCGAGGCGCATCCATGAATTGGATACTATATGCGTCATCAGGTTATGGCGGGAGGCGACTTTCAGTATTTCATCTTTTACCGGACATGCATCGGCGTCTACATAAATTTCCATTGTACTTTCTTTGTTATTCTGAACGACAAGCTCTAAATAATTATGTGAATCTTTTTCAATTTTCTCACGACACATGGGACACAATCTTATAATCGGAGAGAAAAATGAAGAAGCTGTTTGTACTTATATCTACTCTTGCTGTTCTTGCCATGGCTGCGACTGCTCCAGCTCAGGCCGGATCATGCGCATCGAAGAAAGTCTATACCACAGGTTCCAAAGCATTAACATGGGCCGGAGCACGTGTTCGTGCAAAGACAAAATGGCGGGCTAAAGTGATTGGTACATATGGAGCGCCATATGCTTCATGGGTACTGGCGCGAAGCAAAAGCCTTAACTGCTGGAAATCAGGTGTAAGCAAGCAATGTAAAGCTGGTGGTCGTCCCTGTCGTCCATTGTAAAGCAGGGAAAAAGTACCGGTTCCACCAACTGAGGATAAGGGTGGAACCGGCTTTATTTGCACTATCGCGCGGGGTGCGCTTTTTATGCTTCTTTACGCAGTACTATCAGAATTTCCTTGCAGTTGGGGGCGCAAAGAAACTCATCTTATCCAGGTAATATCTGCCAAATACACATAACCAATTTCGGCATATTACATATGGATTACTCTTACTCAGTTACTTTTACTCAATACTCAACTCGTTTACGCTTGCTCAGTTACTTTTTACTCGTTACTCAACTCGTTTACGCTTACTTAGTTACTGTTACTCGATACTCTATTCGTTTACGCTTACTGAGGTAGTTTCCTATGCATATAACTATGAGCCGGATTATGCATAAGTACGCAAATACAATCACTTTTACGCGATACTCAACTTACTCTACGCTTACAATACTACGGTATTTTTACAGCTACGCATACTCTACTTTTGATGACACCAGATTCGTTTTAATCAGGTGTTGCCTGTCTACAAGACGCTCTACCAGATAATGTATCCAGGTCAGGCACTCATACTAAAACTACGCGATACTTTTTGACTCTGATACTCAACACTTACTCGACGCATTTACACAACTAACGCAACTCTTACTAATAAGTGCCAGTTTTGTGCTGGCTTATGATCTCACCACTGAACCATAGAGGGGGGCGGTTCTGATGAGTACGCACATAATACACGAACTCAGGAATATTCTGTCGGGGTACACGTCCTGTTCCTGGTTCGAATTTGGCGGCAAGTGTAATCAAAAGTTGTGCCGATATTACGCGAGACTATTATCTACACACAAACGGTGGTTCTGTTCTTTGACCACACTTGCCTAACCTGTTTAACTCCTGTCCATTTGACACCGGGTTATTTCTGTAAGCCTGTCTTCAGCTACCAACAGCATAATCAAAGAGGCTGAGTTGACGAGCTGCCTGCCAATCTGACGGCGCATTGTCATTATCTCTTTTTTGCTCATTTCCAGTATAGTTATTTACTTCATGAGTTTTTACTGACCTTGCCTTAAGTAATCTTGAGATTAACCTGGAGGCTTCATTTCCAATTGGTGTAAAAGTTGAATCATTACTCATGAATTTGTCTCTCTGTTAACTTGTATCTCTGTTGATCTATATATATGTTCTCGTTTTATTCCTTCAAGTGTTTTGTCGTTTTTTTATTTCGTTTGTGAGTTTTATTTGGCCATGGGATTATGTTTACATTGTGAACGGTATCTGTCTCAATTTGGGCAATGATTAACTCTTTGTTAATCTGAGACTTTTTGCCTGTGGGGTAGGGGAAAACTCTGTATAGATTCGTTTTTAGGGTAGGAAACATGGAAAGTTTTTGTGTCTAATTTGGCACATGACAAGGATAATGATTCGTATTTTTATTATTTTTAACGGTTTTTGAGGGGGTAAAAAAGAAAGTTAACTAAAAATTAACTATTATTAACAAACGGCTCCCGCATTTGAATGGGGAGCCATTTTGAGGTTTGTATTATGATTTCAGAGTGGAGGCAGTCCATGCTGCCAGGCCTGAAAGGATTGCTGAGAAGATGGCACTATAGCCTGCCAGAGAGAGCCAGAAGATGCGCAATTGGGCCTCACTGCAGCTTACAAATGGTTTACTGTTCAGCTGCTCCAGAATAGATTTGCTATCAGCTCCAAGGTCAGCATTACCAGAACAGGCCGCCGGGCCTGACCAGAACTTCCATTCAATGCCTGCGTGATAAATTCCAAGGACCGTATTTGCCAGGAAAGCAAGGGCTATCAGGCCAAGAATTATCATTGCCAGTTTTTTATAGGAAGATCGATATACCCCCAGTGCTATCAGTCCTGCAGCGATTGTGAAGTAATAGGCCCATCTCTGTTTCAGGCAGAGGTCGCATGGCGGGTAGGGGCCAAGGATTTCAAGGCCCCATGCGCCAGCCAGAATAATGAAGCTTGCAGCGACAAGAAGCACTATCCGGCTTTGATCTGCATATATTGTTTTCGGCAGAGTTGTTGTGTTCATAGCTCCAAACCTCAATGTAATTTTATAAAGCGTATTTAATCAGGGCAAAGCCGCCTATCAGCAGAACGCAAAAGACAGTAGCCATAAGTGCAAGCCGTTTTTCAACAAATGTTCTGATTGGCGGTCCGTAGAAGTAAAGCAGGGCAGAAATTGTAAAGAATATCAGGCTGCGGGCGGCGACACTGGCTACGACAAATATAGTAAAGTCCAGTTTTGTGATGCCACTGGCGATTGTGATGACTTTATAGGGGAATGGTGTGACACCGGCCACGAATACCGCCCAGGCGCCGTATTTTTCATTATATACAGTGGTGAAGGTTTCGAAATGCTCAGCTTTTCCATAGAGGTCAATTATAGGTTTGCCGACCAGATCGTACAGGTAGAAGCCAATCAGGTAGCCGGCAATGCCTCCCAGTACGGATGTGATTGAGGCTATTGCTGCATAAAGCCAGGCCTTGTCCCTGTTTGCCAGAACCATACCTGCCAATACGGGGTGAGGGGGGATCGGAAAAAAAGAACTTTCGATAAATGAAATAAATCCCAGTGCCCAGGTTGCATGGCGGTGTGCTGCCAGTCCCATGGTCCAGTCGTATAATTTTTGTAACATATGCTGCCTGATCGATTTGATGTTTACATTATTTATTGGTGGAATAGCTCAGGGTCTCTGAATTAGACCTGAATGGTTGTTTTGTCCAGTTGATGTTCTTTTGCCTATGAAGCAAAAAACGACAGTGAGTTGACTTTTCTGCGATAAATTTCAGAAAATTAAAATTAGTATATTGACGTAGCGCGAATGCTGGTTATGATCGCGCTCCTCAGCTGCCTTTCTACCAAGAGGTGTGCTGTTCTTACCTGATATGTGCGGGTGTGGCGGAATTGGTAGACGCGCGGGATTCAAAATCCCGTTCCTTCGGGAGTGGGAGTTCGATTCTCCCCACCCGCACCATATTGTTTTTCCCTTCCTGAATCTGCTTTAAGAGCTTGAAAGGCTTGGATAAATCCGGCGTTCGATAACCCTCGCCGCGTTGGTAGGTCAAACGCTCCGAAAATGCCAGTTTCAGCACTGTTCTTTGCAGGTCCAAGCGCTCTGAATGCCAGAGTCTGCAAGGGTTTGACAGGAAGGTCAGAGAAAGTTCGATAATGTCTTCGAAGGTGTTTCGAGGCTGGCCTTTTGAGCGGGCTTTTTCTTCGATCAAAAGCTTCTCTTTTTCCAGTTCCGTAATCCGTTTTTCATAGGTCTTAATGACGGTCGGATTGGTTGATTCCACAATCCGGTCAAGGAACTGCGTAATCTGCTTTTCGAGCGCCGCAATCTTCTTCTTAAACGACTTGGCAAAGGCCACAGCTTTGGCGATACGGTGATCCCACATATCTCTCAGCATCATGACAGTGCTTTGGAATACTGGTTTGGTGGGCTTCATGGTGCCCAGAAGCGCTTCAAACTCGCCTTCAATTTTGGCTTTTCGAATGGACTTGCCATAGCTGGCGCAGCCCTTTTTCTGGCAAAGGTAGTAGGCGTAATGCCTGTACTCCCCCTTGGACCACGCCGCAGTCAGTTGATGGCCACAATCTCCGCACAGCACAAACCCGCGTAGAGGAAAATCAGCGCTGATGTCTTTCCGCGCCGGAGCCTTCGCTCCGTCCTTAATCAGCTTCTGGATTTTCTGGTATGTCTCAAGCGTAATTAAGCCTTCATGCTTGCCTTGACGCAGCGGGATATTCCATTTCTCAAGCTCAATATAGCCAGCATATAACGGACTGGTTAGCATTCGCGTGATTTTCCAGACCCGGATTTTACCGTTCGGCAGATCTTTCGGGAATTCAGGTTGGCTTTCCAAGAAGCGCGTGACTTCCGACTGGCTGCTAAAACGGCCAGAGGCAAAGCCTTCTAAAGCTTCCTGAACGATAGAAGCAAAAGGCTCATCCCTCACCATGATTTTGCCTTGCCCGTCCATCTGCTTGTATTTGTAACCAATAGGGGCATGAAAGCACCAATAACCGTTCAGCGTCCGCCCCCGCATTCTATTCACAACCTGTTCGCGGTTTTTCTCGCGTTGATGCTGGGAGACGGAAGCCAGCAAGTTTTCAATCAGAACAGAGTCAGAATCTTCCCCAAACTCAATCGAAGGACTTTCGAGCTTGCCACCGGCTTCGCTGATGCTGGTCCTCAGTTCCCAGTGCGCAATCACACCTCTGGCCAAGCGGTTAATATCGTCAATGATCACGATATGCTGCTGGGTATCTTTATGCGCGGTCAAGAAGTCCAGCATCTTGGTCATACCGGGACGGTCCGTGAGCTTACCCGTCAGATTATCCCGGAAGACCTGAACAACCTCATAGCCCTTACGCTCGGCAAATTCCCGGCACCGCGCTTCCTGAGAGTTCAGGCCGTCACCTTCCTTCACCTGCTTGGGATCAGAGACCCGGCAATAAATCACGGCCACTTTGCTTGTGTTGATGGAATCTAGCTGCTGAGCCATGCTTTAACCCTCTTGTGTCTGTGATTGTTGGGAACTTTCAGAGTCTAAATCATCCGAATCCGGATTGCCAGTTTCCGGGAAAATATCAGGAAAGACCTGCTGTACCGGATGCACACCAAACCCTATATCAACAAAATGAGTCAAAATGTGCCACAGAGCTTCAATAAATTCGCGCTTCTCTTCCTCGCTGGCATCCATGTCTTCCAGACAGGCCAGGTATTTCTCGTAATCAATTGCTAAAGGGGTGTTGTCGTTATCGTGATGGTGGTCGCACATGGCTGTAGCTCCTTGTCTTGTGAGAGTGCCACAAGCTTAAGAGACCAAAACCGAATGAACGGGGGGAAGATGATTAAGTGCGAACGCAACGAAAAGCTTGCGCAAAAGGGAAGGATTTTGCTACACTGATAATCAGACGAAAAAATGAATGTTATGAGATTTCTACCCCGCCGTTTTCCTTGCCTTTTCTCTCAACTGACAATCTGGTCAAAACCCTTCCCTTTTGCAGATGGAAGGATAAGCTCATGAGCGTTTGGCCGCACATAGACTGCTCAGGCCGGAGAATTGGCTATGCCCGTGTCTCCACACGAGATCAAAAACTGAGAATGCAGAAAGAGGCATTAACCGCTGTAAACTGTGATCAGATATTTGAGGATCACGGTATATCCGGCGCACTTGATAAACGGCCCGGTCTGGATGCAATGATGAAAACCTTAAAACCGGGTGACACAGTGGTCGTCTTTAAACTCGACAGGCTGGGCCGTTCGGTCCTGCACTTATCCGACCTGCTGGTCAGGTTCAGGAATGACGGTATTCACTTCTGTTCACTCTGTGAGGTCATCAACACAACAACGCCCGGCGGCAAACTGGTCTATCACCTGTTCAGCGCCTTTGCCGAATTCCAGCGCGATATCATCATTGAAAACACCCTGCACGGCATTGAGGCCGCCCGAAGAAGAGGAAAGCACTTAGGGCGGCCCCGAAAGCTGGACGAAGAAGCCATACTCGAAGGCCATCGCCTATTCACCCAGCAGCAGGTATCTATGAAGGATATAGCAGCAAGGCTAGGTGTCAGTCATTCCACCCTAGCACGAAGCTTCAAACGTATGGGGCTAGCACTAGGGTGAGGCGCGTTATGCTAGTGCTAGCTCATTTTTCTTGAAAATCGTCATAGATATTTCCTTCACGTGCCAATCTTCTCCACGGACGCGCTTTTGTGCACGGGATAGCCCACTGCGGATCGTTTGGGTCGATCTTATTGACGATATAGCCAGCTTTACCCTGTTCGCAAACGCCTACAACGGAACCGTCCGGCCCGATGAAACAAGAGGATTGCTTATCACTGATATTCGCTGGAACCGAATAGCTGATCCAGTAATTGTTACAGGCCGCGTGTCCCTGCGCCTGCACAGCAAACATTTCAGAATCACTATAGGCCGATAGAAGAACACAATCCACGCCCATCCTTTCATATTCCATGAATATTTCTGGAAATTGAATTTCAATACAAAGAGCAAAACCCAGCTTGAAGCCCTGAATATCAACTACAACAGGAATCTTTCCGGCAGAATACCAATCTGTAATTTCGCTGTGCGAGCAAAACCGCTTATCATACCGAGCAACCATATTGCCATTGCTATCAATGACATAAAGACAGTTAAAGGGACGATCCATACCGGTATGGTTGTGAGCAGAGCCAATGACCGCTCCAATATTTTGGGCCGCGCATAAATCCTGAATGTTGTGAAGCTCATCTTCCAAGGCATTCCAGTCAACGTCAGACCAGTCAGTGATTTGCGCCTTCACATAGCCGGATAAAGAAGATTCAGGAAAATGAATAACGTCAGCGTCATCCTGCGCCGCGCCGTGTATGAATTTCTTCATTTGAGCGGCATTACTCTTGGGGCAGTTCTCTATCTGAATTTGAGCTGTTGCTATACGCATGAAAACACCTTGATCAGTTCAGGCTAAAGGTAAGGAAGCGCATCTCAAAAAGCCAATCAAAAACTGAGTGAATAATCTACCAAGAAACAATGCGCCATGACCGGATCACACCGAGATGCATCAACGGGTCAGATGAACCAGAAATGACAAAAAGAAATTGTCCGGTTTGGAGTACCGCAAGATGTGTGAAGTGTATTACACTTCACCTCGCGAACCTACGCTGCACTGACCTTCCCCCTATAATTAG
>JBOEGA010000101.1:0-21326 GCA_050633205.1 Methyloligellaceae bacterium | reverse complement strand
CGCCCCGCCACGCATGGCATTAATCGCCGCATCAATACTGCCATTGGCAGTCTGTACGATAACCGGAATACTGCAATGTTTGGGAACAAGCTGCTCCATCATCTCCATACCATTCATATCCGGCATAACCAGATCCAGCAGAATGATCGAGATATTGTGATGTTCACTATCCAGAATTGAAAGAGCCTGAGCGCCACTTTCAGCCATAACCGGGACATATCCGAATTTCTTTATTACTTCTTCCAGCAGGCGGCGCTGCACGGGATCGTCATCGACTATCAATACGCTTTTAGGCATCTGGTTTACTCTACAATACTCAACACATACAAAAAGTCGGATAATCTTTATTTCCTGAGATCATCCGATATACACCTGACGTGCAGTGATTATTAATAACGCTACGTCAGCACCTGTATTCTGAACAAAAATGGTAAATATGGTGTTTATAAATCGTTTCATTTAGAGAGAAATGTATATTTTTGCATTTGAGCATGTGAAAATAACAGTCAAATCAACAATCCGGTCCTGAGGGTTTTGAACCTGAATATTGGCCTTCTAGAATAACAAAAGGAAAACAGATGAATTCAACTGACATGTCCGAACTTGGTAACATGCCTGAGTGGAACCTCACTGATCTGTATCCCGGAATTGCCTCAAAAGAGTTAAAGGCCGATCAGGAAAACTCTGGAAATATGGCCAGAAAATTTCAGGATACTTATCAGGGACGCCTGGAGGAACTGGCTGATAAATACCCCTCTGATACCGGACTGTTAGATGCAATAAAGTCCTATGAAAAAATTCAGGATATTATGGGCCGCCTGGCCTCCTATTCCTTTTTGCGTTATGCCGGAAATACAACTGATCCGGAAAATGCCAAATTTTTCGGAGACATTCAGGAACAGCTGACTGCTAATAGTTCCTATCTTCTTTTCTTTGCTCTTGAACTTAATAAAATTCCCGATGAAACTCTGGATAAAGCCATTGAACAGGGAGAGTTGAAAAAATATAAGCCCTGGTTTGATGATCTGAGAAAAGAAAAACCTTATCAGCTCGACGATAAACTGGAAAAGCTCTTCCATGAAAAATCTGTAACAGGACGCATGGCCTGGAACAGGCTGTTTACTGATACCATGGCATCTCTCCGCTTTAAAATAGGCGACAAGGAACTGACCCTTGAACCAACCCTTAATCTCCTGCTTAATCAGGATGAAACCAAAAGACAGGAAGCGTCAGACGCATTATCAGAAGTTTTTTCATCAAAGATATCCATCTTTACCTTAATCACCAATACCCTGGCCAAAGACAAGGAAATCTCGGACCGCTGGCGATCATTTGAGGATGTTGCAGACTCACGCCACCTGAGCAATTGCATTGAACGCGAAGTTGTAGATGCACTGGAAAGCAGTGTACGGGCAAAATATCCGGCTCTTTCTCACCGATACTATGCTCTGAAAGCCAAATGGATGGGTAAGGAAAAGCTCGCCCAGTGGGACCGCAACGCCCCGGTTCTTCTTGATACTCAGAAAACCTACAACTGGGACGAAGCCCGGTCAGTCGTCATGAAGTCATATGCAGGCTTCTCCGGTGATGTTGCTGACATTGTTCAGAAATTCTTTGATAACAACTGGATTGATGCCCCTACCCGTGACGGCAAACGCTCAGGCGCATTCGCACACCCGACCGTGCCCAGCGCACACCCTTATATAATGCTGAATTACCTTGGCACACCAAGGGATGTAATGACACTCGCTCACGAACTCGGCCACGGTGTTCACCAGTATCTCGCCAATGTCCAGGGCCCTCTTCTGGCTCCAACACCTCTAACTCTTGCTGAAACAGCAAGCGTATTCGGTGAGATGCTGACCTTTAAATCACTTCTGTCTGCCGAAACCGACCCTCTGAAAAAGAAAGCACTGATCGCGTCCAAAGTGGAAGATATGATCAACACTGTTGTACGCCAGATTGCTTTTTACAGCTTCGAGCGTGAAATCCATCAGGCACGCAGGGAAGGAGAGCTAACCTCGGAACAGATTGGCAAAATCTGGATGGATATCCAGCACGAAAGCCTCGGCCCTTCAGTCGAACTAAAAGAGGGATATGAAAATTTCTGGTGCTACATCCCACATTTCATCAATTCACCATTCTACGTATACGCCTATGCATTCGGCGAATGTCTTGTAAACTCTCTCTATGCTGAATTTGAAAAAAATAGCGCAGGTTTTCAGGAAAAATATATTGAGCTTCTTACAGCCGGTGGATCAAAGAACCACATAGAGTTACTAGCACCATTCGGGTTAAATGCAACAGATCCCGGTTTCTGGAATATGGGACTCAGCGTAATTGAAGACCTGATTGATCAACTGGAAACAATGTAATGTCGGCACAGCATGCAAACTGTAACCGTAAATTGGACGAGGAAATTCCAACAGAATTTCTGAAGGACTAGCGCCATTGAGGTGCCCAGCCTGCGTGGCGCCTGAACGCTAACTAAAAACTCCTGCGTGGTACTTCAACGCAGACTATTACGTAAACCGGACGAAGAAATTCCAACGGAATTTCTGACGGACTAGCGCCATTGAGGCGCGCAGCCCGCGTGGCGCCTGAACGCAAACTAATAAAGGACGCGGAATTTGTCAGAAACAGACGACGTCCCACCTGAAGGCGAAAAGAACCGTCTCAGTCAGCGCATCGGCCGCTATGCAAAGGTCGGTGCCAATGTCGGAGGCATAGCCGCTAAATATGCAGGTAAGCGCCTTCTTGGTCTTAGTAGGAATGATAGCAAAAATGCGTCAGAACTGGCGGCTATTCTGGGAGACCTGAAAGGCCCGCTTATGAAAGTGGCTCAACTCCTTTCAACCATCCCTGACATCATCCCCCCGGAATATGCAGAAGAGCTGTCCAAACTTCAGAACCAGGCTCCGCCAATGGGGTGGGGCTTTGTAAAGCGTAGAATGGCAGCCGAACTTGGAGCTGGCTGGCGTCAGAAATTCGCTGAATTTGAAAGAACATCAGCAGCATCCGCCTCACTAGGACAGGTCCACAAGGCTCTATCACACGAAGGACAGGAACTCGCCTGCAAACTGCAATATCCGGAAATGGCCTCTACTGTAGAAGCTGATCTGGCTCAGCTAAAAATTGCCCTCTCATTATATAAGAGAATGGATAAAGCCGTTGATGTCTCGGAAATACTTCCCGAAATATCAGAACGCCTGCGCGAAGAACTGGACTACAAAAGAGAAGCCGCTCACACAAAACTATATGGCGAAATATTCAAAAACGAACCCCATATTCGTGTCCCCCAAATAAACGAAGAGCTTTCTACAAAGCGCCTGCTCACCATGAACTGGCTCCATGGAAAATCCCTTTATCACTATAAGGAAAGTGAGCAGGAACACCGCAACACAATTGCAAAATCACTGTTCAAAGCCTGGTGGTACCCTTTCAGCCATTATGGCGTCATTCATGGCGACCCTCATCTTGGTAACTACACCGCCTTTGAAGATGAAAACAACACCCCTGCAGGCATCAACCTTCTTGACTACGGCTGCATAAGAACCTTCCGCCCGGTCTTCGTACAGGGAGTAATCGACCTCTATAACGGCCTGCGCAATAATGACAGAGCCCTCATAGTACACGCTTATGAAACCTGGGGCTTCAATAACCTCTCGAATGAACTCATCGACATATTAAACATCTGGGCAAACTTCATATACGGTCCGCTCCTCGATGACCGGGTACGCAGAATTGCCGATGGCATAAGCCCTGCCGAATATGGCCGGAGAGAAGCATTCACAGTACACAAGGGCCTTCGTGAAAACGGCCCTGTCAAAGTACCACGCGAATTCATCTTTATGGACCGCTCCGCTATTGGACTGGGCGGTGTCTTTATTTTCCTTGATGCAAAACTCAATTTCTATCGGCTGTTCAATGAAACAATCGAAAACTTTGACCTGAATAATGTCATAGAAAAGCAGAAACAGATCTTCACACAGACAGGAGTTCCGCTACCATAGGTAGAATATTGATCATTTTTTAATCATATTCTGCCCAATACTGCGACAACTGCGCCTTTTTGCCGTCGTGCGATGTGAAATTGCGCTTGCTAGATTGCCCGTAAACCACATTTTATATATAAATGTGATCCACGGGTTAACTCAAAAGAACAAGGACCGATAATGAGCGTTGATATGTCGGGTAGCCATCCGGATATGGATGTTGAAGAACACAAAGCAACCTACGAAGGTTTCATCCGCGGAAGTATCATTCTGGGGGTTGTCGTTATAGCCCTCCTGGTTGGAATGGCTTACTTCCTACTTTAAAAGACTCGCTGGTTTGAACCGTAAAACGATAATCGTATACGTTTCCCAAACAGTTAGGCAGATACCGCCTGTTCAAACGAACGGGCGTTCTGCGTTAAAAACGGCGTATTTGGCATGGCAGCATAACCTCAATGCCAACTCCATCGCTGCAATTTCAAAGTGCAAAGTTTCCGAACTTGAGCACTAGTAACAAACCCCCTGCAATAACAAGGGATTGGAGACAACAATGACCATTATTTCCGTATTGGGTGAGGGAGAAAACGAACCTCGTGTCGCTTTATCCGCGGAAACTGCCAAAAAATTCATTAAACTTGGCTGTGAAGTGCGGATTTTGTCAGGCGCTGGAACTCGTTCCCGATTCACCGATGAAGAATATAAGGAAGCTGGCGCAAAGGTAATCGGTTCTGTACCGGAACTACTGAAAGACGCCGACATCATATTGAAGGTACGCAGACCTTCTGCAGAAGAAACCTCTCACATGAAACAGGGCGCGTTCGTAATCGCAATGCTTGATCCCTTCAGTGACAAGGAAGGCATTCAGGCTCTTGCCTCTGCCGGACTTCTTGGTTTCTCAATGGAATTCATGCCACGTATCACACGTGCACAATCAATGGACGTTCTGTCTTCTCAGTCCAACCTTGCAGGATATAAAGCCGTCATCAACGCTGCTGCTGCATTTGATCAGGCTGTACCAATGATGATGACAGCGGCAGGAACAGTTCCTCCGGCAAAAATCTTCGTAATGGGCGCAGGTGTTGCGGGCCTTCAGGCAATCGCAACAGCAAAACGCCTTGGCTCAATCGTAACAGCAACTGACGTTCGCCCCGCTTCAAAAGAGCAGGTTGAATCTCTTGGCGGTAAATTCATCGCCGTTGAAAACGAAGAGTTCAAACAGGCCGAAACCGCTGGCGGTTACGCAAAAGAGATGTCTGATGACTATAAAAAACAACAGGCAGAACTCGTTGCAAAACATGTAACAAGCCAGAACGCAATCATCACCACTGCCTTGATCCCGGGCCGCCCGGCTCCAAAACTGATCACAAAAGCAATGGTCGAAAGCATGCCAAACGGCGCTGTTATCGTTGACCTTGCAGCAGAGCGTGGTGGTAACTGTGAGCTTACAGTTCCAGGCGAAACCGTAGTACACGGCGGCGTCCGCATCCTTGGTGAACTCAACCTTGCCGGTGCACTGTCAACAAATGCTTCAAGCCTTTACGCCCGTAACCTTTATGCATTCATTGAGACAATGCTCAACAAGGAAAACGGCAATATCGAAGTCAACTGGGAAGACGAAATCATCACGGGCACAATGCTCACTAAAGATGGCGCAATCGTCCACCCGAACCTAACTTGATAACAAGGAGCAAATACCAATGAAACGCTCAAATATTAGCAATATTATGCGCAAAACTGGACTTACGCTTCTTGCTGCCGGTCCAGCTCTTCTTATCTCCGCAACAACAGCTTTCGCTGGTGGCGCAGGAGAGAAAGCAGATCCGTTCTTTTTCGAACTTGCAGTCTTTGTAATGGCAATCTTCGTAGGTTACTACGTTGTATGGAGCGTAACACCAGCTCTTCATACACCTCTTATGTCAGTAACAAACGCCATTTCATCCGTGATCGTGGTTGGTGCTCTTCTTGCCATTGGCATTGAGATAACCAGTTCAGACTCACAGATCGCACAGGGCTTTGGCTTCCTGGCTCTGATCCTCGCAGCTGTAAACATCTTTGGTGGCTTCCTCGTCACTCAGCGCATGTTGGCAATGTATAAGAAAAAAGACCGCTCATAAGCGCCGGAAAAAGAGAACACAAGGATTTCCATCATGGACGCAAATATTACACTCCTCCTTTACCTCGTTTCGGGCGTACTGTTTATTCAGGCCCTGCGCGGTTTGTCTTCACCGGAAACGGCCAGACAAGGTAACTTCCTCGGCATGGCAGGTATGACTGTCGCCATCGTAACAACTCTCGTCGTAGCTGATATCCAGAATATCACCTCATGGATTCTGATCATCGCAGGCCTTGCAATAGGTGGTGGCGTCGGCGCTGTCATCGCACGCAAAATCTCCATGACTTCAATGCCGCAACTGGTTGCCGCATTCCACAGTCTGGTAGGCCTTGCAGCCGTATTCGTTGCCGCAGCAGCATTCTACGCTCCTGAAGCATTCGGCATTCTGGCTGACGCAGCTCACCCTGAAGCTGGCATCAAAATCCCGAGCCTTATCGAAATGTCGCTTGGCGTTGCCATCGGTGCAATCACATTCACCGGCTCAGTCATCGCCTTCGCAAAACTTGACGGCCGCATGTCAGGTGCTCCAATCCTTCTTCCTGCACGTCACCTGATCAATATTGCACTGGCTATCGGCATGGTCGCCCTGATCGTACTATTCTGTCAGGAGCAAACACCTGTTCTGTTCTGGGCAATCGTAGTCATCTCATTGATCATCGGTATCACAATCATCATCCCTATCGGTGGTGCAGATATGCCGGTTGTCGTATCAATGCTAAACTCCTACTCAGGCTGGGCAGCAGCAGGCATCGGCTTCACACTAAGTAACGTCGCTCTGATCATCACTGGTGCTCTTGTGGGCTCATCCGGCGCGATCCTCTCCTACATCATGTGTAAAGGCATGAACCGCTCATTCATCTCCGTTATCCTTGGTGGTTTCGGTGGCGAAACAGCAGCCGCAACCGGAGACGACGGCGTACAGCGCACTGTGAAACAGGGCTCACCTGAAGACGCAGCCTTCATCATGAAAAACGCTGGTAAAGTCATCATCGTACCAGGTTACGGCATGGCCGTGGCACAGGCACAGCACGCCCTTCGCGAGCTTGGTGACGAGCTGAAAAAAGAAGGCGTTGAAGTCGCCTACGCTATCCACCCGGTTGCAGGTCGTATGCCAGGTCACATGAACGTTCTTCTTGCAGAAGCAAACGTACCATATGACGAAGTGTTCGAACTCGAAGACATCAACAACGACTTCGCTCAGGCAGACGTTGTCTACGTAATCGGCGCGAACGACGTAACCAACCCGGCCGCAGAAGACGATCCGACATCCCCAATCTACGGAATGCCGGTCCTTCAGGTCTGGAAAGCCGGAACAGTAATGTTCAACAAACGCTCTCTAGCATCAGGCTACGCCGGTATCGACAACCCGTTGTTCTACCGCGACAACACAATGATGATCCTCGGCGACGCCAAAAAAATGACCGAAGAAATCGTGAAATCGCTGTAAGCAGCCACACGATCACCCTATCCGCTGGTCGGGGCATCCTGCCCCGACCACACGTTTTTGCAAACGGTATAAAAAACAAAAAACGTCCCACTCTGAACCACCTTCAAAAGTTCACCAAAAAAATCTATCCAACAATGTCAAAGAGCAATTGCACCTGCACGGCCTCTTGGGTTCCATGCTAACATGCGTGTGATGGGTGGGGGGTAAGTAGAGGCAATTGAGAAAATAAACTCAATGTTTTCAATGCTCTTATTTTTTAGATGAGGCTGGCAAGGGCGGTTTCAGATCGGAAATTGAGGCCCGATTAGTTACGTGCGAGGCACGTGGATTCACGTTTGAGGTACTTTGCTTCACTACGCAGGTCGGGGAATGTTGCCCCAACCTTACATTCATGCCAGCAGTTGTTGATAGAAAAAGTTTTCTAGGGTTGGCAAATCTCAAAATTTCACCCAAAAGAATCTTCCAATAAATCAAAGAATAATCCACCTTCACCGCCTTTTGAACGCCATGCTGATATGTATTCTGGGCCAAAAGATCAGCTTGCTCGCCCGGATTAATAAATGCAACCAATAGACACATCACAAAAATACGAAATAGGTGCATTCCGTTTCAAATCATTTATTGTTTCTCTAATCACAACAGCAGTGGCAATTATCCCAATTCTCCTGCTGATTTATGTTGAACCAAAAAGAGAATATCCCGAAATCATCCGATATCTTTTTCTCAGTATGATATTAATACCAAGTCTGCTTTTTGTTATTATGGCACTAGTTTCATTCTGGAATCTTGCACTATTTTCTCCAATAGTAATATTCTCCAAAGAAGGAATATATGACAAACGCCTCTCAACAAGCGTTATCCCCTGGAGTGAAGTCCAAGGTATTTTTCCTTTTAAATTGGAAGGTTTTTTGGGCACTTTCAGTATTACTATTTACCTGAAGAGATCTTTTGTAAGATCGATACCACTCAAACCGCAAGCTCTATTCCAAATCCTGCTCAGCTTCATTCCACTAGTTAAAGATAAAGTAATAGAGTTATCAATTGGCTCAGGAGGGTTAAATGTAAGCTCAGACGAATTCAGATCAATTACCAAACAATATTTTGACACTTACTATGAGCCAGGTAAGAAGAAGGAGAATGTTTAAAACCACTCCTAGCCGGACGTGATTTGTAATCAAGCCCTTATGTTCATACCAACCAGAAAACAAAAATGAAAAAATAGCGATACTGATTTTATTAGCATCACTCAGCATATTCTCATTCATGATGGCATGGAAGTAGGAAAACCTGCTTCTGGTGGGTGTTAGTACCGCCGCAGGACTGTGAAATTTTCAGGCAACAAAAAATACATGGATTGGTAAGCTTCCCTCACTGTTCTTTCTTGCAGTCACTGATAACGAAAACCTACCAGTTTACCCCACTGCACAAAAATTGCTGAAACAAGCCAAACATTCACCCATTACCCAATATACAAAGAGGTAAGTGCTCACAAACGACAAAAACACAAATGCCTAAAAAGTCTTTCCTGCATACTTTCATTGCTCTAACTATTATATCCACCTGCTTGCTATCTTCACAGGCGCATGCAGGAATGTGGTTTGAAATTCATCCCGGTAAATGGGCTGATGCCCGTCACCATGTCAAACTTCCCATAAACAACTCAACCAGCAACATTCCAACCATTAAATTCATCAAATTTAAAAGAAACAAAAATTTCTATGGCGGAATAAATATTGTATTCGAAATCACAATGCCGTCAGGAAGCTTATACAAACCTGATGAAGTAACCTTACTATTCCAACTTCAAAAAACAAAACACAAATACGATCCTTTTATTTTCATTGATCCCTATCGAGCGAACGAACTGGTTTCAGGAAAACCCGTTTTAACGAATGGAAAATATTTGTTTGGCTGGTACAGGAATTTCTCCCCGACAGTTCCAGTATTCCCCTTCAAGTCTTCTTTTAAAGTAAAAGCTCTCCTTCCAGATGGTACAATCACTCAATCCACAAGACTATACGCCATCTCAAATGATGAAACAGACCAATGCTTCAATAGGGCACTCGCCCTAGGAACGCCACTCTATAAATTTGATGCACATAAGGGGATTGGTTTAAGACAAAGGCTATATAAATCCTGCCAAAAGTTTGGCTTAAGCCAATTCAATAAAAACCATCTTGCAAAATGTCGATTCAGTCAGAGGTTTGATAAATTTGGTTTAAAATGGCTATACCATTACCCAGAATGCTAAAAAAATAGCCCCATCCGCTGTCATCCCATAATTTGCGCGGCCAATGCCTATCAGTAATATACGAAACTATATCCGCGGAAATATATGGGACCCAGTAACCACCAAACTAAAGAGGCTTTAGGGAGCCTGCCAAAAATAAAATCGGTAACGAAAAATACCTCTATATGTTCAGGAACACCCAAAACCCCAAACATCCCCACTCAACGAAAAACACATCCCCTCATCATCAGCAACCCCGCGCGCCTCAAGCTCATCCTTCAGATCCTCAAGAACCGCAAGCCGCTCATCCTCAGGCACCAGATAAAACGCAAACAGAAACCGCATCATACCATCCACTGGTCCCGGAATAGCCGTTTGCTCTTTCTCATACCGCGCGACAGTCTGAACATCCACCAGCAGTGACTTCGCCAGCTTTTCCTGCGTAAAATCCATTTCCTTGCGAAGGAAACGAAATTCCCGTGCACCCAGCAACTTCTTCTCGGAAACCAGATGCAGACCGATGGCCCTGTGCAGCCCGGGAATATCATGTATCATCACCCCGCGCCCATAATCGGTTTCCTCAACCGTATACCCGTTTTTCAGATAGACGTTATCAAGCCCGCAGGCCCGGTAATGATATGGCTTTTCAGAAATTTCCTGCCCTGAAACGGAAAAATGTTTAACATCGGTCATCTCTCAATCCTCCCATTCCACGGTCTTGATTAGCAGCCGGGAAGCACTCATAACTATGGTAACGACACCGATTTCTCGCCCGGAATTCAGATTTGGAGAAGCAGTAACCTTGCACTTCCACTCATCAGCTTTGCGACCAGCCTCAATGGGCCCGACAATCTCACCAATCCTCAGAACAGTCAGAATGTCATTCATATCAATATCACGCTCATACATTCGTTCCTCTGCATGATCCAGAAGCACAAGCCTGCCGGACGCCGCAAGCGAACGTATAATTTCGATAAGCTGATAAGTCCTTGGGGGCTCATCCGGCCAATTCCCAACCTGAATGCTATCCATCATAGAACCTATCAATATGATAGTCTAGGAAAAGTGTAAATATTTCTTTACATAATGAATGTTGTTAATCCACATGATGGTTTATTCACTTCACAATTGCCAAATAAACCCTCCATTAACCACCCCAACATATATCATTGCTGATATATACCAACTATGATATATTCCTATGACTTGGACAGTGGACCTACATCCTGACTTTGCTGACGAATTCTCGGACCTTTCCGAAGAAGTTCAGGACGAGCTATTGGCCCTGTCAGAGCTGTTAAGCACCTTCGGCCCGCAACTCGGCAGACCGCACGCCGATACGCTAAACGGCTCAAAACATAGCAACATGAAAGAATTGCGCTTCAATGCAGACGGTGGTGTCTGGCGCACAGCCTTCGCATTCGACCCGGCAAGAAACGCCATATTACTGGTAGCAGGAGACAAGTCAGGTGGAAGTCAGAAAAAGTTCTACAAAACACTGATCAAAAAAGCAGACGAACGCTTCGACCAACACCTCGAAACATTGGAGAAACAGTCATGAGTAAAGGCCAGAACCTGCAAAAAATCTGGGACAAACTCCCCGAAAAGCGCAGACAGAAAATCAACAAAAGAGCCATCGAGCTAAAACAGCAATATCTGACTCTGCAGGAACTGAGAAGCGACCTCGGCCTCACACAATCCATGCTGTCCGAAAAACTGGATGTTCCCCAATCCAACCTATCCCGCTTGGAGAACAGCACAGACATGCGCATATCAACTCTGCGTCAATATATTGAAGCAATGGGCGGAGAACTGGAACTGACAGTAAAATTACCAGGCAAGGAACCCGTCACACTGTCTGGCCTGGATGACTTGATCGAAAGCACTGGAAACTGATTTACCCCTCCCCCCCTTTAAACAAACCTTAAACAAACACCCCCACATATCACATAGACAACATTTTTACTCGCCATACTTCCGGAATGAAACACAGCATGTCCAACAAAATCCTGTCGGCAATCCTCAGCATTGCAGTGCTCCTGCTAACCTGGTTTCTATATCAGGAAGCTTCAACAAAAGGTTTCCCGGACGGCCATCTGACACCCTATGACCGTGCAGTCCTGCCCATCTACTGGACCATAATATATGCAGGCACACTATACTGCCCTACGACACTGATACTCACCTGGAGCAGACCAACAGACTTCAAACAAAAACTGTTCCTTATCATCAATATTGTCTATTTCATGAGCCTGACAATTTTCTTTATGACAATAACTGTAATGGGAAGCATTTTGAATTCAGGACAGGGTGGATAATGCGAAAGACTATGATGACAGTTCCTCACTCTCCATCCCCGCTTTCATAGTCCCTTCCAGAGCAGTATAGGTCGCAATCCACGCATCCCTTACATCAGCCGAGTACCATTCACCCAGCGCCTCTTCGAGCGTCCAGAAAAACGCATTTTTAACCGCTCCAAACTGATCCACGGTCACGCCATAACCGACATGTCGTCTGCCCATGGCTTTAATGGAGGGAACAAGAATATCGAGATTTTTCAGATTAAGAATAGTAGAGTTGAGCATCATAAAAAATTTGATTTTCTGCTCATCCATATTATCAGGAAAAAGGGGCCGGACCTGAGGGGCGATTTCAAAAAGGCGTTTGTAAAAAAGCTCGGCTGGATCTCTGGGACATCGCTTCAAAAGCATAAAGCTATCCTGTACCAGCTTTGTTTGTTCTGGTGTCATGGCCTCTTCTCATGGGTAATTACATTCATATTATTGATAATACAGTTTTTTTTGAGGATATTGAGAAAAACTATAAACAGCCCCAAAAAAACACAGGTATGCATCACCCATATGGCACAATGACATACAAATAAGCTATTGCCGGCACAATTCGCATAAGACTATCATCTCAAGACCCTTCAACCTCAAGACACGGCTGGGCACGCACCACACAATTCTGCTTGAACCATCCGCCTGTACTGCAGGGAAAACGCTTCACTTTCGCTGTCCCGTAATTCGCCCATTCTGGACCATAAAGATCACGAACTTTAGCCTTCCAGTCAAGAACCGTATCGCGTTTGGCAACATGCTGAATAAAGGATTTACCATTGCCGAGAACCGCAGGCTTGCACTCTCTTTCAGGGATAGACTGGGCCATCGCTACATTTGCCAGTATGGAAAATAATACAGAAACAACACCAATAGCGACCGTCTTCATAACCCTGAACTCCTCATTTATGTTAAATCACTGAAGAGTTCGTCTGCTCAGACCCGGAAAAGGTTCACCCGGTTCCTGAAAAAAATTTCCACAAAAACCCGGTTATCAAAAACAGCAGCATAAACGCAGAGCATAAAGCGCCTGCGCGCCCCAGAAGGCTCGGCAATGCAGCAATCCCGATACCAAATGCCAGAATCTGGCCAAACAGGAATACCGCCCCGGACTGATGGACATCAAACATGATCTTCTCAGCCAGAAAAGCTGACAGCGCGAGAGAGCCGCCCATAAGAAGGACACTTACAACACCAAGAATTGTCTTAACTGAAATCCCCGAACCCTCTGCATCCTGACTGGCCAGAACACTGTTTTCGCCGTAGGATTCAGCTGGTTGCAACCCAGCCAGAGTACGCTCCGCAGCTTCCTCTGCAGAGTATTTATCCAGAAGTGACTCAGCCTTGGAAAATGCATGGTCATAAAGATTCTCTGTCAGAATTTCGACCTCTTCACTACTGGCACCGGTATTTTTCAAAACTTTCCGGACTTCTCCGATGTGACTGTTAAGCCTGTCACCTAAAGCCTTCTCAAGATTTGTCATTTATTTTCCACCAATAGTTCATCGATATCTTTCTTCAGTAACTCCCAGTAGGCCTGTATTTCACCAAGCCTGACCTTCCCGTCATCAGACAAAACATAATGACGTCTTGGAGGCCCTCCTGAAGATGAGGAGGATTTATAACTGGTCAGAAAACCTTCTCGCGTTAATCTGTTAAGCGCTGGATATAATGTGCTTTCTGTAAAGGTTAGCACCTTGGTTTCATTAAGGGATTTATAGATCGCGTAGCCATAGTCTGCCCCATCCCGCACAGCAACAAGTATGCAGAACTCAACAAACCCCTTTCTCATTTGTGAAATCCAGCCGTCGCTCATAAAACCCTCAGACCCGCAAACATGCTTCTGCATCATCAATACAGTTGCAAAATATGGTTATACAGCCAACACATAGCCTATTTAGCCGGGATTTTAAAATGAAACTTTTATCCCATAACCGGGAGCGCTGCCTAAAGGAGAAAAGACAAACAAAAAAGTGCGCCCAGCATGTTTCAGCTGAACGCACAGTGGAAAAAATTGAGGGGTGAGCGGCAAGGCAATGAAAAGATCTTTATTGCTGACCGGAAGTGCTCCCTGTTGTTTCTTCGCTATTGCCTGACCCCTGATCCTGAGTGTCACCCTCAAAAGTCATCTGGCCTTCTTCAATAGAAACAACTTCGTTAACTTCTACTTCGTACTCGTTGCCTTCATCGTCATTAATACGAATTCCGCAGCTCTCTTTGCAAAGCTCAGTAATTGTTTGATTCGGCTGAATCGTAACATCTTTTGAAGTTTCACCCTCAAGAACAGTAAGCTTGTGAGCAGCAGCATCACGGTTCGTAATTGTAACCGCATTAGCCGCACCAGCAAACAATACAACCGCAAGAGCAGTAGATAGGATCAATTTCAGGTTCATCTTCGTGTCCTTTAAAACATAGAGAAATTGTGGTCTTATATTGCAGTTCTACGAGAAAACGATCGGCCTCTGGGAGCAATGCTCTTGCACCGCCGACAGCAAACTATTTGATCTCTTTTGTGGCATTAATCAAACGAATTTTTATGTAGCTTGATATCGATTTTTTCGATATTAAATCCCATATGCTATTTCAGGGATTTAATAAAACAGATGGATATAACTCTGGCCAAAACCTTTCTGGCAGTCGTCGAAACAGGCAGCTTTATCAATGCTGCAGATAAGCTTTATGCAACCCAGTCCACCATCAGTGCCCGCATAAAGAATCTGGAAGACCTTCTTGGCAAGCAGCTGTTTGAACGCTCCAAATCCGGCACAAAATTAACAGCTGCCGGACATCAGTTTCAAAAACATGCAATAGCATTGATCCGTATCTGGCATAGCGCACAGCTTGAAATAGGCCTGTCCGACAAACACGTGGATCACTTAAGTGTCGGAGCACAGATAAGCCTGTGGGAAGGCTTCCTCCTCCACTGGATATCATGGCTGAGAAGCGAGTTCTCTGAACTGGCCGTTACAACAACTGTCGGATTTTCTACAGGTCTGATAGACAGAATAAGTGAAGGCACGCTTGACCTGGCAGTTGTCTATCGCCCGCACCAGCGTCCAGGCCTGATAGTTGAACATCTTTTTGACGAAGAACTTGCACTCCTCACCAGTGGGGATGCAAGCGGGAAAAAGCCTGACAATACCTATGTCTTTGTAAACTGGGGGCCGGAATTTCAAAACGACCATGCAGAAGCCTATCCCGACCTGATTCACATGGGCCTGCATCTGGACCTGGGTTCAATTGGTGTAAACTACCTTCTTGAAAATAAGGCTTCAGGCTATTTCCCATTGCGCATTGCACACCCGTACATAAAATCCGGAGACTTAAAACTGGTAGAAAAAGCAAGAAAGTTTGTATACCCGGTATATGCAATCTATCCCGAACAGAGAAACGAGGAAGCTTACGATCCGGTATTAAAAGGGCTGAGAGAGTTCGCGGAAAAAATATAATATGGGATACAGTAAAAATTTTCGGTGAATGAATTTGATTAAACGCTACAAGCTCTAGTCCAGAGATTTCAACAGATCCTGTCCATCAGAAGATGTCAGAGATTTACTCTCCGTTGCAAGTAGCTTTTTGGTTTCTTCCGCCAGACGTCCAACGACATCATCAACAGGAGCAGACACATCAAGATCCGTGCCGGATTGTAAAGTCGAAATAAGTCCGGCGCTAAACCCTTGATTTACATTAATTACTGCCTCATTTGATTCATATATAGCTGCTTGATTGCTAATATTTACAGCAGCAGCATCCAGTTCCGCTATAGAACTTAATACATCAACACTGGTCTGAAATCTGTTATCAGCCTGCGTCAGACCCAGCCCGTCAGAATCAAAATCAACACCGTCAACAGATACAGTTAGACCCTCATCAGAGGAAAATTTCTCGGATACGCTGCTACCCTGAAGAAGATTGATCCCCTCAAACCCTGAATCTTTTGCAACCGCATCTATCTCTTCCAGAATAGCATTAAAATCATTCGCAAGTCCCAGGCGGTTAAGACTAAGTGTACCTGCCTCCGCAACAACATCCTCACCAAGGTCAGCAAACCCCAGATCGGATAAACTGTTTGCACCACCACCATTATCGGTTAGTGCAACAGTAATATCATTTTCACTATTGGCCTCAAGTTTCAGGGCTCCCTGATAAACTGAAGCTTTAACATCCAAATTCTCATCTGAGTTAATCTCTGAAACCAGACTGTCAAGCGTGGTACTGCCATCAGCGGTAACAGTAATGCTATGAAGCCCGTCACCAACCGTTATGGAATCTCCACTATCAATATTAAAAGCACCCTCGAGAGTTTCTCCTCCCGTAAGCCCTGTAACCGTACTGCTTACACTGGCTGTTTCAACCTCAAGCGCACCGGCATCCCTTGCAATGCCCTCAGCCTCGCTGACAAGTTCCTGAATCCGGGCTATACCCGCTTGTGCTTTTTGAATCGCCTGAATAGAGCTACTGGTACTATCCTGCAGCCTGTAAAGATCTGATGCCCTGTTAGTCAACGAACTGGGGGTAAAAAAGTCCGAAGGCTCCGAGCGCGAACCGGTGCTGCCCACCACCTTGTTCTGCTGAGATACTTTGCCAAAATACTCTGCAGGTTGATGCAAAGACAGAACATTAACACCGGACTTACTGGTAAGTGTTGTGTCTACCATCTTCTTCTCACTAACGGTCCCTGCCTATATACCCGGTCAGGTTAGCAGGAAACTTTATTAAGATGAGTTAATTGACACTAAGGAACACTAATTACCGTTTATAATTATTGACAGGTTAAGGTACAATTCAGTCAGCAATTTAACAAAATTTTAAAAAACCGGGCAGGAGGCCGTTAATGATTACGAACCCTGAGATTGAAAAACTGTGCACTAATATATGTGATAGCTATTTGCAATTATCAGGTTCACCCATACTGGAAACCTCTTGTCCTGATCTCCCTGAGGCCCTCTATAACGCAAAATTCATCCTGATTGCCCATGGCACAGAAGTTGACCCGATATTTAATTTTGCCAATCTGGAAGCCCAGAAACTCTGGGAAATGGACTGGAATGAATTCACTCGGATGCCTTCAAGGTTGTCAGCTCCCGAAAACCTTCGCGCAGGAAGACAGAAACTTCTCGATCAGGCATCTTCCGGAAACATCATTACCGGATTTAACGGTGTAAGAGTAAGCAGAACTGGAAAACTGTTCGAAATCAGAGATGTCACATTATGGAATGTCTTTGACAGTGAGAACCAGCCCGCCGGACAGGCTGCAAAATTCTCCCCTGAACAGGTATTGCCATTACCCGCCGACACCAACCGGACAACTCACACCCGTACCACCTAAACCGCAATAACCGCCTGGATTTTTTGCCAGATACTGCTGATGATAATCCTCGGCAAAATAAAACTCGGACAACTCCAGAACCTCAGTCGTTATCGCACCATAGCCCTTTGCCAGCAATTCAGCCTGATAAACAGCTTTTGACGAGTTGATCTCTTCAATCTGGTCAGCGGATGATACATAAACACCGGATCGGTACTGCGTACCACGGTCATTCCCCTGCCTCATCCCCTGTGTCGGGTCATGCCCTTCCCAGAAAACCTTCAGAAGCTCCAGTCTTGAAATCTGTTCAGGATCATAAACAACCAGAACAACCTCGTTATGCCCTGTTTTTCCGGAACAAACTTCTTCATAGGTCGGATTAGGTGTATACCCGGCTGCATAACCAACAGCGGTCACATAAACCCCCGATAATGACCAGAAGGCTTTCTCTGCCCCCCAGAAACAGCCCATACCGACAACAATCTGCTCATATCCCGCTGGATAGGGCCCCTTCAACGGTACTTTAAGCACAAAATGCTTCTCCGCTGTCGGCAAAGGAACCTCTCTGCCTGGCAAAGCCTCGTCCCGAGATGGCATTTCAATTTTCTTTCTGGTAAAAAACATCACTATCAATCATATTTATTGTATCAGGATACTATGCTATTGACGTAAGTATACTTAACCATCGTATCAATATAAATCCCAATCAATAATTGGTTATTTTCGGGCGGGGAGTTTAAAATTATGTCGACAGAAACTATTCAGGTTAATGCTGATACCGACGCCACAACTGCAGAAAAACCGGCGCAGACAGCGCAACAAAAGCCCGACACCTATAAAGTAAGCATAGGTCGTCAGATCGTTTTGTGGTTTACGTTCCTGCTTTTCCTGCCTTTCTTTATTAGTATGCCAATCATGATTTTCATGAGAATCGCTCACGGCCAGTACACTGATACAATCTCTCTGGGCCTGATTTTCATATTATCATTCATCGGTATTATGTTCATAATCCTGCAGATACTAGCAGCCGGTCGCCAGCGCATTGAAATACATAATGACAAGGTAAAACTCAAACTGCCAACCTGGCGCGGACCAACTCCTACCGGACCTGTTATCAAAACTGAGCTGACCTATGCAGATATCACAGCAATTGAAAAACGTGGCGAAATCTATGCATTAATGGGTGTGCTTGGTCTGCGTGAAGTATCAAGCATTATTACAGCAGATGGAAAGCGCTATGTTCTTGGTTATGTAACTGAGAATGAAGCAGATGCCCCTGTTCCATATAATAAGGTTACACAACACCTTTCGGAAAAAACAGGAAAGCCGATCCTCCACAAAGGAGCAGTAGATGGTGGCACTCAGATTGCAGCCATGTTTAAAGGCTCACCTTCATGGGATACAGAACCCCTGCAGGCACAGGATGTAAATACAATAAGAAAAAGGGCAAGAAGAATAACGCTGGCCTTGATTATTCTATTCCTTGCAGGCGCGCTGGCAGCTCTGGGCCTCGCTCTTTATCCGGAAATAGCTGATCTCCTGGCCACTCAGCAGACCTGAATCTGAACATAAAAAATCCCGGCACGGTTGGCCGGGATTACTTGGCTGGCAATTTGAGATGGAACCCCGGTTAAGTGCTACATGCTCTAGTTAATAAAAGCAGATGTTCTTGTTCTTTTCCGCCCTAACCAGGACAATAAAACCCCGAGAATTCCCAATATCACCCAAAGAGGAAATGATAGAATACTGTCAAGAATTGTATCATTCAGAAATGCTGGCAGAACACCTTCGGCTGCAACCTGAAAAGAATCAAAACTCTTCGAATGCACCTCCATCCAGAATTCTTCCAGTGATGTAATAACGACTTCTCCATCTGATGCCAGAGACTTGGTCCCATCGACTGCAAACGCTATCAGCCCAAGAAGAAAGATAAATACCCCTATAAATCTGATAAAAGCCATAGCTGATCCGCATACCCCTTTTTATTAATTGATTACTGGCGAACTGACTTTTCCAGCAAGGTCACGTACAAATAAACCGCACATCTCCCTGCACTCATCCTGAAATCTGCCGTTTAGACCGAAAAAACGACATTTACACACCAATATGACGAGATTCCTTCAACTTATCACAAACTTGGACTTGAATGAAAGCCGTTGATAGTATACCACCATCAATTCTTCCCCGGAAAAGAACCAATACGATAGCCTGCGTCTTTTCAGGTATGATATTTTTGAGGAAGCATAAAGAGAGGTGGCCGAGTGGTCGAAGGCGCCAAAGCATATTGCAACGCAATGTGCGTCTCTGAGAAGACGAGCGTGCGCTTGTCTGGGACCTTCCGGAACTCTAGAACCGGAACTTAAATACGGAGAGGTGGCCGAGTGGTCGAAGGCGCACGCCTGGAAAGTGTGTAGGCGGGTAACCGTCTCGAGGGTTCGAATCCCTCTCTCTCCGCCATTTCCAGATAGTCCATTCCGGACACATTGACGATCCCCTGTTTTTGCTTCCCCATGCCTGGTAAAAAAATCCAGTCAGTCTTGTTACTGCCCAGGATCTCAGACTTAAAATTAAAATGGTAAAACTGGAGAAATAATACCAGCACAAATATTTCTGGTAAAAACTAAAAAAAAAGCCGCCCGTAATTTTCATTACAGACGGCCATACCTGCCCTACGCTGACACCTCTAGAATTTTTTAGTCAAAGTAAGATTTATATTATGTGCATCGAACTTATGAATATCGATGTTACTATCGTTATAGATATACTGATACTGAAGCATTGGTGCATACCCCATATAGTTCCAGTCCCGTTTGGTTATATGGACTTTAGCTTCATATCTCTGGTCAAGACGGCCTTCGGTTGAACCGGGAGAAATACCATCATAATCAAAATTATGATATTTGCCTTCCACATAGAGACTGACTCCAAAAGGGATCTCCTGATAAAAACCAAGACCTGCATATCCCATATTATAGTCCAGATGCTCCTGTTCATTTTTGTCCAGTCCACCGCCACCAAGAACTCTCATAAAAGATTTTGAGTTCAGATAGTGATCCAGTGAAACCGCGACACCACAGTTATGACCATCTTTCCAGGTTTGCTCATCATGCTTTTTTTCCTGACATGAAAGATCGGAAAACAGAACATCTTTTGAACTCACACGGTATGAGCCATGCAGTCTTCCTCCCCAGTTATAGGCATAGTCTTCTCCACCATACCAGCGCTTCATTGCAGTTGCATAAATACCGACATAGCCATTCTGAAAACGATAACGGGGCCCGACTTCAAGAGAAATTATATTATCATCAAATTCCTCGCCTTCATACTGCTTCACATGCAGGCCACCACCAAAAACAAAGTCGAGCTTATCAGTAACAGACAGTGCATAGCCCGCATTAATCCCTGCAGACAAACCAATGCCACTTTTTTCTCTGGAGCTGTTATCGACAGTAAATGGCAGGCCATTAACATAGATAGTCTCAGCCGATGTGCCATTATTGATATTAGTACTGGGAACAAGAGAAGCATAGGCGGATACATTCCACTTGCGTTTCTTGTAAATAACATCAATAAATTTTTGAATACGGAGCCTGAAATCTTTATTATCTGAAGACGCTATCACGAGATCAAAATGATGTTTGGCACTCGTATACTCCTTCATAAGAAAAAGAGTATGAGCAAGTTCCAGACGAACCCGGTTAAACCCCGGACTCTTTGCCAGAATCTTACGGTATATTGCAACTGTATCCTTAAACCTGCTCTGGCTCTTATAAACAAGGCCCAGAAAAAACATGCGCTGAACCGGATTTATTGCACGGCTATACTCTTCTTTGGTAAGAAGCTTTTCCAGCACATCATAGCGACCGGCTTTGTTCAGCATTTCCAGTGTTTGAA
>JBOEGA010000100.1:0-5438 GCA_050633205.1 Methyloligellaceae bacterium | reverse complement strand
GTGATAATAAATTCGCAAGACCGGCGAAACAAACCCTCGATGCTGCTCTGAATTTGTTTGATCCCGTCTGGGGTGGCGTTTATCAGTATTCCGATAAGGTGGACTGGAAGTCTCCGCACTACGAAAAAATCATGTCCTACCAGTCCCAGTATATGCGCCACTACACGCAGGCATATTCTCTATGGGGCGATCAGAAATATCTTGATGCCGCAAAAAATATTTACCGATATCTGACAACGCTTATGAAAGATAATAAGGGCGCTTTTTACACAAGTCAGGATGCAGATCTTAATACGGAAATAGATGGCAAAAAATTCTATGCATTAAATGCCGAAGAACGAAAAAAGCTCGGTATGCCCAGAATTGATAAGAATATCTATGCCCGTGAAAACGGCTGGGTAATTACCGGGCTGGTTGCACTGTATAATGTAACGAGTGATCCTAAAATTCTTGCAGAAGCCGAAACTGCCATGAACTGGATTATTCAGGCCAGACAAATAAAAGGCGGCGGGTTCAGACATGGAGCATCTGACAAGGGCGGACCATATCTCGGGGATAATCTTGCAGTAGGGCAGGCCGCTCTCGACCTTTATGGAGCAACTGGCAACAGAAAATGGCTGAAGCTCGCTGCAAATACCGGGACATTCATCGGTAGGACCTTCAAAAACAAGGCTGGCGGGTACATCACCTCTGCAGTTTCATCCAGTAATGTCGGAGTGTTTGCAAAGCCGGTGGTTCAGATCGAAGAGAACATACAGCTTGCCAGATTTCTGAATACCCTGAACCGCTATCATGGCAGTAAGGAGTACCGTGATCAGGCAGAACACGTCATGCGTTACCTTGTGGCTGAGGAAGTTACAAAAATGCGCCGCTTTCTCATTGGTATTGTTCTGGCAGATGACGAACTGTCAATCGAACCAGCTCACATAACAATTGTTGGTAAAAAAGGAGATCCGGCGGCTCAGAAGCTACACAAGGCTGCCCGTGAGTTACCAATAGCCTACAAACGTATCGACTGGTGGGATAAAGCTGAAGGTCCAATGATTAACCCGGATGTGAAATATCCTGAACTGGAGAAAGCAGCAGCTTTCGCCTGCTCAAATAATGTATGCTCACTTCCGGTTTTTGACCCGGCAAACCTCAATACTCAGGTAACAAAAATGATGTCACTGAGAGTGGCAGTCAAAAAGTAAAACAGCAGCGTTTACTTTAGGAAGTTGACATCCGTTACTCCTACATAACGAATGTCATATTCCTTGCCCGGGCAGCAATCACTGCACTGCCCGGGTATTTTTTATTCTGCTAGACTTTGGCCATAACCATAGCAGCACATTTTTCACCAATCATAATAGACGGCGCATTTGTATTTGCATTAATAATCGTTGGCATGATAGACGCGTCAGCGACACGTAGCCCCTCAATACCATGAACCTTCAGACTGGCATCAACCACAGCCATTTTATCCTTACCCATTTTGCAGGTGCCTACAGGGTGGTAAATAGTATGCGCATAGTTTCTGACATACTCCTGAAGCTGCTCGTCGGTCTTCACATTTTCACCCGGAACAACTTCCTTGCCGCGATACTCTTCCATCGCTGATGAAGCCAGAATTTTACGGGCGATTTTGATGCCTTCAACCATAACATCAATATCATGCTGCTCCTTGCCGATAGCCGGATCAATTGCAGGTTTATCAGACTGTTTTTTGGAGACCAGCTTGACGGTTCCTATACTTTTCGTCCCGACAATTCCCGGTAAAATAGTAAAGCCATAACCTTTCGGATTTTCAGCGCCTTCTTTAATAAAATAGACCGGACTGAAGTGAAACTGCAGGTCAGGCGCTTTAGCATCCTTTTTAACTTTCAGGAAACCACCACCTTCAGCAAGGTTGGAAGTCAGCAGGCCTTTTCCTTTACTAAACTGTTCAGCAAGTGCGGGATTAGGGGTTGGGTCCGTTGAAAGCGTTACGGGCTTGGTGCATTCATGAGAGACAGGAACCATCGCATGTTCCTGAAGGTTCTGGCCAACACCTGGAAGATCTTTCACAACAGGAATGCCCAAAGCTTCCAGATCCGCTTTTGGCCCGACACCTGACAACATCAGAATCTGGGGAGAACCGATTGCCCCGCCACTGAGAATAATTTCTCCCTTGGTTGAAATCGTATGCTCTTTACCTCCAGCAGTAAAAACAACACCTGTACATTTGTTCTTATCAAAAACAAGGCGCAGGACGACAGATTCCCCCTGTATAACCACATTACCTTTTTCAACCGCCGGGTGTAGGTAAGCCAGTGCCGTGGAAAAGCGCTTGGCATCTTTCTGGGTCAACTGATACCAGCCAAAGCCATTCTGGTCGCCATCATTAAAGTCATCATTGAGCGGGTACCCCTGCTCTTTAGCTCCATCAAGCATTGCTTTAATAACGATATTCTTGTCTGCAACATCAGCAACATTAAGAGGACCCTCTTTGCCATGTTGATCAGATTTAATACGCTCATTACTCTCGGATTTTATAAAATAGGGGAGTACTTCCTTGTAACTCCAGCCGGGATTTTCCTTACCCCAGTCATCATAATTCTCCGGTGCTCCGCGCTGGTAAATCATTGCATTTATCGAGGAAGATCCGCCATATACCCTGCCGCGTGGCACAGGAATCTGCCTGTTATTCAGATCTTTCTGCGGAACTGTAACATAGTTCCAGTCCAGTTTACCTGTACGCAGGTTAGGGTAACCTGCAGGCATATGAATAAGTGGTTCAGTATCAGGTGGCCCGGCTTCCAGCACAAGAACTTTCGTACCTGAATTCTCTCCAAGGCGCGCTGCAATTGCACATCCAGCAGATCCGGCTCCAATGATAATATAATCATAATCCCCTTTGGCTGAAGCTTCTGCATGTCCGGCAGATAATATATATGGTGCAGATGCGACCAAACCTAATGCAGTAACAGATTTTAAAAAACGGCGACGAGACAGCTTCCCTTCAATAAATTTACTCTGAAGGTCCTGAGCTTTGCGTAAGTTATCTTTTTTAGACATTTCGCCTCTCCCTCGACTTAATTACAATAGGTATTATTGTATGATTTAATTACGTTAAAACATACGAGAGAGTATGGGACATCAGGAAAGTGTGTTTTTTTAGAACAGATGTCTTGTACATTCGTCTTACTTGAGAGCAGTATTGCTGGATAAATAATATCATTGAGGTAGTATTATGCCTGAATTATTATTATATCGCATTTGCAAATAGAAAAATGGAGCATGATAAGCAGATCAATATCGGTTCTGACAATAGTTCAGGGTTTTATAGGTGCAGGTAAAACAACCTGGTCCAAAAAGCTTGCCCATGAAACCGGAGCTCTAAGACTTAACGCTGATGAGTTCTGTGAAGAAAATTTTACAGCTCGCGAGCTTGAGGAAAATTGGGAAGAGTGTTTCAGCTCTGCCGTTGATAAGCTCTGGTGCATCGCACAACAGGAGCTGAAAAATGGCAATAACGTCATTCTTGATTTTGGCTTTTGGAGTTATTCCTCCCGGCAGCAGGCCAGAAAACTGGCCAGTGATCTGAATATTCATTTCAGACATATTTATATAAACACACCTGACAATATTTTACTCGAAAGGCTAAAGGCCAGATCAGGTCAGATAGCAAAGAAAAACCTTGATAATTTTGACTGTCTCAAAGAACAGTTCGAGCCTCCGAACGAAGATGAAATCAATTCTCCCTCCTTTACTGCCATTCACTAAGCCACGTTAACGAAGTGTTTGTAGTTGGTCGTTAGGTTGCCCCAACAGTAATATTTTCAGGCGATATTGTTGAGTTAGATTATGAAAGTAAAGAATTATACTGATCAGGACGCTTTGGCGTTGGAAGAAATTAATAAATGCGGTTATCTGGGGCTGGATATAGATCACGGGCTTTTCCTTACGAGCGACAGCAAAATATCCAGATATCGTTTCAAACGGCTTTTGGCACTCAGAAAAATTGAACCGGTGTCAAATACCCTATATGAAGGCGCTCCGCCTCAACAATATGTTATTGCTTAATAAATAGAGTGCTTTGGCAGCATTTTTTAAACACTTGCCTGTTACATTGCCCCGTAGTGTTTGTGTAACAAGGTAAGCAGGACTGTGTATCGATACGTCATAGCCATTTTCGCTGTTATTTTCTTATTATTGAAGACTGCAGAGCTACAGGCTGCCAGGGTTCTGGTTGTGACATGGCGTGGAATAACCGATGCTGAAAAGGGCTTTGTTACTAAGCTGAAAAAACTTAATCCTGATGTTACTTTCAAATATATTGATGCCGGGCGTTCAAAAACCAGGCTGTTCTACACCCTGAATGAAACCAACTTTAAAGAATATGATCTGGTTTATTCTTTTGGTACAACCTGCACAAAGTTGGTCAGTTCAGTAATAAACAAAAAAGTCCCTCATATCTTCAATATCGTCGGTGCTCCCAAACAATCAAAAATAGTAGAAACAATGGAGAGGCCTGGCAACAATATCACTGGTGCTCAGGCCGTAATTGATATTGAAACACAATTTAATGTGCTATCAAAAATAAAACGCTTCAAGTCCGTTGCTGTATGGTACGACCCCCGGGAAGTTCAAAGTAAGCTGATACTGGATAAAATATTGAACTTTGGTGCGAAAAGAGGAAAAACAATTGTTCCGCTAAGAATAATTCCGGATGCCTCACCAAAGTTTTACGAAAATCAGGTCAGAAGAGCAATTCAGAAGAGTAATAAGCAGGACCTGTTATATATAACGCCGACCTCTTCATTCTTCTCAATATCAAATAAATATTTTTCGTCTCTGGACCCGTCATTACTGGTTGTCAGTTCAATCAGCAAATATGTTGGCAAAGGTGTCACCCTTTCGCTTGCCGCAAATTTTCATGAACGCGGAGAAGCTGCCGCTGAACTCGCAAACAAAATTCTTTCAGGTACGCCCGCGGGCGAAATTTCAGTGGACAGAGTTACTCCTGAAAAAGTGTCTCTCTATATCAATAAAAAACAGGCACAGGCCGCAAAGCTTGGTAACCTGTCAAAATTAGGCATTAAAATAATAGAAGTAGCCCCTGAATAGATAATAGGCAGCGCCTCCCGGTTTAAAGCTGAGACACTGCAATTTCCGGTTTATTGACAGCCATCATAGCCAGTCTATAAACTTCGCCCACACAACAGAAAATATTACCAACAGATAAAGACTGTTCCTGGGAGGGATTTAATGAGCGTATATTCCGTAGTACAGATAAAATTTACAAACGAAGAGAGTTACAGAAAATACGCAGCAAAAGCCCCGGCAGTGCTTGGAAGGCTGGGTGTAAAAGTTCACGTCTCTGATGAAAACGTCAAAACTCTTATAGGCGACTGGCCCTTTGACAAGCTGGTTATTCTTGAATTCAAGGATAGCGAACACATGAAAACTGCAATGAC
>JBOEGA010000099.1:0-16443 GCA_050633205.1 Methyloligellaceae bacterium | reverse complement strand
GCGTGTCAGGCCGGACGGTTACGGATTTTAAAACCTCATCAAGAATATTTTCCTGAAGCCCCCTATCTTTAAACTGACTAAGAGATAGATTTACAGAAACTGTAATCGGGGAATCTGATTTGTTATTTAACTCGGAGCAAAAAGTGCAGGCCTGTTCGAGAACATAGTAACCTATATCAATAATAATATTTTTGCTTTCTGCAACGGTGATAAATGTGTCAGGAGAAATCATTCCCAGTTCAGGATGTTTCCACCTCAAAAGCGTCTCCGCCCCAACTACATTACCTGTCTGAAGGCAAACCTGGGGTTGATATAATGTATATAACTCCCCATTACGAATCGCACTACAGAGGTCATTCTCTATTTTCTGGTTCAGCTGTACTTTGATATTCATAGAGCTGTCATAAATACAATAATCTGATTTCCCTTCTCTTTTTGCTTCATAGAGAGCAATATCTGCATTCTTGAATAATTCATGGGGGGAACATTCAGAATCTGAATGAGTGATAAGCCCCATGCTTGCACCCACATTGAGAAGATGATCGTCAATATTAATTGGTTCTTCTATAGCGCTGGAAATATCCTTTGCAAACTTGATAATCATCTCTGGAGATTGCAAATCAGAAAATATAAAGGCAAATTCATCGCCACCTAACCTGGCTGCTATACTGTTTTCAGGGAGGTTCTCTCTTATTCTGTCAGCAATAACCTGAAGAAGCTTATCTCCAACCAGATGACCAAGCGTATCATTTACATTTTTGAAATTATCAAGATCGAGGAGTAGTAAACCAATAAGATGGTCAGGCTCCTTTAACCTTTCAATCGCTGCATCAAGTGACTTTTTAAATTGATTTCTATTTGGCAGACCTGTGAGTTCATCCTCATGGGCCATCCTCTCAATTTTCTGGCGTAAGAGCTTTTGTTCGGTGATATCTTCATAAGTTCCTAGAACACCGACAATTTCTCCGGACAGGTCCTTTAGAGGAACCTTATTAGTGCGTAACCACCTGGTTTCCCCACCTGGATTGGCTTGAGGCTCTTCATACCCGACCTTGGGTATGCCGGTATCCATTACAATCCTGTCATCCTCCCGGAATAGATCAGCAATATCTTTTTCAAAAAAATCAAAATCACAATAGCCTTCTAAATCAGCAGGTGACTTTACTCCTGCATCATCAGCAAAATGTTGATTACATCCAAGGTAGGTTAAATCAGTATCTTTCCAGAATATGCGAACCGGCAAAGCATCCAGCACCAGTTTAAGCATCAGTTTGGAGGGTATCTGTTTGGACATATTCTGGTAATTTCAAACTATTTACAATTGAGTAATAAAAAAAATATCACAAAAGCAATAAATGAATGTAAATGTTTGTAGAGTTAACATACCTGCTTTATTAATCAGGCTCTGGAATAAATCTTAAGAAATCTCTGGTAAAAAAATAGCCACCAGAACTCTTCTGGTGGCTATAACTGTAATGCTTAAAGATGATCTGGTGATTATTTCTCCAGAGAAGTCTCAATATCAAACAGCGTTGGTAGCATTTTAGGGCCAAGAGCTATTGCTCCTGAAACCTGAGCAAAGCTCATTGTACCTTTGGGTTTAAGGACAATAGTAAGTTTACTTCCAGGCTCATTAAGCAATTTAGTGATATTCTCAATAACTGGCTGTAATTCAGGGTCTGCAGCAAATTCAGCACTCATTGCACTCCACATCCCTTTTGTAGCTTCATCAGCAAGTTTTTGGGCACCTTTATCAGAAACTTTCAAAGTGATTGTTCCTACATTTGACCCTAGGGCCATGATACCAAGTTTGCCCATATCACGCTCTTCAAGCATTTCTTTGGTAACATTGCCGATTGATGCAGAAAACTCAACTTCTGCTAATTTTTTAGCATCATATTTGAATGGTTGGATTACAATTGTATTGTTCTTTTCATTCCACTCGATCCCCATGGAGGATTTAATATCCAGTTTATCCAGGCCAGTCATTTGTAGAAATGCTGCATAACCCCGGCTAGCAGAAGCACCTTTTGGAGCTGCAATAATGCTGTGAGCATCCCAGTTGATTTTGGTTGGAAACAAACCAACAAAATTACCCCAGCTTATGTCTGCTTCACCTGTAAGTTCTTGATCTGGCCCTTTGACATCAACACCTTTAATGGAGAAGCCTTTTATGAACTGAAGAAACTTTGCGCTTTGTTCTGGTGTTGGTTGAGTTCCAGGAGTAAATGTCGAGCTATGCTGTATAAAACCAAGCATATCAAATCCCAGAATAGAAAACTTTCCTAGTTTTATGGCCGTAACAACCGGGTCATTAGGTTTATCTACACTAAGATCTTTAAGCGTAATTTCTTCCAGAACACCTTTGGAGATTTTGCCCATGAAAAATTCGCCAATTTTAAAGGAACCCTGTCCATCAGGAGCAGGAAGATCAGGAAAACCTGTTACCGATGCTTTTTCCCAGGAAATATTTGAGTATACCATGCTCAGATATTTCAGCAATTCAGGAGGCATTGGAGTTCCTGGCTGAATTGGTTTTTGAAATAGCGTCATCATTTCCTTCTGGGATTTTGCCATTTCATTGAGATTGGTGACTTTCATACCAGACATACTGATTTTTATCTTGGAAAGATCTGGGGCATTAGGTAATGCCAGTTTCATTCCAGAGCCGGTTGCATTCTCAACTGACATAAAGCCTTTTTCATAAGATCCGGAAATGCCGGAATATTCGAATCTATCGATGCTGAAACCGTCAGTGAAAGGGGCAACAGTTCCGGAAAAATCACTAAGAAGAAGCTTATCCATGCTGTATGTTTCTGCCGCCGGGTCAGCCTTATAACCCGAAACCATAATTTTTTTATAGTTGGCCTTCATATTGGGAAGTGTAAAGCCTACATCGGTTGCAATAATCTCTCCCGTAGCTTTATTATATTTTACACTTCCAAAGGTCAGTTTGAAATCAAGAGCAAACCCTGAAGATAAAAATTTCTGAAGAATTTTACGTCCTTCAGCATCCTGGGTTGCTTCAACTTTTGTTTCGGCCTGTACCGTTTGTACATTTGTTGCTGAAACAGCGAGCATAAATGCTCCAGCTGCGAGCATTCCTTTTTTAAACATATATATCCCTTCCCACTAATGAGGATTATTTATAGAAGTTGTTAAAGCTGGCTGAAAACAAATAAACTACGATATTCATGTTTCTTATTGTGTTTTCGAATACCATACTGGTCGTCCATGAAGTACCAAAATATTTTTGGCAGGTATCTATTATGATTAATGTTTAGGAACTAATGTTTGAAAAATAGTCATTTTTGTGACGAAGGAACTCAATTGTTTTTATTGTTTAAAGTTGGAAAATAGCTGGAGGCATCTCAAATTTATTATGAGACCGGACTTCTCAGTTATGTATCAAAGCCACTCCGACAATCTGTAAGGCGAAATATTCACGGTAAGATCCTGAATAATTCTGACTTACAGAATGTGTGTAGTTAGATTTATACTCTTCAACGCTTTAGGCTGAATACTTTTCCATACTCTGCGTCTAGGTATTGAGATCAATGCCCGGAGTTAAATCAAGAGAGTCGCCATTGGCAAAATTCAACCTGATATTACTGCCTTCCTCAAAAAACAGCGTTAGCTCCTGATCTGATCCTTCAAAACTGATGATTGCCTTACCCGAATCATAGGCGATATTAAGAGAATCCGAGGTTAGACCGGCACCAATATTTATTCGGACATCAGTAGCAGCATAGATTGTGTCAGAGCCATCACCTTTGTCAAAATCTATTGTAGCCTGCTTGCCACCAGCTAAAATCACATCATCACCGGCACCGCCGTTGATATGGGTTCTGCCATATGCATTGATTACATCATTACCGCTTCCTGCATTTACCCTTGATCGCCCGGCAACATTAATCTCATCATCTCCGGACCCGGCATTAATACGGGACCTGCCAAATGCATTGATAAGGTCATCCCCTGAGCCGCCACTGATGCGTGATCGTCCAACTGAGGTGATTACATCATCTCCTGAACCTCCACGTATATTCGAGCGCCCAAGAGTATTTATGACATCATCCCCCGAGCCACCTCGGATATGGGATCGACCAATAGAGGTGATATTGTCATCGCCAGATCCACCCCGAATATATGAGCGGCCAAAGGTCTTTATGACATCATCCCCTGAACCACCTCTGATATTTGAGCGCCCAAGGGCATTAATCTGGTCATCTCCAGATCCGCCGTTAATTCTGGATTTTCCGGACGCATTGATTATATCATCGCCTGAACCTGCATTAATCACAGANNCTTCGCAAAACTGGCCAGATTTTCATTTTCATGAGGTAGCCCCAGTAATTGACGGACTGTGTTTATAGCATCAAGATAGTTCTTGGCGGCATCATTGAGCTTGTTCGAAGTATCTGATTGCTCTGCTGGTGTAAAATTAACAGCACTTTTGGGTTCTGTTGGAGGGGAAACCGACGGTGTATCAGAGCCGTCTTTCTGATTTTCAGCTCCTGTTGTTGAGCGAAGCTGAAAGGTTGTTGTAGTCGTGGTTGTCGTCGTTGACGAAAAGATAGTCGTAGCCATATGAAGTATCCTTACGCGTTCTGCGTACCTAACTTGACACGACCCCTGGCTTTCTTGTCATTAGATATTTAAATTAGAGTTTTTCATCTCTGGTTTTCTACTTCCTTCTTATGCTTAAAAGTCTAAGATTCATTTAATCCGCACCAGCTATCGCAGCGACATGAAATCGCTTGGCAAATAGCCTTAACTAGTTGTAGGTTTCTGGTTCATTTTCATTCACTTCAAAGACAAAGACTGCTTATGATTAAGAACCCGTCAGGTGTACTGACCATACCTAATAGTCTTTCTGCATTCCGTATGCTGATTAGCCCTGTTGTGATTTATTTCCTGATAAATGGGGATCAACAGGGGCTCATAATAGCTCTGGTATTAATGATACTGGCAGAAATATCTGATTTACTTGATGGAATTGCTGCACGCAGTCTTGGGCAGACTTCTGATATAGGTAAGTTGCTGGACCCGCTAACGGACAGTTTTTACCGGGTCTCGGTCTTTCTGGCTTTTGTCCACAATGGCTGGATACCCGTTTATATGTTTATGATTATCCTCTCTCGAGACTTTATTGTTTCCTATCTGAGAGTATTATCTCAGCAGATGAACTTTACGCTTGCAGCGCGTTCAAGCGGTAAATGGAAAGCTATTATTCAGGGAATAGCCCAGATCGGTATTGTGGTTCTGGTCATAGCGGTCGGTGCCGGGAACTTATCTGAATACGACACAATATCATTTACACTTCTTGCTGCTGCGACCCTTGTAACCGCTTACTCTCTTGCAGACTACGCATACAGTGTATATAGGAGCTGGAAATGAGCCTGATAATCAGTCTTTTTCGTTTGATTGCCGGGCCTGTCGCGCTCTGGCTTATTATGTCCGAAAGCCCTGATATGCTATGGGGAGCTTTGGTTCTGATGCTGGCTTCTGTTGCTCTTGGCTTGATGAACAGTGCAATGCTGTCCGGAACATCTACCGACCTGGAAAAAGTCATTCATATTGTAAGCGACAGTATCTACCACATATCCGTCTTTATCGCATTTTTTGTAAATGAATGGATCTCGATCTGGATGGTATTGTTAATCTACTCCAGAGAAATCATGATTCCTTATACCCAGTCATTCGCTCTGCAATCCGGTGTTCGTATCGCTGATGACCTGATAAGTTCAAGATTAAAGGCAATGGTTCATGGACTGTGCCAGATAACAATTCTTGCTGTAATATTAGAAAAAGTTCCTGAAACCGTAGCAAATATGAATAGTATTTCTCTGCTTGTCTCATTAGCCGCTGGAATGTCTGTAATCTCGTTCATACTGTATCTGACTGCTGTATCTAACAGAAAGGCCAGCCATGGAACCGCTTAATACCTGTGACAGGGCTTCTCTTACTGATATCAGATTTGTACTCTGTGATATGGATGATACCCTGACCCTTGATGGTAAACTGCCCGCAAAGACTTATTCTGCTCTGGAAGATCTCCAGTCTAATGGCATTCAGGTTGTTGTTGTAACAGGGCGCCCTGCCGGTTGGTGCGATCTTATTGCAAGGCTATGGCCTGTCTCGGCAGTGGTCGGTGAAAACGGGGCTTTTTATTTTGCCTATGACCAGAAAAGCCGGACAATGGTGCAGAAGTATCAACGTGACGAAGAGCAAAGAGAACGGGATCGTATAGAGTTGTTCAGCCATCTCTCCGATCTTCAGAAAGCTCACCCTCATATCGTTCTGTCTGCTGACCAGCCTTACCGGATCAGCGATATTGCAATAGACTTTTGTGAAGATGTACCTGCCTGGAAAGACGAAGAGGTCCAGAATATTAGTAATGAGCTGGCAGATAAAGGCGTAACAGTCAAAATCAGCTCAATCCATATCAATGCCTGGATGGGAAATTTCAGCAAACTGGAAATGGCTCAGGCCCTGCTTTCTGATCGTATGAATATGACAGAACAGGAAATGCTTTCATCTTGTGTCTACGTAGGCGATTCTCCCAATGATGAACCAATGTTTGCCCATTTTCCGCATAGTGTGGGGGTGGCTAATGTCAGACAGTATGAAAAATCCATGACCCATTTACCCCGCTGGATTACTGAAAAGCCCGGGGGATATGGCTTTTCAGAGCTTTCAGACCTGCTTCTGGCGAGATAATTGTCAATTTCTTAAACATATCAGTAACGAAAACTAAGGGAATTTCTGCCAGACTTACCTTAGGTAGTAGTGTGTTTGTGTTTTTGATTGAGCATTTATGAATACTGAAATCAAAATAAAGCGTAGTGTTGAAGACGGATTTAATGAGCTGGTAAAGAAGCTCAATCCGAGGTTCAGCGAGCCTGAGTATTCGGAAGGCAATCTTATGCAGATTGAACGTCGCCTCAAAGAGACGTTCAATATGTCCTACCAGATAAAATATGGTTCGATTGGCCATGGTACTCATATTGCCCGCTACAGTGCTATCGATTGCTTTGCGGTTATGCCGAAAGAAAGCCTCCTTGAAGATTCCTATAAGTCACTGGAAGCCATTCTGGAGGCTATGAAAGAAGATTTTCCTGAAGCTACATTAAGGGAAGGTCGTCCGGCCATTGTCATCCAGTTTGGTGGAAGAGACTCTGACAAGCACCACATCGTTCCCGCCTATGAGATTGGTGTAAAGAATGGCCATGATGTATTTGGCATTCCTGGTCCCAGTGGACGTTGGATACAGGCCTGCCCGGGTGGGCACAGTGCCTGGATTAATAAACTCAATGATAACCTGAATAAACGTCTCAGAAACATGATCCGTGTCGTAAAAGCATGGAATTATTATAATGATCAACCGCTTTGGTCTTTTTATATAGAGCTTTGCGTTGCAGAATATTTCAAGAGTGACTATTCGATCCTATTTTCTGTCGATTTCAGAAATTTCCTGAACTATCTGCATCAGAAAAATCTCGAGCCCTTTGAAGGGTCCGTAGGCTCAAATGAACTGGTCTATGCGTCATCGGTTGAGGATAAACCGGTCGCAATGGCGAGAATTAAGAACGCTGTCGAAATGGCCGATAAAGCTGTGCGTTGTGAACAGACTGGCAATATTTCAGAAGCATTCTACTGGTGGCGGAAAATATTTAACTTCCGTTTTCCTGCTTTCTGATTAAACGCTACACGCTCTGGACGATATCTGAAAAAAAAGCCGGACCTGATCTACTCATTATATTTTGAAGGATCAATAGCTTCAAAACACTTGCCACCCCATTCCGGATATTTAGAGCCCTTGATATAAGAGCCATGGGAGTTATTTGGAAGGTTAATAGAACGTCTCCGACAAAAATTAGTATGATTGCTACATTCCAGATGCAGGCATTCCTCGCAAGGTGCCGGGTTTTTGACCAGATTGATATTTGACATCTCAATTAGCCTTCCGAATTGAATCTCAGACCACAATTTTGCCATTGGAAATTTAATATTGGGTTTTTCTTTTTGGTTAACAGTCCCCTAAACCTGAAGTGAACAAATAGAGCTGTAAGTACCTATCCTTTTCTGTATCCCCGTAAAATTGCTGCCCCGTCAATGCCTCTCAGTCCAGCACCATAAGTATACCTCATTCCGCCGTTCAGGCGTGAACCAATATAGCTATCAGCCACAAGGTTAGATGATTCCTTCTGCAGTAATATTCCTGAAACAGTCATTGCCAGCAGTTCTACAAACCCGCGGGCATTACGTTCAAGTTCGCCCGGCGATGACAGATATCCTTTGATCTCCTCAACAGCGCTCACCAGCACACTGTTCCCCAGAGCTTCAGAGTCCAGCATGGCAACCACACTGTCAACCGCATCCCTGTCCCGCTGAACGACGCGCAATACATCAAGGCACATCACATTCCCTGAACCTTCCCAGATCGCATTAACTGGCACTTCGCGGTAAATACGCGAAAGAATACCTTCCTCCACATAGCCGTTACCTCCAAGTGCAACCATTGCCTCAAAAACAAGAGCAGGAGCCATCTGACATATCCAGAACTTGGCAACAGGCATCATAAGTCTGGCAATCGCGCGCTCGTAAGCTTTGTTCTGTTTGTCAAACGCCTGAGCCATCCTGAATGATAGTCTTGTTGCCGCCTCAACATCCAGAGCCATATCAGCCAGAACCTGCCCCATAAGTGGCTGATCAACCAGCCTCTTCTGAAATACCGTACGGTTCTCCGCATGATGCAGAGCATTTGCAAATGCCAGACGCATCAACCCCGATGACATAACGGCACAATCAAGTCTGGTAAACGTTACCATATCAATTATATTGGCAACCCCTCGTCCTTCATCTCCAATCAGCCAGCCATGCGCATTATGAAACTCAACCTCCGAGGATGCATTGGATTTATTCCCAAGCTTTTCCTTCAGTCTTTGAAACTGCAATCCGTTCACAGAACCGTCAGGCAGAAAACGTGGCACCAGAAAACACGATAATCCAGCAGGAGCCTGAGCCAGTACCAGAAAAGCATCACACATAGGGGCTGACATAAACCACTTGTGCCCGGTAAGAATATACTCCTCTCCTGGCCCGCCATTTCTTGCAGGACTGGCTTTCGTAGTGTTAGCCCGAACATCAGAACCACCCTGCTTTTCAGTCATGCCCATACCAAGTGTTGCTGAGGTCTTTGCGGACACAGGCCTGAAGCTCTTATCATAATCTCTGGATAGAATTTTGGGCAGCCATTCAGCTGAAAGATTATCCTGCTTAACAAGGGTTGCAACAGCGGCATGTGTCATGGAAACCGGACATCCATGACCACTGTCAGCCTGACCTATCATATAAAGCCCTGCACTGCGTTTCACATGAGAACCGGTAACAGGCGTGCCACTACCATCTTTGAGATGCTCCCAGGGAGAACAATGAAGCCCTTGCTTCATACTTATTGCCATCAGCTCATGATAAGCCGGATGAAACTCCACCTTATCCAGCCTGTTTCCCTTTTGGTCAAACAGCTTTAACTTTGGCTGGTTCTCGTTGGCCTGCTGCCCCAGCTCAAGCACATGGGCGCTTCCCGCAACCTCGCCAAACGCAGTCAGTTCAGCAACCAGATCTTCATTTTCTTCCTGCTGAACAATATTTTTTAAAACCGGATCAGTCGTAAAAAGATTAATATCCTGAAAAACAGGGCTTTGATTAAATACTTCATGCGTATAAAGATCACTTTTTACTGTCATCAGTCCTACCCCTCTTCACGATTTCAGGAAAATACTATATCCATATTTTTAGATGATAAACAATCTGCTCAACAAACCTTAAGCCAAATGTCTAATGCCCCCATAAACGGTATTCTTTCCGGCAAATGCCCCCACAGCTCGTGACATAGACTGGCTGTTTTCCATTTGGTTGCAGAAAATATAACCCTCTGTTATTATCACACACCAAAAACAACAAGAAAAACGCAAACCATGTCAGACTTGGCAGTATTTTACATTATCCTCCTTCTTTTGGTAACTGTTGCTTCAGTGACAGTGGACCGTAGCCGCAGGGCAGGGACGGCGAGGATCTGGCCCTTTCTGGATCTTTGCTCAGGAGCAGCAAAAGCTGTTTTGGTTCTGAACTTCTATTATAAATTTATCAGTCCTGATCTTCTTGTCCCACTGATCACCCTGATAGCAGGTATAGATTTATCCTCATATGTCAGGGATTATGAAAGGGTCAAAATGCTGGGGTTGGTATACGTAATATTGATTTATGCGGTTTCAACTATCCTGATAGCTCCGGCATATATTTATGGCATTCTTGCGCTATCGTAAGTTTCTTGCAACCCGAAACCCGATACCATTATAGCGATACCCCGCATTGATCTTGCTGCGGCGGGCCGAACGCAGATCTTCGGCAGAGCTGCTTCTCCAGCTTCCACCACGCATAACCCGGGGATAGTTAAAGTCTATTCCGGGATTAACCCAGGCATTACCATTTTTGGGAGCATCCCGGTAATTATTATGCCAGTGATCCCGACACCATTCCCAGACATTTCCATGCATATCATACAGACCAAACTTGTTAGGTTTTTTCTGCCCTACAGGATGAAGCCGTGCATTGGAATTCTCTCCATACCATGCATATTCTTTTAACTCTCTGGCCCCTGAGCCAAAGCAATAGTCATCATCGCTCCCCGCACGGCAACAATATTCCCATTCTGCTTCACTGAGCAGGCGGTAGTCTTCTCCCGTGTTTTTAGATAACCAGTCCGTATAGGACTTTGCCTGACTCCAGGAAATATTGATGACAGGATTCCACCCTCGTCCCAGCCCGCCATCTGAGGGTACAAATTTTTCACAACCACCACGTTTGCTTGCAAAATCCCACTCATTAAATGTGATAGGATAGCGGCTCACCGCAAAATCATAGGCAATAGCTACCCGTTCCTGAGGCTGCTCGTTCTTGTTCGTATTGCGGTCACTGAAGGTCGAACCGCGCTTGTAATCCCCTGCAGGTATTTTAACCATTTCAGGAGTAAAAATTGCATCCTGAAACACAAAGAAATTTTCCAGATGGTCTGTTGGGAGCTGTCGCGGATTAGGTCGCGTTTTTAAAAGCAGTTGCACCCAGTCTTTCGCTTGCCTGATATTGGTTCTGTTAATAATTGCAATATCAAAAACAGCACCTTCAATCAAAGCATCGGTGAAATCGCAATCAGATAAATTGGCACCGGTAAAATCAAATCCTCTGATATCACTGTTTTTAAAATCAATGCCAGACCAGTTCGTGAACTGAAAATCTTTTTTCGGGTCAAGCTTCGCCAGTCTGACCAGATCAGATATATCATTTATCAGAAGCATCTCACTTTCATGAGGTATCAGCTCCTTGATCTTGTCACCCAGTCTTTCTAAAGCTAAATCTCGTTTCAGACTCATGCCGGACAGTCCGCTCTCATTCTGTTTCCAGGTTATCTTCAACTGCTTTCAGCAGCGCTTCTTCGCTTGCTGGCTTTGGAATATAATCATCCATACCCGACTCAAGACATTTCTCCCGGTCCCCCTCTCTTGTATTGCCAGTCAGCGCAACAATCGGAGAACGTTCAATCACACCTTCAATTTCAAGCCGTCGTATCTCTTTGGTTGTCTCAAACCCGTCCATAATAGGCATGGTGCAGTCCATAAAAATAAAATCATAATGTTTTTGCTGGATCTTTTGCAGGCACTTTTCCCCATCCTCGGCAACCTCCACCTCAAACCCGAACCCTTCAAGAATACAGGATGTAGTCTGTGCATTGGTGCTGTCGTCTTCCACCAGCAACAAACAGTAATCCGAATAATCCAACAGTCTCTCCAGAATTAAGGTAAGCCAGAAAGCAGGCACACAAATGCCTCGCTGCCGGTCTATATTGTCTAACAATAAGGGTAATATTTTCTAAAGAGTTAAGGGGAAAATCTGCCAGCAGGGTCTATAGCAATTATTCGATCACTTCTTCTGTCCCTGTTCTGATTAACCTCTACAACATTAAAACCATAATTCCATTTTAATACATATCCAGCGGTCATAATAAAAATGGAGCTGCATATGCTTAGATTTGTAACTGGTTTGACATGTTTCTTTTTATTGATCTGGAGCTATCCTGCAATAAGTTCAGATCAACTGGATTCTGCGACTGCACCTTTGAAAAAATATTACGAAGGCACTTTCAGATGGAATGACAGCGATACTGCCGACAGGGTTTTTATCGAACTCGATCATATTGATACCAGCCCTAATGGCAGAATTACTGCATATGGTAAGGGCGTTTACATCTTTACCGACCCGGATAGTTTAACTTCAATTGAAGTCAAATGGGTAATAAATCCAAAATCTCTGAAATTTGAAATGTGGGAAATGAATGCGGTAGGTGAAGAGGATTTTACAACAAACGGTTCTCATGTAGGAACAATATCGGCAGATATGGATTCAATAACCGCAATATGGACAACAAGGGGAACAGGCCGGCAAGGCACACTTCAGCTCGGCTCAACAGATCTCGCCCGCCAAATAAGTCATTAATCGATGGTTGTATGTATTGCAAAAAAGGTTGGATAAAGGCCCGGTCTCTGATCAATACCCGGTTAAACTTTATTTCCTAATTCTCTTTCCATAGGATAACCGGGTAGTCCAAAATGAAGCTCTGGCTCCCCGGCATCTTTCCAGCCAGCATCAGAATAGAATTTATGAGCAGTTGTTGTGCTGGTAAGAGTGGCTTTTCTTAGCCCCAGGTCGGTTAAAGCAGAAATGATATAATCCAGTATCGCACGACTGACACCTTTAAAACGATAATCTGGTGAGATATAGTTTAGTAAAACCTCACCGTCATTGCTATAGCATCCAACTCCGGCAGGTTTCCCGCTAAGTTCAGCAACAAGAAACACTGTATTTGGATTAGCAATCATTTTTTTAATATTATCCGGACTCTTGTTTGCAATCCATCTATCGATCAGGTCTGCATCATTTTTATGATCCTCGATACATAGTTGCCTGATAGAAGCTATTAGAATGTGACTTAGGATTTTAGCATCGCTGGGAGTAGCCTGTCTGACCCTGATCATGGTAGCACCTTCACTTGCAGCGTAATCGCCTGTTGCTCTCATATAAAAGGCCGGACACTACTGCCCGGCCTTCCAAGTCTTATATTATCTTGAACTCAATCATGTTGTAGTCGACTTATCTTCCAGCTTCGGCAAATCCTTCGTGCCCTCAACCTGCTTGACCCCTTCACCTTTCTTTTCTTCGCCAAGATGAGTTATCTCCACATTTGGCTTCGGAGAATTATCTGATGTATGAGGACTTTCATTAAGAACGATAAGCAGTGGTGTAAGACCTTCTGTATCTGTCAGACGGAATACCTCAATATCTTTCTGGGCATCTTTGCTCCATCCGGACACATCAAGTGCACGCTGACATTTCGATAAAAGGCCATGATTTTTCATATGATTTTCACTGCCAACAACGCTGCGGCTTTCCCGCTGTTCTTCTTTTCGTGCTTTACTGAGTTCGCTATGTCTTAGTGTGCGTATCAGATCCAGATCATCAAGCACGCCTGCAAGCTGGTTCATCGCCAGTGCCCGCAATGCCTCTTGCTCGTTCTTCTGGGATACGCTGTATAAATTGGGTATGACAAAATAGGATGCCCCGTCATGATAGACAAAATGCTTCCTCACCCACTCCATATTGGCGCCAGGCGCCCTCGCAATCGCGGTATTTATTGCCCCGGTAATCTGGCGCACAACTGCTCCTGGAGGAATATGAAAGTGAGCCTGTGTTCGTGATAATCCGTCATTACGAATCGGAGGTGTTGAAGGTGGGTTCAGAATTGTCAGCGCAAGTAGCCCCAGATCAATTCCAAGCGTTGCCAGGAAGGCAATAAGATCTCGACCCGTTATACCCTTTGTGGACGCAGTCTCGGAAGTTTGTCCGGTCAGGATATAGTTGGGAAGATGGTATGCATAGGAACCAAGGTTAGCCCAAAGGTCTTTCACGGCATTTGCAACGCCCGCCGGACCTTCATTAAAGGCAGCATTGCGCAGTTTTAATACAGCAGGTTCAGAAGCCTGTTTGGCTGCCTGCCGCAATCTTTGCGCAAGTGTCGGATCATAACAGGAAAAACCGACTTTACCCGGAGCAATAGAAACCAGATCAGCAAGAGAATTCATTCCTGATGCCGTAGATTGACCTAATGCATTACTGCGCGCAGCAATATTTCGTGCACTCCCCCGGATCTCACGAGCCGTTCGCTCAAAATTCTTCTTCCGTTCAGCAACAGTCGCACCCTGCAGGCCTGAAGCCTTGCTCTTGAGAATTTCAAGCTCCTTCTGTACAGGAACCAGCCACGAAGTTTTAATGCTGTCCCGCAGCGAAGTAACTGCATCACGAACGGTTTTACGGGCATTATACAAGGGACCCTGTCCAGCGCCCGATGACACACCGCAACTGCCGCCGCTATTCTCCTCGCGGGACATCTGGCTTTCAGACCATGCCACAACATTCCCAAGCTGAATATTAACAGCATCCAGACGGGCCGCTACGACTGCACTGGCATCTCTTGCATCTTCCTGTAACCCTGACAGGCTTGTTCTTGTTGCTTCCTGTCCTGCAATCAGACTCCACCAGAAACCATATCCAAATCCAATCGACCAGATCGCAAGGAATATATACAATGGCAGAGTAACCAGACGCTCTCTGACACGCCTTTGCGCACCAAATGTTTCCCTGAGTGCAAGCCACATCAAAAATGTAAGTGCAACAACTACTGAAATAACCAGCAGTTCTGCTGATATGGACAGAGTGCCAACTTCTCTTGCTGGCGCATCAGCAGGTCCGTCAGACTGGACACCTATGATAAAGTCATTCATACCACTCCAGGTTGCATACCCGGAAATTACCAGTAGCATTAATGAAGCAATTCCAATCAGCGCATTTCTTCCAAATAAATAGTCACTGATCAATGCCCATCTACTGAGCGTTCTTGACGGTCCCACCGAAGATTTTTGTTCCATGCTTTACAACCCGGTTCTTTATTTACAGTTATTTATTGCAAATTATTAAGATGGGACATTAACAGGAATGCGAAAATAATACGAGACTAAGAAAGAGGCGCTGATGGTAATAATTAGACTACTGAACAGCTTTGAATAGCAGCTCTTTTTTCCAGGATGAAACAAGAGCATCTGTGACCCGTAAAGCATCACCTGTCGTCAGAAACTCTGGTGCAATTGCATTAGTTCCAGTGACATAATAGGGGTGCCGCACAAGATAGTCTTCGAGGCTGTCAGCAACAATAACAGGTTGACTGAGCAACCTGGTACTTTGTGGTAAATGCTTCTGAAACAGGTTCTCGACCAGAGGATAATGAGTGCAGCCAAGTATGGCTTTGTTCGGAGCTATGCCTTCAGCATTTTCAATTGAGCATGTAATATAATATTTGACCAGCTCATCCAGCTCTTCGGTCAGTGCACCGGACTCAATAGCACCTGCAAGCTCAGGGCAGCTTTGCTGGACAATACGCACATTCGGACAACGTTTGTGTATCTCTTCAACAAACACATTACTCTGTACAGTCCTGTTCGTTGCATATATCGCAATCAGGTCGTCATTATATTTTTGGGGATATTGTGGTGTGGTTACAGCCCACGGAGTTTGCGTTGCTGCCTCAACCGTAGGAGCAATAATGCCAAGGACATTATGCTGATCCCACGTCGAAGAAGGTAGCCACTCCTGCTGAAGTTTTCTTCCTGCAATAGCCGTTGCCGTATTACAGGCCAGTATAACCAGCCGACAACCGCGTTGAAACAGAACTTCAACCCCCGTTCGGGTCAGGTCAAAAATTTCTTCTGATGACCTGTTACCGTACGGAGCATTGGCATGATCGCCAAGATATAGAAAATTATAGTCAGGAAAGCGCCTGGAAAGGGACTCATAAACCGTCAGACCGCCATGTCCAGAATCAAACAGACCAATCATTCACGGATTACAGACCTGGTCTGCCCCTCTTTTTAGCCGAAAGCTTATTCAGCCGCTTCCTTGGTTGCTTTCTTGGATACCGTTTCCATCACTTCATCCTGTTCTTTCAGGGATTCAAGTGTAGGCATGGCAACAGTATTATATCCGCAATCTACATAGTGAACTTCACCGGTTACAGCACCTGACAGTCTGGAAAGCAGATAAAGTGCTGACCCGCCAACTTCATCAAGAGTCGGCGTACGTTTCATTGGTGAATGGTCTCTCTGGTAGTTAAACAGAACACGCGCATCAGAAATGCCCGCACCAGCAAGAGTACGCATAGGACCGGCAGAAAGCGCATTTACACGGATATTCTGAGGACCAAAGTCTGTTGCAAGATAACGAACACTCGCTTCAAGAGCAGCCTTGGCAACACCCATAACATTATAGCACGGAACA
>JBOEGA010000098.1:7592-7724 GCA_050633205.1 Methyloligellaceae bacterium | reverse complement strand
TTGCCGACGGCAAGGGTATTCTGGCAGCAGACGAGAGTACTGGCACTATAAAAAAACGCTTTGATTCAATCGGTGTGGAGTCGACTGAAGATAACCGCCGTGATTACCGCGAGTTGCTTTTCAGAAGTGACG
>JBOEGA010000098.1:0-7502 GCA_050633205.1 Methyloligellaceae bacterium | reverse complement strand
GCCGGAGCAAAACACCTTGCCGGCACGATTGATGAAAAAGTAACTGAAGGTCTTGACGGTCTTCGCGAGCGTTTTGCTGAATATTATGATCTTGGCGCACGTTTTTCCAAATGGCGTGCTGTTATTAATATTGGACTTGATGCACCAACTGGTGCCTGCATAAGTGCTAATGTTCATGCCCTGGCACGCTATGCAGCTCTTGCTCAGGAAGCCAATATTGTTCCTATCGTAGAGCCGGAAATTATTATGGATGGCGATCATGATATCGACGAGTGTTTTGAAGTTACCGAAGCTACTCTAAAAGCACTTTACGATGCGCTTTATGACCAGAATGTACATCTGGAAGGTACTATCCTGAAGCCAAACATGGTTATTTCAGGTACAGACTGCGAAGAGCAGGCAAGTGCTGAAGAAGTTGCTGAAAAAACAGTTGCTGTTCTGAAGCGTACTGTTCCTGCAGCAGTGCCGGGAGTTGTCTTCCTTTCAGGTGGTCAGTCTGAAGTTCTTGCGACCAAGCACCTGTCTATCATGAATGCTGCTTACAATAATCCGTGGAAGCTATCATTCTCTTATGGTCGTGCACTGCAGGCTTCTGCACTTACTGCATGGCAGGGTAAAGAAGAAAATGTAGCTGCTGCACAGGCTGCATTTACTCACAGAGCAAAAATGAACAGCCTTGCTGCTCTTGGTAAATGGTCTGATGAGCTGGAAAATATTTCATAGCTCTTACTGTTTGGGGCCTGTACCTTTTAAAAATTAACGACTAAGAAAAGAGGCCAATTTTTTTTGGTCTCTTTTTTTGATGATAATCAGCCAGGACTGACTTAATGACAGACGAACCCAGAATACCCAGTCAACTTTATTTATTACTGCCCAAGGCGCTTAATCAGGGTGTAGTTAAGACTTTACAGAACATACTGGAAAATACACAAATCGCATGTGTTCTTGTTCAGAAAAGTGATGACGGCGGGTTTGACACTGAACTTGTCAACATGGTTATCGGGATTGTTCAGGGTCATAATGTTGCCTGTCTCGTAGATGATGATTGGGAACTTGCGCTGAAGCTTGGAGCTGATGGCGTGCACCTGAGTTCTGGACTGGAGGCAGGCGATGCCACTGAGGAGGAAACAATTCGTTTTGCTCCCTATGATAAGGCCCGTGCTGCACTTGGAGAGGACGCAATTATTGGTGGTCTTTGCTATAACAGGCATGTTGCTTTAACATTCGGGGAACAGGGCGCACAATATGTTGCACTCCCGTCTGAACATGAAGAGGATAGTGACCTTACTGCGCATGAGCAGATTCAATGGTGGGTAGAGTTAATTGAATTGCCATGTGTTGCCTGGGATATTAAAGACATAAACGAAGTTGATCAATTCATTGAAAACGGGGCTGATTTTCTTGCTTTAGGAGAGCTTGTCTGGAATCATGATGATCCGGTAAATATGATACGTGAAATAAGCGAAAAGCTCTAATAGGCCAGAAATATCGGGAAAGTTTGAGACACAACAGCAAGAATAAATGGTTATCATGAATATTTTCCCTAAATTTAGTAATATACAGACACCTGCGTTACTGCTTGTGGCTATTGTCATGCAGTGCGGAATAACCGGTTTTTCCCATGCGAGTAAAACTTCAGGGGACCCGGCGTATGAAGCCTTTGATAAGGGGCATTTCCTTCTTGCGATAAAAGAAGCAAAAAAAGCTGCTGAACGTGGTGAACCACAGGCGTTTACCCTTCTGGGCCGTATTTACTCTGATGGTCTTGGAGTCGCGCAGAACTATCAGCAGGCTGCGAGCTGGTACCAGAAAGGTGCCGGTAAAGGGGATGTTGATTCACAGTTTGCTCTTGCAGTCCTTCTTGCCAAGGGGCGGGGCATTGAACAGAATTACCAGCTTGCCGCTGACCTGTTTCAGCAGGCTGCCAAGCAGGGTCATGCAGAAGCCCAGTATAATCTGGCTTTGATTTATGCTGAAGGACTTGGCAGAAAGCCCAGCATCAAGCGAGCTATATATTATATGCAACTGGCGGCCAAAGGCGGCAATGTGCGTGCCCAATATGATCTGGGTACTTTTTTCGCGCTTGGGCGCGGTGTACAAAAAAACCAGAAAACTGCGGTTGAGTGGACAAAAAAAGCGGCTGATGCCGGTCTGGCGGAAGCTCAGCTTGAGTATGCTGTAATGCTCGTTAAAGGACTTCATCTTCCGGAAAAAGAGAAGATGATCTTTGATATCATCAAGAAACCAAGAGAAATTCTGAGTGATAATGAGAAAGCATTGCTGGAGAAAAGCAAGGCATTGAGAGAAGAGATTGACCGTGTGGCGGCCAAGTATCTTCATGCAGCAGCTATCAAGGGGAATCCGGTTGCACAGAACAGACTGGCGAGATTTTATCTTTACGGGTTCGGCGTCGGGCGTAATGTTGTGCAGGCTTCAAAATGGCATTTGATTGCGAGAGACAACGGAGTGAGTGATGCCAAACTTGATATTGCATTAAACCGCCTCTCAAAAGATGAACGTTCGGAAGTCGATCAGGCTGTTTTAAGCTTTCAGGATTCACAACTACTGCAATAAGAGTGATTTTGTTGTAGTAATAATTTAATAATTACAATAATTAGCAAGCAAACTCTCTGGCAGCAAAAATGTTTCTGTCAGATTTGCTGTAACAAACCATAGGTTTTATATTGAAGTCGGAATGAAAAAGACTCATTTCGCTTCAGGACTAGTGAGAAGATTATGAAGATTAATGGAAATGTGATCCGTCCCGGTAATGTGATCACGCATAAAGGCGGGTTATGGATTGCTGTTAAAACGCAAGCTGTAAAACCCGGAAAAGGCGGTGCCTTCGCTCAGGTTGAACTGAAGAACCTCATTGATGGCACAAAACTGAATGAGCGCTTCCGTGCTTCTGAAACTGTTGAGAAAGTTCGTCTTGAACAAAAAGACTATCAGTTTCTTTATGCTGAAGGTGAAATGCTTGTGTTTATGGACCTGGAGACTTATGAGCAGATAGAGATTCATACGGACTTTATCGGTGAGCGGTCCAAGTTCCTTCAGGATGGCATGCAGGTTCTTGTAGAAAGCCACGAAGGCAAGCATATTGGTGTTTCCCTTCCAGATCAGGTAACGCTTGAAATTCAGGAAGCCGAGCCTGTTGTCAAAGGACAGACTGCAGCATCTTCCTACAAGCCTGCAATCCTCGAAAATGGTGTACGGGTTATGGTTCCTCCATTTGTAGGCACTGGTGAGAAAATTGTTGTAGACACCAATGAACTGACATACATCCGACGCGCTGACAGCTGATGCCGTTTTATACTATTATTTTGAAAGGACTACCCTAATGCCGGCATCTGCTTTGATGAATGTCATGATTTCTGCTGTCCGTAAGGCCGGCAGAGGCCTTGCAAGAGATTTTGGTGAAGTAGAAAATCTGCAGATCTCTGAAAAAGGTCCCGGAGACTTTGTCTCAGCTGCTGACCGAAAAGCGGAGAAGGTTCTCTATCAGGAGCTTTCCAAAGCTCGGCCCGGTTACTGTTTTCTACTTGAAGAAAGCGGCTATATCGAAGGTGCTGACAAAACGCACAGATGGATCATTGACCCGCTTGATGGCACGACCAATTTTCTACACAGTATTCCTCTGTTTGGTATTTCTGTTGCTCTTGAGAGAGAAGGGGAACTGGTTGCTGCAGTTTTTTATAACCCTGTTACAAACGAGATGTTTACTGCTGAAAAGGGTAAGGGCAGCTTTATCAATGACAGACGTATTCGTGTCGCAGCGCGCAACCGTTTCAGAGACTATGTGCTGACGACAGGTATTCCTCATATGGGAAGGCCTGGCCAACAACGTTTCTTAACGGAATGTGCAATGATGATGGGCACGGTTTCCGGCCTCAGAAGAACCGGCTCTGCAGCCACTGATCTTGCCTGGGTTGCTGCCGGGCGTTTTGATGGTTACTGGGAATATGATATCCAGCCATGGGATATGGCAGCAGGTATACTTTTGGTTAAGGAAGCCGGAGGCTATGTATCGGATATTGACGGGAAACAGGACATGTTTTCAACGGGCGGCATCATTGCCGGTAATGAATCAGTCCAAAGGGATCTCGTCAAAATTATAAAAAAGACACATTTAAGCGGTTAAGGGTTGCATCATACTCTTTTGAAAGTGTATTTTGCGAGTTAAAGAACCTGAACTAGCTGGTTGTCTTATATTTAGAATCCGCGATGATCCGGTTTTTATAAGTATTTAAATATAATGATAAAATGGAGCAGTCCGCAATCATGTTATCTGGCCGAACACATAGAGCGCTATCAAAGCCACGTGTATACTTGTTGTGGATGTTCTTCTTCCTGGCAGCTATTGGATTTCTCGCATCAATTCTTTACCCGCAAATCAGGACCGCGTTCTGGGGTAACCCTGGCCTGAATGGCGTTATTATTGGCGTTCTGGCTTTTGGTGTTTTATTCAGCTTCAGCCGCATAACCAGACTTTACCCGGAAATTAAATGGGTTAACACTTTCAGAGTGTCCAATCCGGGATCAGCAACTCAGCATATGCCTGCACTGCTTGCTCCCATGGCGACGCTACTCCGTGATAAATCCGGCCCTGTTTCGCTTTCGACGAATTCAATGGGCGCCATGATGGACTCGATTGCTTCGAGGCTTGATGAATCCCGAGAGACTTCGAGATATATGATTGGTCTTCTTGTCTTTCTTGGCCTGCTTGGAACATTCTGGGGACTTCTGGTTACCATTCAGTCCATCAATGATGTCATTGGCGGGCTGTCTTCAGATACGGGTAATGTACTGACCAAATTGCAGGAAGCGCTTAAAGGCCCTCTTGATGGTATGGGACTGGCCTTTTCTTCATCCCTGTTTGGTCTCTCAGGCTCACTGATACTTGGCTTTCTTGATTTACAGGCATCTCAGGCTCAAAGCCGGTTCTATAATGAGCTGGAAGAATGGCTGTCCGGAATTACACAGATTTCAACGGATGAAAGCCCTGCGGGTGACAACACGCGGAATGAGCTGAAGTTTGCGATCCTCGATATGCAGAGATCAATGGCAGAACTTGGCGACAGGATACAATATGGTATCGACAGTGCCTCCGGGCGTTCGGATGAGGCTGCAAAAGAACTGGCACGCGGCATTGATAATCTTGTGAAGCAAATGCGAGCCGAGCAGAAAGTTGTGCGTGAATGGGTGGATGAGCAGGCATCTCATACATCTGATCTTAATATGGTTCTGCGTGAACTTACCTCGCGCCTTGGTGGCGGTGGCAGGAGAGGCTAATAATGGCATTACGCCGATCTCGAAGAAATTCCGGGAGTGCAGGGGCTGATTACTGGCCGGGCTTTGTTGATGCCATGGCTACCCTGCTACTTCTTTTAACATTCCTTTTATCGATATTTGTTGTTGTTCAATATTTTGCTTCTCAGGAAGCTACCAGTAAAGATGCTGCTCTACAGAAGCTACAACAACAGATTGCTCAGCTTAATAACCTGCTATCGCTTGAATCCAAAAGATCAAAGAAGCTTCGGGATGATATCGACAGCATGTCAGCGACATTGTCTGCGACGAAAAATGAAAACCGTCGCCTTCAGGGAAAAATTGGGCAGTATGGTAAACGCAGCAATGCTGATAAAACGAGAATTATCGCTTTATCCAGTGAACTGGGTAAACAGCAGACAGTTTCCAAGAATGCTCTGGCGCGAGTTGAGGTGCTTTCCCAGCAGCTAAGAGCTTTGCGCCGTCAGCTTGCTTCCCTGCAAAGCGCACTTGATGCTACAGAGAGCAGAGATAAGGAAAGTCAGCTTAAAATTGCTGATCTTGGCAAACGCCTTAATGTTGCTTTAGCCAAGAAAGTTCAACAGCTTGCGCAGTACAGGTCAGACTTCTTTGGACGTTTGAGAAATGTGCTTGGCAAGAGAGATAATATTCAGATTGTCGGAGACCGCTTTGTCTTTCAGGCAGAGGTTCTGTTTCCGTCCGGTTCTGATGAAATTAATGTTCAGGGTAAGGCCGAGCTGGAAAAGCTGGCGGGAGTACTGAACTCTATCGAAGCTGATATTCCTGATAATGTGAACTGGGTTCTGAGAATTGACGGACATACGGATATTCGTCCTATTTCGACACCGAAGTTTCCTTCAAACTGGGAGCTATCATCTGCGAGAGCGATTTCTGTTGTGAAGTTCCTGGTGTCTAAAGGTGTTCCGTCCAACAGGCTTGTGGCCGCCGGTTTTGGACAGTTCTCCCCATTATCTCAGGGATCAACAGACGGTTCTCTTACACAGAACCGACGCATTGAGCTGAAATTTACTGAGAAGTAAGAGAAAAATTAACCATTTCAAGCATCATTCTGCTCTTATGAATGGCTACCTACCTTGGCAAATGCACTGTTATTACTTATGTGTAGTAGCAGTGCATATCTCCTCAGACATTTCATGACATTGCGGTGGTAACACTTGTCGTTATTCAAACGTTTTTTTGATATTGAGGGGTTGTCTGGCTGGATTACAAAACTTACTCTAAATATTAGTGTTTCTTTGACTATATGGGTCGATATATTTTGGGTTACAGGTTCAGGGAAGCCCGAAACAGAGCGTTAAGGCCGTATATTCAAGTTAACAAGGTCCGGGAGCAGGTCTCTTTATTGCCTTATGTTAACTTCAATATGCCGGCTTGTTGAATTAAAACAGCCCTGAGACCTTAAAACTTGTGAGTTATCTATCCATAGCAGGGCGATGTTATGGTTTTGTTAGAGGAATGTTTATGAATTCGAATTTCCGAAATTTTGCCATATGGGTAATTATCCTGCTGCTGCTGTTTGCCCTGTTTAGCCTTTTGCAAAATAATCGAGACAATGGAAAAGCAAACGAGATTTCCTTCTCTCAGCTTCTTTCTGATGTTGATGCCGGAGCTGTGCGCTCGGTGGAGATAGCAGGCAAAAGGATCAGAGGTATCTACACCAGCGGAAGCGCATTCAAGACCTATGCGCCTGAAGATAATACGCTTGTGGAACGCCTTTACAAAAAGAATGTTGAGATAAAGGTTCGTCCTTCTGATGACAAATCTCCATCTCTGCTGGGTATTCTTGTAAGCTGGTTCCCTATGCTGCTTCTGATCGCAGTGTGGATTTTCTTTATGCGCCAGATGCAGGGCGGCGGTGGCCGCGCGATGGGCTTTGGTAAATCAAAGGCCAAGCTTCTGACTGAACGGCAGGGACGTGTAACATTTGAAGATGTTGCGGGCGTTGATGAAGCCAAAGAAGATCTGGAAGAGATTGTTGAATTTCTGAAAGACCCTCAGAAGTTCCAGCGCCTTGGTGGACGTATTCCACGCGGTGCGCTGCTTGTGGGCCCTCCTGGTACCGGTAAAACATTGCTCGCACGTGCTATTGCGGGTGAAGCAAATGTGCCGTTCTTTACAATTTCAGGTTCAGACTTTGTTGAGATGTTTGTTGGTGTGGGTGCCAGCCGGGTTCGTGACATGTTTGAGCAAGC
>JBOEGA010000097.1:0-2561 GCA_050633205.1 Methyloligellaceae bacterium | reverse complement strand
GGCATGGCCGATGGCTGCATATCAATGAACGTAGAACCCGTGATGGTGGTTATGTCAGCATCGGAACTGACATAACTCCGCTCAAGAAAAGCGAGCAGCGTCTGAGTGAACGTGAAAGACAGTTGCAGGCAACAGTTTCAGATTTGCGTCAATCCAGACGTCAGTTGGAACGACAGGCACAGCAACTGGTTGAGCTGGCTGAAAAATATATGGTCGAAAAGACCAAAGCCGAAAAAGCCAATCGTACGAAATCAGAGTTTCTTGCAAATATGAGCCATGAACTGAGAACTCCGCTGAATGCTATTATTGGATTCTCGGAAGTCATGGAAAAAGAACTTTTCGGAACGATTGGTAATCCTAAATACGCAGAATACGCCAAAGATATCCATGAAAGTGGTAATCACCTTCTCGATGTTATCAATGACATACTTGATATGTCTAAAATCGAAGCTGGCAGACTGACCATAAGTCGAAAGCGCATCCAGCTTGATGAAATCATTGAAGACAGTCTCCGCATCGTCCACCGTATTGCAGAAGAGAAAAATATAGAATTCATACGCGATGGCCTGCACCCGTTTACGATCTCGGCCGATAAAAGAGCAATCAAACAGGTCCTGATCAATCTTCTATCTAACGCAGTAAAATTCACACCGGGTGGTGGCAAGGTAACTGTTCTGTTCCGTCATTCAGATCATGAAGTGACCTTCAGCATAAGCGACACAGGTATCGGGATACCAAAACAGGATATCGGTAAGCTGGGCCGTCCGTTCCAGCAGGTAGAAAACCAGTTTTCCAAAAGTTATAAGGGCTCTGGACTTGGGTTGGCTATATCCAGATCTTTAATCGAGCTTCATGGCGGAGATTTAACAATACGCAGTCAGCTCGGTCATGGCACCACTGTCACATGTCGTCTGCCAACAGACAGGCAACCCGATATGTTTCCAGACGATATAGGAGACAACCCGGAGCTACAACATGCCGCTTGAAAAGCTCTGTAGTGGTCACAAGTCCACCTGTAATATCAGGGCAAATATGATAAAGTAGCTCCAAATGTGATAATGGATATAGCGTTTGGAGCGGGAAATTTGAAAGCCTTTATTGAGCGACAAAATCATAATCTGGCAATATATGATGAAAACAAAGCTGACCTTTTTCTTGCTGATTTGGGCAAAAAGGCCTTACCGGCAGATTTTCCTCTGATTAATTCTGAAATACTGAATGCCTCTGAAGACAATCTGGCCAGAAGATTGATTAAAGCTGTGTTTTCTGCATCACCCTACCTGACACAGATTATCCTTCGTTCCCCTGAAACGCTTGAGCATTGTCTGGCCAGTTCCCCCGAAGACAGCCTGGAAACCTTTATCAGCCAGCTTCAGGAGAGGGTAAGTAAAGCCTCAGCTCAGTCTGAGGTTATGGCTGCTTTACGAAGATTTAAGAGAGATGTAGCCCTGCTTACCGGACTAGCTGATCTGGCTGGTATCTGGGAAGTTATGCAGACAACAGCCGCATTAACAAAATGCGCAGATATTGCGGTTTCAACATGTGTACGATACCTCTTTGATCAGGCCGCCCAAAAAGGTGATTGTTTTCCCGAAAAATCTGACGAACCCGAAGTCAATAGCGGTTACTTTGTACTGGCTATGGGAAAGCATGGTGCGCACGAACTGAATTATTCGAGCGATATAGACCTCATTGTTTTCTATGAACCCGGTCTTCTTAAATTGAAAGAAGGGCTGGATCAGAAAGTCTTCTTCGTAAACATAACACGCGCACTTGTAAAACTGATGCACGAGCGAACATCAGACGGCTATGTCTTCCGTACTGACCTGCGCCTCAGGCCGGATCCCGGTTCAACACAGGTTGCTATTTCAACCAATGCGGCTCTGACCTATTATGAGAGTATGGGCCAGAATTGGGAACGGGCTGTCTTTATAAAAGCCCGGCCAATAGCTGGTGATATTCCTGCCGCAAAAGATTTCCTCAAACACCTCTCTCCCTTCATATGGAGAAAATATCTGGATTTCGCATCAATAGCAGAAGTCCATGCTATGAAACGCCAGATACATGCTCACAAGGGGCATGGGAAAATAGCCGTTGCCGGGCACAACATAAAGCTGGGTAAAGGCGGGATCCGGGAAATAGAGTTTTTCGTTCAGACCCAGCAATTGATTGCAGGCGGGAGACAACCCGAACTCAGAAGCAGCCCAACCCTTGTTACCATGAAAAAGCTGGTTGAAAAAAAATGGGTAAAGCAGGATGTTGCAGATGATCTGACAGCCTCATATCTGTTCCTTCGTCATGTAGAACATCGACTGCAAATGATTTCAGATGAACAGACCCATACTCTGCCAACTGATAAAGAAGCTCTGAAGCGCGTTGCAGTTTTTTCAGGATATGAAAATTTTGAAGACTTCTCAGAAGATCTGATGAAACATTTAACCAGTGTTCAGTCTCATTATGCCGAACTGTTTGAGGATATGCCGTCTCTGAACATAAATGGTCTGGATCCGATTAAAGTAAAAGACACTCTTGTAACTGCGGATGTGCTGTCCCGAATGGGC
>JBOEGA010000096.1:0-11131 GCA_050633205.1 Methyloligellaceae bacterium | reverse complement strand
CGTAAAACTTCCTTCCGCGAACTGTCGCCATATATAACGGGATGCCCCTGCCCTTTCATTTTCATGACCAGGGGACCTTTACGGTCGATTGCTGCGTAACTTACCTGCTGGGCCGCCAGCATTTTACCAATAGCCAGTCCAGCGCGGCCAAATCCGGCGATAATTACATGCTGCGATAATTCCTCGCCAGTATCTGTCAGTTTGTATGGATGATCTCCACGGATATCATCTGCAAAATAATCCATTAACCGTATAGCACCAATTACAACGAACGGAGTTGATATCAGAGACAGACTTGCTGTTATGATCATAAACTGGGCTACGTCAGGAGGAATGATCCCTGCCTGCATTGCGATTGCGATCACTACGAAGGCAAATTCCCCTCCCTGACCAAGAAGCATTCCAGTGGGCAGGGCAACTGACAGCGGTTTTCTGGCTACCAGACATATGCCTGTAATGATAGCAGCTTTAATCACGTAAAGACCGATTACACTGATTGCAAGCCAATACAGGTCTGACCAGACAATACGCAGATCTATACCCATTCCGATAGACATAAAGAACAGACCCATAAACAAACCTTTAAAGGGCTCGATGTCTATTTCTATCTGGTGGCGGAATTCTGTTTCGGCCAGTAAAAGCCCTGCAAGGAATGCTCCCAGTGCCATACTCAGACCTGCCATGGCAGTTATGGTTGATGACAGGATCAGGATGAGCAGAGTCATGGCCATAAAAAATTCAGGGCTATGACGGAAGGTGACCAGTCGGAAAAGCGGGCGCAGAACTATCTGACCGAATATGAAAATGCCAAGGACAACGGCTGCGGCTGTGCCAATTGCGAAGACCAGTGATGCGCCTATCCCACCGGAATCTTTTGCCCCAAGAATACCGACCAGGAGTATGATTGGTACAACTGCAAGATCCTGGAATAATAAAATAGAGAAACCTGTTTTGCCAACAGGTGAAGAGAAGCGGCCATTTTCGATGAGTAACTGAACAACCATTGCTGTTGAAGACAGTGCCAGACATGCACCAATCAGAATGGAGGCATTAGCAGTATTTCCAAATGCAAATGCTATTGCTGTGATGACTGCTCCGCATATAAGAACCTGAGCAGAGCCCAGACCAAATACAGAAAAGCGCATTGCCCAAAGGCGGCGCAATGACAGTTCAAGACCTATTGTAAAGAGAAGAAATATTACACCCAGCTCGGCAAAGGTTTTAACACCTTCAACTTCAGATATGACTGCATATTTAACAAAGCCGATCTGCTCTACCCAGAGGCCCAGGCCGAAAGGCCCTATCAAAAAGCCAATAATAAGAAAGCCGATAGTCGGGCTGATTTTTATTTTCTGAAAAAGGGGAACCAGTATCGCAGCGGCGATCAGGAATACAATTAGCTCCCGCAAATATGGGAGATGTAGTTGACTCTCAATCACGCTATTACCGATACACTCTGGAAAAGCTTATAAATATATTTGAGGAGACCTCAATAAGCTTCACTCTGATTACTCTTAATAATAGAAATGAAAGCACTTGTTTGACTAATAATAATGCTGACTTCTATATCCAATCTATTAAATAGCACTATCATTAAAACATCATTATCTTTGTTCCAAAAAACGCCCCAGAAAGAAAAAACATAACTTCCCATAGGCCACCTGCACTATATCCTGAAAACATCTCCTATATTTTGCAATTTAATATCAGACTGTTAGAAAGCTATATTAAGTTTTTAAAAAGCTAATCCGCCCTATCAGGTTATGCCAAAAAGGTAATCACCTTTAAATAAGACTTGTAAGAAAATTAATTTCTTGTTTAGGGTAGTATTGAGTTTTCAGATCAAGGCATTGATGCAAACTGATATTTATTGACATGTTCTTCTTTGAATATGTGAACTTAGCCTTGCATCGCACGCTCTCGTATGTAGAAATTAAGTTTAACATAATGATGGCAAGACATTCCTGCCGTCACCATTTCGCGTTTTTCAATGCTGTTTGTATTCATAAGCTTATTTGATCAATTGCAATTTATGAGGTTTTCAGAGACCGGGGGATATAATGTTTGAAACACTTAAAGAGCGCATAGTAGCTCATCTGGAACTCGTTTATCCGGGTGAAGATTTAGAAGCTCTGCATGGAAAAATTATGGATGCATATTTCCCTGATGATATTCGTCCGCGCACCAGCCCTCATACAAACAATAACCCTCACTGGTCCGAGCGGGATGCGGTTCTCATCACCTACGGTGACTCTATTAAAAATGATGAAAACAAACCTCTTGAAGTTCTGGATGACTTTTTAAAACGCTACCTGACAGAGACAATCAGCAGTGTACATATTCTTCCATTCTTCCCGTTCAGTTCTGATGACGGCTTTGCAGTGATAGACTATGAAGATGTAAATTCTACACTGGGTGGCTGGAAACATATCCGGGAAATTGCCAGCCGATTCAGGCTGATGTCTGACCTGGTATTAAATCATGCCTCCAGCCGGCATAAGTGGTTTCATCAATTTATAGAAGGCAAACTTCCCGGCAAGGCATATATAAAAACGGCCGCGCCAGAAGATGACCTCTCTCAAGTCGTGAGACCCAGACCTCATCCATTATTGCGCCCCACTGAAACAACGGAAGGGATGAAACAGGTCTGGTGTACATTCAGTCATGATCAGGTTGACCTTGATTTCTCCAATCCTGATATGCTGGTAGAATTCCTCAGAATTATGAGGATGCATATTACGCAGGGTGTAAGGATTATCAGGCTGGATGCCGTTGCATTTCTATGGAAAGAATCGGGCAGTCCGTCTATTCACCTGCCGCAGACCCATGAAATTATCCGGCTGATGAGAACTCTTGTGAATTTTGACAAGGATCGTGTGGTTCTTATTACCGAAACCAATGTACCCAATCAGGAAAACCTGTCCTACTTTGGCAATCAGAATGAAGCGCATGTGATTTATAATTTTTCGCTTCCTCCTTTGATGGTTCATGCACTACTGACAGGGAAGTCTGATTACCTCAAAAAGTGGCTTATGGGTATGCCACCGGCTGCAATGGGAACGACCTATCTGAATTTCACTGCTTCTCATGATGGTATCGGGCAACGTCCGGTTGAAGGACTGCTGGATGATGATGAAGTGAAGAGCATGCATGAAACTATCAAGTCTTTTGGCGGCCTTGTTTCCATGCGCAAAACTAATGACGGTGGTGAGAAACCTTATGAGCTGAATGTCTCTCTTTTTGATGCCCTAAAGGGAACTGTGAAAGGTGAAGATGAGTGGCAGGTTGACAGGTTTCTCTGCTCCCAGACCATTATGATGGGGCTTGAGGGGATTCCGGCATTTTATATACACAGTCTTCTGGCTACTCCCAACGATTATGAGAATGTTGAACGAACCAGACATAATCGCTCTATTAACCGTCATAGCTGGAATTACAAATCCCTGCAGGAGAAACTCGCGGATCAGAACAGCCCACACGCGAAAGTCTTTAATGAGTTACGGAGGCGTATTGCTATTCGGGTGTCGCAAGAGGCATTTCATCCCAATGCGACCCAGTTCACACTGCATCTAAGCTCGGAACTGTTTGGTTTCTGGCGACAGAGTATTGACAGATCACAGAGCATTTTCTGCATATCCAACATGACTAATGAAGAGCAGGATCTGGAGCTTCATAATGTCAATCTTATTAATGGAGAAGAGTGGAAAGACCTGTTAAGTGGTGATATGATTGCGTCAGCAAATGAATCTATCAAATTGATACCGTATCAGACAGTATGGATTTCAAATAAGCACCTATAGGTTTCTTACATATTACAGAACGCCTGATATTATAATCAAGCGTTCTGTTGTGTTTCCTATGCTCCCACAATTTCAGCGTTATCGGCCTCTACAGCCTCTTTTAACTCATCCATAAAGCTTGGCAATGCGCTGTATACACGGCTCCATGCGGGGATAAATGGAACTTCCATGGGGTTTTCAAAGAAAATCTGCCCGGCCAACATGATATTGGCTGCAAAGAGCTCAACAGCTTCCTCTTCTTTATGGCGATCGACTGTCAGGCCATTCATCTGCGCATCATCGCTATAGTGCTGGATAAGATCGAGAGCGATGCGGTTATAAGAGGCTTTTACAGTCCGGATGGTTTCCATGGAGAGAATAATTCCGTCCGTTGCCAGTTTGCGGAAAATTGCCTTTGCAATGTCAATTGACATTTTGGACAAACCACCATTCGGGTTATCCGAAGAGAGGGTCTGGTGCTTATGATCGTACACGTCTGTCAGATCAGTCTGGCAGATCACCTTATTTGAGAAGTTCCTTCGGATCTCGGATAATATACCAATTTCCAGCCCCCAGTCAGATGGAATTCGCAGATCAGATACCACATGGGATCTCATGGCAAATTCACCTGCCAACGGATAACGGAATGCGGCAAGGTAATCGATATATTCCTGCGGCCCCAGTGTCTTTTTCAGAGCCAGCAGGAGGGGAGTTACAAGCAGGCGGTTTACACGCCCTGTCATTTTTCCTTTAGAAACACGAGAGTAATACCCTTTAGAAAAGACATAACTGAAATAGGGGTTTGCTACCGGATATACAAGCCTGGCTAGCAAGGACCTGTCATAGGTTACGATATCGCAATCATGCAGGCCGATAACCTCTGCTTTTTTTGAAGCCAATGCATAGCCAAGGCAGTACCAGACATTGCGCCCTTTTCCCCGCTCTTTTGGGGCCAGCTCTATTTCACGGAGTTTTTTATCGAGAGCTAAAAGCCTCGGGCCATCGTTCCATAAAATACGATGACGCTGCGGCAGGCGGGAGAAGTACTCTTTCGCAAACTGAAACTGTTTTTCGTTTGCTCTGTCCAGACCAATTATTATCTCGGACAGATATTCCACTTTTGACAAGTGATCCAGAATTCCCCCCAGAGCCGGACCTTCAAGTTCAGAGAACAGTGATGGCAGTATAAGGCCTATGGGACGGTTTTTTCCGAATTCAACAAGTTGTTGTTCAAGTATTTCGACGGGCTGGTTTTTTAAATTATGTAGCGTGGCAATGACGCCAGACTGATGAAAATCCCCCACTGGGTAATCTCCTTATGTTTTCATCGTTAAACAGATAAATGGTGGTCAAACCTAGTTATTGTGATTGTCATTCAAGTTTTTTTAACAGAGGTAAAACGGCACTGTTCCACCCTGCAGGACCCGGGTGTTCAGCCCTGAGCAAGGTGCCCTTCATCTGTCGTGGATCAAGGTCTAATATTTTGCCTGACAAGTTTGGAATTACAATGGCGTGATCTGCTACCTCAAGCATTGTCCTGTCATTTGGTGCATCACCAAGAGCAATAGAAATAACTTTTGATCCAATGTATTTTTTCTGAAAAAGTTCCATAAGCCATGAAAGCATTTTTCCCTTGCTGGTATTGCCCATAATATGAATAAACCGCCCTCCCTGAGTGACCAGTAATCCATGCTCTGTCAGATAGTGTACAAAGGACTGATATTCATGCCGGTCACCGTGCCATACCCCCGGTATTGACCAGGACCGGTTTCCGGCACGAGCGGCGGCGGCTTCCGTCAGCCCGGTTTTTTCGGCTATTTCTGCAGTTGACCAATCACAGAAACCACTGAATTTCTGCCGCAATTCTTTCGGGCAATCTGCCAGAGTTTTCATGATGGTATTATAGTTTGTACCAGGTGAAATTGTCTGGCTATCTGCTGAGAAATATCCCGGTGGTATCCACACACCACCACCGTTTTCAACGATTGCCGGATGTGTGATATCAAGCTCCTGCTGAAGGCTGGATATTTCGGATGCAGTTTTACTGCTGGCAAGGATCAGAGGAATATTGCGCTCAGCAATCCAGTCAAGGGCTGGCTGAGCCGGGGCATAACTATAGGTGCGATGATCCAGTAAAGTACCATCAAGATCAGTAACTACTACAGCCTGCAAGGGCTGCTCGTCGTCTGAGATGTTTGTCATTACTCACTTTCCAAACTCCCAACCCACGACTTTTCCACAAAATACGGCTAAATTAATCATAAATATTAAAAGATATTCCCAACTATCTAAAATATCCCGCATTCTGTCATAGTTTTGTATTCTAATGAATTTTTGACCACTTGATAATGAGACATAATGGAGAGGTCTATGAGCCATTTTAAAAATTCTGTTTTTTTCCTGATTTTTCTGACAGGACTTTTTTTTACTTATTTTGCATCAGCATCGCCTCTTTCCAACTCAGTCAGTCAATATCATAATGATATTAAGAGAGGTATAATTCCGGTGCACAACTGGGAAGAGCTGGAAGAACAACGCAGCCAGGGAGCATTTGGCCCTGAAAAACGTCTACGCAAATTCAGGCGGGATGGTGGAGGCTGGAGAGACTTTAAACGCAAGCATGAGCGTGAAATCCGACGCTTTCAGCGTAACAAGGGGCGACACCTTTCTTTTGAGAAGAGTGCCTATCTATATTATAATTATAACTTCGGCTATATCACTGATAACTGCCAGTTTATTAAGGGGCCGGTCAGATTCTGCTGGTTTGAGAATAGTGGCAAAAGGCAGTGTGAATGGCGCCGTAAGTGGATATATAGCTGTTACTGATAAGAGAAGCAGAACAATCTGACAAGACTATCTCGGAGTTTTTACTGTCCAGCTATGCCTGATTTTGTAAGGAGTGGATATATCCTGATTTCCCCTGAATTGATCGTGTATATCCAAAGCGTCAACGAAGTCATCCTCAAGAGAGAATTTAAACTCGCAGGATGTTTCATTGCATTGCCCTTCCATTTTTAATTTATTATCACCTACTGAAAATAGCGAAGGCCATGGCGAGTAGGCTTCCTGGCTCCCGTCATTGGTGACATTCGTATGGGCAATTTCAGTGTTTTTTACTATCGGGTCTTTTGATGCCCTTGTTGCACTCATGAACTTTTCTGTGGCCATTTTTACAGAAGGTGCATTTTCAAATTCCGTGTCCAGATTTATATCAGATAAATGCAGGGTTTTACCCGTGTTACCAAAATAGCGTTTCAAAAAGTCAAATGTCGAACCTTCCCGATTCTTTAAGGGCTCTCCGGTACTCTTTCTGGCACTCCTTCTGGCATCTGCGGAACGGACTTTTTTATCTTTTTTTTCTACAGGAACAGAGACTTCTTCCTGCTGTTCCTGTCTGGCAGCTTTCAGAACATTCTGATATTGCTGCCCACTGTCAACGGCAGAAGTATTTGATGTTTCGAAACCTGTTTTACTGCTTCCACCTGTAATTGTATTCGACACGAAAACCCTCACATTTATTATAAATAAATCCGGACTTAACCAAGCAAAGGTTATTATACCTGAGGCATATTTAATTCGCTTCAGATTCTGATACGTAAAAATTTAACGGAAATCACCTGCTTTCCTGAGTAACACTGAGACAGGACAGTGAGACAGGACAGTGAGACAGGACAGTGAGATAAACAGCAAGTATGAGAGCCGGAGTATTTTATTTTCAAATAAAAATACCCCGGCTAAAAAGAACTTGTCAGTGATAAACAGATTTGTTTATTCCACTGTTTCTGTAGCCTCTGCATCTCCAAGATTCAGAGAGCGGATACGAGCTATGATATCCTTACAATACTCACTGGCACCGCCAGACCATTCAGCGGTTTTTGAAGAGACAAGGTTTGCCTGACTTTTAAGAATAATACCGTCTTTTAGTATTTTCAGGTGATTTGCCTTTAGTGTCTGCCCGGTTGAAGTAATATCAACGATACATTCAGCAGCTTCTGATGCGGGAGCGCCTTCTGTCGCTCCGAGACTTTCAACAATACGGTATCCTGTAATCCCGTTTGCAGCGAAGTGGCGACGGGTTATCATCATGTATTTTGTAGCAACTCTCAACCTGCGAGCGTGCACTCGGTGAAATTGCGCAGCAACTTCATTGAGGTCAAACAGCGTTTCAACATCAAGCCAGCATCTTGGCACTGCTACAATTACATCTGCATGACCAAAACCAAGAGGGCTGATCATTTCAACATGTTTATCAATATCGTAGATAGTTTCCCGAATTAAATCTTCCCCGGTCACACCCAGATGCACCATTCCGGACTGAAGCTGGTAGGCAATCTCTGAAGCAGATGAAAACATGATCTTAATGTTTTCATTTTCCTGAATCTTACCCTGATAACCACGTTCATCACCTTCATAAACGATCGTCAGTCCTGCCTGCTTAAAGACATCAATTGTATCTTCCTTGAGGCGCCCCTTAGAGGGAACAGCAATAATCAGCGGTTTATTACTCATTTCCCATTCCTTCCACTGCTTCAAGAAGTCTTTCGGTGTGAATGGCTGAACCGACAGCAGGAGCATGACGTCCGCTATCTATATCTCCGATCAAACTATCATAGCGTCCACCACCAGCTATCTGGCCTGCCTTCCCTTTTAAGTCAGGAACTTCTAACTGGAATACAAATCCTGAATAGTATTCAAGCTCCCGACCAAATTCAGCAGCGAATACAGCATTTGAAAGGTCAATACCTGCTTCTGCGAACAGATCCAGCCGCTTGGTATAATTTTGCAGCTGAGTATCAAGGTTGATACCGGCAGCATGAGCCAAATCTGCTATGCGTGCTCCAGCCGCCTTGGGACGTGCGCAAATGGACAGGTAATTTTCAATAAATGTTACTTTTTCTTCTGATAACGGGTTGGCTTTCAGGTCGGCCAACTGCCCCTGTAACCTCTCGGTTATTTCGCTTATTTTTCTGTTACCAAAAAATGGAATATCCTTGCTATCCAGGTATTCCCTAACGAGTTCCGGAGCTTTTTCGGGCTCCGCTGCGGTAAGTTTAGCAAGAATTGTATTGATACACGCTTCCCTGCCAGTTCCCCGGGCAGTCAGCATATTAAGCTGCTCAAGAAATGTTTCAGGATTCCAGAAGTGCTGCATTAAACGGCGCGACCAGCGCTCTGGAATATCCAGTGCATTTATCAATGCCTTAAACAGCGCGAGATCACCAAACTTGATTATATAATTTGATAGTCCACACTCTTTTACAGACTGGGAAATCAATGAGAGAACTTCGGTTTCTGCCTTGCCTTTATTGGAACTTCCAATATTCTCAATTCCTGCCTGGCGGAACTCTCTTGGCTGCGCTTCATCTGCTGACTGTGGCTGAAATCTGAAAGCCGGGCCGTTGTAGCTATACTTGGCAACAGTGTCTGCTGAAGGGTGACGTTCAAGATAAAGACGACAGGTTGGTACCGTCAGGTCCGGACGAAGGCATAGTTCTTCTCCATCCAGTCCTGAAAAGACATAGGTTCTCGCCCGCAAAGCTTCACCAACCTGATCCAGGAAGATATCTGCGGGTTGCAATATTGCTGGAGCGACAGGCTCATAGCCTGCACCGGTGAATATATCTCTCAGTTTATTCGCCTGATCTTCCAGCGCTTTAAACTTCTGCGCTGTTTCTGCCGTCATGTTATTTTTCCTAATCTGATCATATTCTGGCAAATTCTCTACAACAAGGTTTCTTCTGAGCCTTATTCCAGATCTTCCTTCTGACGTTTTAAAGTATCCTGAACAGCAGTTACAATTTCATCAACAGAGACAGAGAACTGCGCAGGCCGTCCTTCGCGCCATTCCTTATTGTCTGTGATTTCTTCTGACAATCTCGCCCCTTCGAGCAAGTCCTTGATTGTAACTTCGCCGTTCGCACGTTCGTCTTCCCCCTGAATTAATACGCAAGGGGCGTTACGTTTATCGGCATATTTCATCTGGGCCCGCATTCCCGAGGTTCCCAGGTACATCTCGGCTCTGATGCCAGCTTCTCTTAGCCTGTATGTCATGCGCTGATAATCGGTTAGATAGTCACGGTCCATGACAAGTACAATAACCGGCCCGGTGTCTGTATCCTGCTGCAGCTTACCCAAAGCTTCCAGGGCCGAATAAAGTCTTGATACCCCGATAGAAAATCCTGTTGCGGGGACTTCTATGCCTTTAAATCTGGCAACCAGGCCATCATAACGGCCACCTCCACCAACAGATCCAAAGCGCATAACCTGCCCATTTTCATCTTCAGCTTCAAAAGTCAATTCGGCTTCGAAGACCGGTCCTGTATAATAACCAAGGCCACGAACAACAGATGGATCGATCAATATTCGATCGACCTCATAGCCTACTGAACTGACTATACCGTAGATCTCTCTCAGTTCTGCGACACCTTCGAGACCGATTTCACTGCCTTCAACGAGCTTTTCCAGTGTATTCAGGGTTGCTTCCTGATCACCACTTTCAGCGTTTACGAATGCCATTACAGTGTCAATCTGACCGGTTTCCAGCCCAGCACCCCTGGTGAAAGCACCGGACTCGTCTTTACGGCCTTCGCCAAGCAGCAGCCTTACGCCTTCCAACCCGAACTTGTCCAGCTTGTCGATGGCCCGCAATACATTGAGTTTTTGCTCTACATTGCTTTCATCTTCCAAGCCAAAACCAATTTTCTCCAACACTCCATCAAGCACTTTACGGTTGTTCACCCGCACAAAGTAGGAGCCTCTGGGAATACCAAGTCCCTCAAGACAATCAGCAGCGAGCATACACAACTCAGCATCAGCTGCGACTGTCGCCGTACCAACAGTGTCAGCGTCAAACTGGACAAACTGTCTGAAACGGCCAGGTCCCGGCTTTTCATTTCGCCATACCGGGCCTGCCTGGTAACGGCGGAACGGCTTAGGAAGGCCGTCATAATGTTCAGCGACAAAACGGGCCAGCGGGGCTGTCAGGTCATAACGCATTGAAAGCCATTGCCCATCTTCATCCTCAAATGAAAATACACCTTCATTTGGGCGATCCTGATCAGGAAGGAATTTACCTAATGCATCCGAAAATTCGAAAGCCGGAGTTTCCAGGGGGTCGAAGCCATAATTCTCGTAAACTTCCTGAATTTTAAGCAGCATATGCTGCATAGCTCTGACCTGAGATGCGTTGATATCTATCAACCCCTTTGGGAGCCGCGCTTTAGGACGAATAACTTTTTTCTTTTTTGCCATGAGATCGAGCTGTTTATGTTGATTTTTGATTGCAAAATGCTGTTCTACACCAACCATAAGGCGAGAACATTCCTCTGATCAGAGTGATATCTAATCAAATC
>JBOEGA010000095.1:0-18247 GCA_050633205.1 Methyloligellaceae bacterium | reverse complement strand
ACCTGACTGTGCCCAAAACGGAAGGCAGCAGTTGAGAATTCAAGGGGTATGTAAATGTTTTCCAGACTGTTGTTGCGCATTCTAAAACCGTCAGGAAAAAAGAAACGTCTTCTATTGACCAGTATTTCATAGGCACGATGTTCGCCAATGATGCGGGGAAGAAAATCTTCTGCAATTATTCGATGGTAATAGTGAATGACATGTTCTCGGGCCTTTGTGAAAACCCTGATCTGATCTCTTTTTGATAGTTTGCCTGCCAGGTAGCGGGTACTGCATTCACGGTAACGCCGGCAATATCTCTTTCTGAGGTGCCTGTAATGACGCTCTACCAGAATATCAGCAAGATGGTTATGAAATGAGATAAATGCGGTGTGGATCTGGGCTATTATAAAGTTTTCATCATTTCTGGGATCTCCTATCAGGGCTCTTGATGCTCCCCCCAGCGGGCCATGCTTTCTACTACTTTGAGTTCTAAGCAGATCATACCGGGCCCCTGCCTCTCTCCCCATAATCAGTTTTCCAACTCTCAGATAAGGGAGGTTATAGAGGAAGGGTGTTTCCTGGGGGCCCCCTCCATATACACTATCAAGGTCCAGTGCAGGAGTGCGGACATTCTTTAAATTCCCATCTGCAATTACTCCATTTAACATAGAGCGTGTATCAAGGGTTATATCATGATCAATAAACTGACCAAAGAATGTATAACCTGCAGGAGTTTCACTCAAATTTCTTCTGCCAGAGTAGCCTTCTCTCATACCTGCGGAGAGGCGTCTGAGCTTATGCATGGATAAAGCCCGGTCGTATATTGGCCGGAACATGCGGCCAAACCCGTTGTTGTTCCTGTTATAGGATGATGATGGTCTCAGGGAGCCGGAATAGCTTCTATATTTTCCGATATAACCAGTATTATCTATCTCTTCGACAAATCCAAAGTCAGTATTTTGAGCAACCGCAGCTCCAGAAAAGCAGGAAACTACAGAAAAAAATAAAGCTAAAAAAGACCTGTCAAGAGTATGCTTTGAAACATTTATACTCTTAAACACAACTATTATCCGTTACTAATATATATTTGTTTAGAATTATTATTTTTAATATCTAGTTAGAATATAGAATTTGATTAGTTTAAAAAATATTAATGCGCACAGGGCGTATTTTGTAATCAGTGGAGGGATCACTGAATGAAATAACTTCAATAACTTTGCTTATGTGTAAAAGGATATACAGGAACTCTTTCCAATGAACAGAAAGAGCCCCTGCTTCCATTAAAATTTGGCGCTTACACCAATTTTGATCGCATGAATTTCAGGCTCAAAACCGAGCTGATAACCAGAAACAGAGTAGTTTTCTACTTCCAGATCGTAATCTGTGTAACGGTACTCAAGCCTGATTGAGGTTCTTCTGTCCAGAGCCCTCTCCCAGCCTGCACCGACTGTCCAGCCATCGAATGCTGTTGAGATATCCGGTTGAGTTGCAAGGTCACGGACTACGCCTTCTGCTTCAAGGTAAGAATATCCACCTGTTATGTAGAGCAGGTCTTTACCCATCGCATAACCAAGTCTTGCCCTCAGACTCAGCATCCATTCCGTATCAATGCCATTGGTTGTTCCGCTTCGATCCTGATCATCACCACTTCCATTGACCAGTTCAAAGTCACCCTCAATACCAAATACAATTGTTCCTCGCTGAATATTGTACCCCAGATGTACACCACCTGTTACGGCATCATATTTTAAAGGACCATCATTGCTTTGAAGGGTTGGTCCCCACGGGATGTCTGAATCATTATCCCATTCATAGCCGACCTGGAGGCCTGCATAGGCACCTGACCAGGTAAATGGGGGGGGAGGAGGACGATAACTTCTGCGATAGTCCCCGCCTGCATTTGCAGGGCCCATGCATATTAGAATTCCAACTAACGCATTACAAATGAACCAACTTCTCATAATAAACTTTTTTAACACTGCACCACTCGCTTTACAGTACTATTGAAACAAAATATCGGGATATACCCCATACCGATAAGTATTTGTAGCACGAAATACTCGGATGAACATTTGATATCAGTGAATATTACAAGTATAAATCAAATATTCCACAGGTTAATACTAGATGTAACCGAGTATACCTAATTTCCTTACAGTTTCCGGAAGAATGCAGTAAAATCTGTGGCCTGGTTCTTGCTGCTCTATGTGTCCAGTGTTCCAAAGTGGAGCATGTGTAATCATAGTGGTAAGATATGAGTGACAGAAAATCAGGACATGGAGAAAGATCGCTGCTTGTCGTAGAGCCGCCCTCTCCTCACAGGGATAGTTTCCGCTCTGCTTATAAGTACGGATCCTATCGCATGTACGCACCGTTTCTAACACAGCTCAGCACACAATATGATCCGGTTGATATTCTGAATGCTCAACGGCAGGACCGGCGGGAACGGGCAAAGGAAGTTTATGTGCAGGAAATCAAGACAGGTGATACTGAACCAGAAGACTATTGCAGGCGGGATATAAAAATATAGCCCGGGCATTACTACAGCCGGGCTATATTAAAGAGTGTATATACTCAAATTCCTAGTGAGGCGGATGTCCACCAAAGCCAACATCACGACGTGCTGCTCTCAGGGTAATTGAGAAACCGGCGACAACATCAATCAGAGTCATAAAAGTAATCATGAAGAATGTTGAACTTCCTGCCGGAGCATAGGTAACAAACAGGATCAGGTTTACAATAAACAGAAGTGTCGAAAGAGAGTGATCCACCAGAGAAAGACTTGATACTCTTGTTGCCTTAAGAATTTCAACGAAGAGAATGATCAGGGTGAATATCAATAAGGCGTCGCTTACAGTAAATGTCCATTCACCGCCAGAGATCAATGTCGTTTTTTCGATAATGGGGTAAGTCAGTGTCTGCCCGACGTCAGCAGCAAAAATCGTAAATCCAAAGTAAGCGAGAACCGGCAACACCAGCCAGGGAATGCTTAGGAGCATAATGAGCCTCCAAAATAAAATGCAGAAGATTTAGAAAACAAAACAGATGTGGGATTGCTGCCTGAATCTGTTTTGTTTTAATGAAGCCAAGCGATCAGCTAGCGGATGGAATGTTGAAATCCCGGCGCGCAGCCCTGATACCGACAGAGAACCCGGCCACGACATCAATTAATGCCAGCAGAGTTATAAAGAAGAACACAGATGTTGCTGCTCCTCTTACGGTCAGAAACTCGATCAGGCAAACGATAAATACAACCACAGACAGGCCGTGATCCAAAATCGCCAGAGATCGTGTTTGTGTTGCTTTCAGAATTTCCACAAACAAGGCAACCAAAGCTGTAATCAGTACGAAGGTTCCTACTGTCACAGTGAAGGATTCACCTGAAATCAAACTGATGCTAAACAGTTCAGTTTTATCAAGAATATTCGCTATTTCACTTTTTTCGAAGCCGGCATACACCACTATCCCGTTATAGAATAGAAATGACACCATAATCCACGGCAGGCTAAGAATCATCGCACCCCTCCAGTCATCCGTATTTGCGTTAATTGTTATAAGTCACAATAGCTGAAAACACAGCATTGTGGAACCTAAATGACCTCAATGAGGCAACCGGCTATTTTAGCCGGATTGAACGGATTATATGTCTTCTTTTGGCTCAAGAACCTGCATTCCACGATATTTACCACTTTTAAGGTCAATATGGTGTGGACGACGAAGTTCACCTGAATCTTTATCTTCTACGTATGGGTTTTGACCCAATGCATCTGCAGAACGGCGATTTCCGCGTTTCATGCGGGAGACTTTTCGCTTAGGAACAGCCATTTTAAAACTCCTGTATATCTATTTTCTTTTGTGGGAAAATAGCTCTAAATACGATAAAGCCCACCCCTCACGGCCAGTTTTAGCCGACCGGGGCTGAGCAAAATTCTCTAAATGCTGTCTTTTCTTTATGAAAACAGCCGCTTTTCGTGATTTATAATGTTATTTTCCAGTTCTGGCTAGCCCTGAAATCAGTAATTTATCCAGAATAATTCACCGCACACAGGAACTATAGAACCTGCCAGCTTTCATTCTGCGTAAAATGACCCTTGAAACCGATCTTGTTTTTGGACCGGGGCGTCCTGCATTGCGGCCTGTAGGGTTCGGCAACACTGCTGCCAACAGAGAAGCCTCATGTCGGGTTAACTGGGAGGCACGCTTTTTAAAATGATAACGCGCAGCCGCTTCAACCCCATAAATACCGGGTCCGAACTGGGCAAAGTTCAGGTACATTTCCATAGTGCGACGCTTACTCCAGACAGCGGATACTGTGAATGCCAGAGGAATTTCTATGGCCTTGCGAACATAATCCCTGCCGGACCACAGATACAGGTTCTTTACGGTCTGCATTGTTATTGTACTTGCGCCACGGGGTTTATCCCGATTGCTCAGCAATGCAGCTTTTAACTCACCCAGATCGACACCGTAATGCTTACAGAATTTATTGTCTTCAGACATTATTACTGCCACAGGCACGTGTTTTGATATTCTGCGCAGAGGCACCCATTTATGAGATATCCTTTGTCCGGACAAGGCTGCATCCGCCATAAAAGTGGACAGTGCCGGGTTTATGAAAGAATAAGCGATTATCAGTATGGCCAGATAAGCAAGAATTGCGAAAGGAAACAGCAATAAGGTCCTCATCCAGAATTTTTTCGGGATTCCAAATATGCTCCATTGCCATCTCCATAAATTTGATACGGCATTTTTTATGGAAATATTTGAGAAACTGGACGATGTTTTCTGTTCTGTGTTATGCACTCTCGAACTCTTTAGTTTCTTTGGTCTATTTTATTTACTGACGTGCCGTTGATCTGCCTCAAGGAATTATGCTTCTACATAATGTGACCTTAAACTTAATGAGTCTACACAAGGAATAAAAGGGTATGCTTCATAAATGATCCATATCCTGTGAAACACTGATAAAACCAATGACTTTTCAGGATACTCTCAAAGATAACGCACTGCTTACTGCACATTACCTCGAAAGCTGTTTTTCTCATAATGCTGATGTACCAGAGCATCTGTTTAAGGCAATGCGTTACGCTGTTATGAATGGCGGGAAGCGATTTCGCCCATTTCTTGTGCTGGAGTCAGCAAAGCTTTTTGATGTCAGTCAGGAGCAGGCCCTCCCAACGGCGGCCGCTCTTGAGTGTATTCACAGTTACTCCCTTGTTCATGATGATTTACCGGCCATGGACGATGATGACCTGAGAAGAGGGCAGCCCACAGTCCATATTGCCTTTGATGAAGCAACAGCCATCCTTGCAGGGGATGGGCTTCTGACTTATGCGTTCGAAATTCTCGGGTCTGTAAACACCCACCCTGAAGCTTCCGTACGAGCTGAACTGGTTCTGGAGCTGGCAAAAGCTGCCGGATGGAGCGGCATGGCTGGCGGTCAGGCCCTTGACCTGAAAGCTGAAGGTAACGGACAGATGTCTCTTGATGATGTTGCGCAAATCCAGTCGATGAAAACCGGGGCTCTTATCCGTTTTGCATGTGAAGCTGGCGCAATTCTGGGTGGAGCCAGTATGCAGGAACGGATGGCACTGGCAAACTACGGTGATAAACTTGGGCGCGCATTTCAAATTGCGGATGATTTACTGGATGTTGAAGGAGACCCTGACAAGGTCGGCAAGGCAACGGCCAAAGATGTAACTGCAGGTAAAGCGACCTTTGTTTCTCTCATGGGGGTAACAAAGGCTAAAGAAGAGCTGGAGAGCCTGGAACGTCAGGCAACTGAGTCATTATCTGTTTTTGGAGAACGGGCAAGCAAACTAATTGAGGCTGCCAGTTTTGCAGTTAAAAGAAATCATTAGCCTATATTGATTACAGGATTTCCCAAGATTACATAATATATAATTCAGATGTCATGCAATAAATACACCCATTTTGTCTGTATAGTTTTATCCTATTCTATTTTTAACATTGCAATCAAATGCATAACCTAAATCAATTAAGTATTAACCTCAGCAATTATTAACAGGCCAAGGGTAGTTGCGCCTTTTTGTCCGACTAACGTCGTATTTTGGATTAATATTCTTCCCCTGTGACCTGAAATCACTTTCACACTCACATACGAGGCCAAACCAATAGTGATAACCACTTGTCAAAAGTGGAAAAAAATTATGCGCAGTTTTTGAGGGAAAAGCTGGGAGTACTATTAATTTGAAATATATTTACTACATAACGTTAATATAGTTGTGGGAGACATTAATATGACAACGAATTGGCGCAAATTGTGCCTATGCCTTGCGGCGGCATTGTTCGTTACTATGCTTCCTTCGTTTGCGGCATTTGCAAATAATGAAGAAGTTTCTTTAAAGCTGAAAAAAGGGAGCCTTGTTTTTACAGGGGCCCTGATCGGATATAATGAAAGATCGTTTGTACTTAGAACTTCCCAGTATGGGCATATTACACTTGATGCCACCAAATTTGACTGCATCACACCTAATTGCGGAACCCTGCTTCAAGTTTATCTCGTCAGAGCCAAAAATGAAGTCAAAAAACGCAGAAGACCCGAGCACAAGATCAGCTTTATAGGCAAAGCCAGTCCTGATTTCAGTGTGCATGGCTCCAATACAATCGGCTCAAGGCTGATGCCTGCTCTGGTCAAAGGTTTTGCCAAGAGAAATGGATATCAGGTTGTCGAAAAGGGAGAAGGCAAAGAGATCAAGCTTATCCTTAAAAGGCATAATGGTGAGGTTCTCACAACAATTGACCTGCAACGACATGGATCCTCTACAGCTTTTCCTGCTCTGGAAAAAGGAAAAGCAATTCTGGGTATGTCAGATCGCCGGATCAAAAAAGATGAAATTGCCAAGCTTGCAGCAACCGGTGCTCCGGGTATGAGTTCTTCGGATAAGGAACATGTGATTGGCGTTGATGGTATCCTGGTTATTGTTTCTCCGAAAAATACGATTACATCACTGACAAAAAAACAGATGGCCCGTATATTTTCAGGAGAAGTCAAAAACTGGTCAGAGGTTGGCGGACCTCCCGGCAAGATCAATGTTTATGCTCCTGACAGCAAATCCGGCACATTCAGTACTTTTCGATCCCTTGTGCTGAAACCAAATAAACTTAAGCTGATAAAGTCTGCGCAACGATATGCGTCCAACTCCGAGTTGTCTGATAAAGTATCCAGTGATGCAAACAGTATCGGAATTACAGGCTTTGCATACAAAGGACGTTCAAAACCTATTGCCATAGCTTCTTCATGCGGAATTATGCATGGGCCTTCCCAGTTTAATGTCAGCACGGATGAATATCCTCTGTCCCGAAGACTGTACCTTTATACAAACAAGAAAGTTCAGAATAAATATGCCCGGGCATTACTGGCTTTTTCCAAAGATGCATCAAGCACAGAAGGAATTCTGAAACAAAAAGGTTTTATTGGAAGAAGTATTGGCATACAGCCTTTTCATGAGCAGGGACAACGTATGTCTGCCATTTTTACTTCGCCTACTGCTCATGTTGATATGAAGCTGCTGAAACAGTTTTCCAAAGATCTGCATAAAGGATCGCGGTTATCATTTACAGTTCGGTTCCAACCAAACTCTTCACTTTTTGACAGTGAATCATTGCAGCTATTCGGGCAGCTTGGACGCTTTATTGTTACGAATAAAATGGAAAAAAACTATTTTATTTTAGCAGGCTTTTCAGATTCCAGAGGGCACTTTGAAAAAAATCTTGTACTTTCCAAATCTCGAGCGATGCAGGTTGCACAAAAGCTCCGTGAAGCGACCCGAGGGTTCATAGATCCATCAAGAGTTCTCGTTAAAGCATATGGAGAGTTATTGCCGGTAGCCTGCAACGATACTCCGGCTGGTCGGGCACGAAACCGAAGAGTTGAAATCTGGACAGTAAAACCTGAGCACTGGCCTATTCAACCGGTGCAAAGATCAACTATTGATAACAAGATCACGTTGAATCTTCCTTCAGCCAAGGTTCCGACAGAATAGCCATACAGATTTAACAGATAATGCAGCTAGGCCACTTCCGGCCTGGCGGCGGTCTCAACTTCTTTACCCTGACCAAATCTTTTTTCTATATAGTCAGCAACTATTTCCTTAAATTCACTGGAAATATTGGGCCCGCGCAAAGTCATTGCCTTTTCTCCATCAATAAAGACAGGAGCCGCAGGAGTTTCACCTGTGCCGGGAAGGCTGATGCCAATATCAGCGTGTTTGGATTCTCCGGGGCCATTTACGATGCAGCCCATCACAGCGACATTGAGCTCCTCGACACCGGGGTAGCGCTTTTTCCACTCAGGCATATTGGTGTTGATGTTTTCCTGAATATCCATTGCGAGCTGCTGAAAAACTGTACTTGTCGTGCGGCCACATCCAGGGCAGGCAGCCACTATCGGAATGAAGGTGCGGATCCCCATTGTCTGTAAAAGTTCCTGAGCAACTTTTACTTCGCGGGTCCTGTCTCCGCCCGGCTCCGGTGTCAGGGAGATGCGAATTGTATCTCCTACGCCTTCCTGCAAAACTATTCCCATTGCAGCACTGGACGCAACAATACCCTTAGTCCCCATACCGGCTTCTGTTAAACCAAGATGGAGAGCATAATTGCTTCTGGAAGCCAGCAGATTATAAACACTGATCAAATCCTGAACGGCACTGACTTTTGCGGAGAGGATAATTTTATCCCGCCCCATCCCAAGCTCTTCAGCTCTTTCTGCACTTAACAATGCTGACTGTACAATAGCTTCATGCATTACTGCCTGAGCATCAACAGGTCTCTCTGAAGCTGCGTTTTCATCCATCAGACGTGTCAGCAGTTCCTGATCCAGGCTTCCCCAGTTTACGCCAATCCGTACAGGTTTATCATGTTCCAGTGCGATCTCGATAATCTGGGAGAACTGGGCATCTCTTTTATCTCTGAAGCCGACATTTCCCGGGTTAATGCGGTATTTTGCCAATGCTTTTGCACAGTCGGGATATTTAGAGAGAAGTTTATGACCGATATAATGGAAATCACCAACAAGGGGGACGTCTATTCCCATCAGATCAAGCCGTTCTTTAACTTTTGGTACGGCAGCCGCAGACTCTTCGCGGTCAACGGTGATTCTCACCAGCTCTGATCCTGAGCGGGCCAAAGAGGCAACCTGCGCTACTGTGGCCTCCACATCGGCGGTGTCCGTGTTTGTCATGGATTGCACAACTATTGGAGCGTTGCCTCCAACTATGACATTGCCAACTCTGACTGCTACAGTCTCCTGGCGTTGTTTAATCAGACTGGTCACCTGGAACTTCTCTTTCTTTTTATGTTTATTCGGCCTGTTACGGGTTATTGCTACAGTGTTTACATAACCCGGTAATTTCTAACAAGGCCTCATGCAACTGAAATTCTGCGGAAATGGCTGCATTCTTTACGGCAGTTCCTATTTCCGGAGCTTCTATTTCAACTACGGTATCGCAGGTTTTACATATTAAAAAAACCTGACTACGACAATCATTCATATCCGCGCCATGTCTGCTGTGACAGGCAAAATAGGAATTCTGGCTTTCAAGGCGATGGATCAGACCAATTTCCGAAAGTGCATCCAGAATACGATACATAGAAATGGGAGCTATCTTCTTGCCGTTCTGAGCCAGCATCTCAATAATATCATAGGCGCCGACAGCTTTATGGCTTGCTGCTACTGATCTGAAGACCTGCTCCCTGAGATGTGTAAATTTAATGCCCTTGCTTTTACACACGGATTTAGCACGGGAAACCGCAGCTTCAAGACATTGAGCATGATCATGATCTGGACTGGGAAACGATGTTTCCAACATAGTTGTGATTCCCTCTGGCCTACCTGTGCCTGAGTTTCATATCATTTTTTACTATCTGTACATAGGGTCAGGCCCTACTAATTTCACTCTTTCTGTATGGAAAAAGGCCTTTTACTGCCAATTGTCGCGGTTTTCCAACTCTATCGGAAAGCAAATTTCTACGAGGGTACCCTTGCCTTCCGTGCTGGAAATAAAGAATTCAGCATGGTTAGCCTCTGTCAGTGCTTTGGTTAATGGAAGCCCCAGACCGGTTCCCAAACTTCCATTTTCTCCATTTGCCAATTGTGTGAAAGGTTCCATGGCTGTTGCGAGATCTTCTTCAGACATCCCCATTCCTGTATCACGCACCCGCAACCGGACTTTATTATCATTAAGAAGCTGTGATGAAACAATGATCTGGCCACCGGCTGATGTAAACTTAATCGCATTGGACAGCAGGTTCAGGATGATCTGGCGCAGGCTTCGTCTATCGGTATGGATTTTGGGAAGATTTGCAGCAAGAGACTGTCTGATTACCAGCCGGGCCTGACCTGTCTGTGGCTGCAAACTACTGATACAGTTTTCAATAATATTATTCAGGTCAAGAGCAACAGGTGCCATTACAAACTGCCCGGACTCGACCTTAGAAAGATCCAGCAAGTCATTTACCAGGCTGACAGCATGCTGGGCACTTTCAAGTATATCATTAATATAGCTACGGTATTTCTGATGCCCCAGCTCGCCGAAACGTTCTTCCTTCATCAACTCAGCAAAACCGATAATTGAATTCAGGGGTGTCCGCACTTCATGACCAATTTTTGCAAAAAATGATGGCTGATCTCTATCCATATGACCGTTTGTCAGTGGAGGCAGAGGAGCTTTTGCCCTTTCTTCCTCAATAGTCTGCACAGAAGAGAGGTGTATCTCAGATGGAGGGATCGCGCCGTTGGTATAGGCGGCTATACTGCCATTTTCTGTCGAGACTGCTTCGATAGCATCTTCATCAGACTCACTTTCTTCCAGCCCGGTATCATCATCATCGGGGGCAGAGAGCAGTTTGGCAATTTCTTTAAGGGTTGCCTGATCTTCGGGCGAAGCAAGGCTGTTTTCAAATGTTGTATCAGGATCGCCTTCTTCGCTGATGGTCTGGTCAGCAAGGTCTACAGGAAACTCATCCTGTGGCTCTGTTTCCTCGATAGCGACTGCTACCAGCAAAGTACCGCTGGTTCCATTTTTCATTGATAGTCGACGGCATCTGCACTCAATATTACGAGGCCCTTTTTCTGTCCAGAAAAGAAAATCATCAATAATCCCCTCTTCCGGCAGATCTTCTGCTGATAACTCGAGAACTTTTGCCAATCCCGGCATAGCATGATCAAAATGACGCCTTCCAAGACGGCTAACATCATGCTCATTCCAGAAGGTCAGACCGGGGGTATTGGCCCAGATAATTTGTCCAAGGCTGGTGTCCCACAGCCAAGCAGCTTCGCGCAGCCCTGTATAGGGCTGTAACTCTCCGAATGTTGCTGAATCAAATTTATCTGTCATGGCCTACGCCATGAGCTGGCTGTTACGCGAACTCATGTTCTTGTGTTACAATATCATTAACCCTGTGGGATCCACTATTTATAATGTTAATGACAGATGACAAGTCTAACTGTCCAATATTGTTAACGCCCGTCACAAGTTACCCTCTGTTATTGTATTTCATGGTGAATAACAGCGGGCACCTCTCTTTTTTGCAATCACTAATAGCAAAACCTGATGTACACTTAGTCACCAGTTCGTTACACTGGAAGTGCCTAGTGTGCCTATTTTGCAAAGAATATCAGAAAACTGCAAGAGATTGCAAATTTATGCCCATTTTAATCAAATCGGAGAATTCAGGAGAACGTTATGAACAAAACGGGAAATTTTGAAATTCCGGAACAAATCAGAGATCTTGCCGAGCAAAGTATGGAAAAAGCTGAAGAAGCCTATAAAGGGTTTGTAGATGCTGCCAATAAAGCCCAGACCATGCTTAAAGAGTCGTCAGAAAATGTAACAAGCGGAACCAAAGAAATTCAGGATAAGGCTTTTTCTTATGCGTCTGAAAATATGCAGGCTAATTTTGACCTTGCTGCCCGCCTTATCAAAGCCAAAGACATGAAAGAAGCTTTGGAAATTCAAAGTGATTTTGCGAAAAAGCAAATGGAAACATATAGCAAGCAGGCTCAGGATATTGGCAAGCTTGTTGGAGATGTTGCCCAAAAAGCAAAGCCAAAAACCTAAATAATCGATATAAAAAGGGGCCACAGGGTAATTCCATGTGGCCTTTTCAGCCTGTACAGGGAGAACGCACCATAATGATAAAAACAGCATGGATCGGCCTTGGGGTTATGGGTTTTCCTATGGCCGGCTATCTTTCAAAATCTGATAATTATGAAGTCTGTGTCTATAACCGAACTCAGGAGAAAGCGCAGAAATGGACCGAACAGTATGGCGGAACTAAAGCAGATACTCCTGCTCTGGCCGTTGAAGATGCTGATTATGTTTTCTGCTGCGTCGGTAATGACGATGATCTAAGGCAGGTTACTCTTGGAGAGAATGGTGCTTTTGCCAATCTGAAATCAGGCGCTGTTTTTGTTGATCATACTACAAGCTCTGCTGCTATTGCCCGGGAACTCTACCAGGAAGCAAAGGAACGGGGGGCAGAATTTCTCGACGCACCTGTATCGGGTGGGCAGGCTGGTGCCGAGAATGGCCAACTTACAGTCATGACGGGTGGTAATGAAGCTGTATTTAATAAAGCTCTCCCACTTATAGAGTTATACTCACGTTCTGTGAAACTTATCGGCCCTTCGGGTTCCGGACAACTCGCCAAGATGGTCAATCAGATCTGTATTGCCGGGCTGGTGCAGGGATTATCTGAAGCGATACATTTTGCTGAAAAAGCCGACCTCGACATTTCTGCCGTAATGGAAACCATTTCCAAAGGTGCTGCACAATCCTGGCAAATGGAAAATCGCTGGGAGACCATGATGAAGCACGAATTTGATTTCGGCTTTGCGATTGACTGGATGAGAAAAGACCTTGGCTTCTGTCTGGATGAAGCAAGAAGAAATGGCGCTAATTTGCCTGTTACAGCTCTGGTAGATCAGTTTTATTCTGAAATGCAGGCTCAGGGAGCGGGAAGATGGGACACATCCTGTCTGATTGAGCGTCTTGGACCGACAGAAAAGACCAAGTCTTAGTATGGCAATACGAAATTAACGGCCAGAGGCTATCTGACCGTTAATCTGAATTATTCAGGCCTTATGCTTCATTAGAAGAATCACCTGCACCCATATACTGCAGAGGCATTTCAGTTGTAAACTTGATCTGCTCCATAGCAAAGGTTGAACTGACATCAGACAGTTCAATTTTAGAAATCAGCTTTTTATAGAAAGCATCGTAACTTTCGATGTTTGGAACGACAACTCGCAAGAGATAATCTACCTGTCCGCTCATTCTATAAAACTCAACGACTTCAGGGAACTTCTGGATTGTCTCATGAAACCTGTCCAACCATTCCTGCGTGTGCTGATTGGTTGAGATCGATACAAAAACTGTTACTCCAGCGCCTATTTTTTTAGAGTCCAGTAAAGCTACGCGTCTCTGAATAATCCCGCTTTCTTCCAGCTTCTGTATCCGCCTCCAGCAAGGGGTTGTTGAGAGACCAACCATTTTACCAATCTCAGCGACAGCTACAGTACAATCTTTCTGTAGTATTTCCAGGATCTTGCGATCCATCTTATCGAGCATCTTTCGCCCTCTTTTATTAATTTCCAGTGTTAGGGGTAGAAGTACAAACTGTTTTGCCTCATCAACAAAACAGGCGGCGGCAACCTTATGGAAAAATTTCGCCTGTTTCGCTCACCTTAATTTATACGTGTAACAGATTTTGTACTTCTTTTCTCAAAAAAGGAATAACCTCATTCTCGAACCATATGTTTTTTTTGAGCCAAGAGTTATTTCTCCACGATGGATGAGGAAGAGGCAAGAAACGAGGTGTCGCATCTAGCAAATTATATTCTCTCCAAGCTCTAACCGTCTCAGTGAGATTGCTGCGACATTCGTTTTTTAAGTGCCACCTTTGGGCGTATTGGCCAACTAATAGAATAAGCTTAATGTTCTTTAACTGGCTGAATACCCTGGTATGCCATTGCTGGCTACATTCCTTGCGAGGAGGCAAATCCCCTCCCTTTTCATTCAATCCCGGAAAGCAAAAACCCATGGGTACAATAGCGATTCGCTTTTCATCATAAAAGGTTTCTTTGTCAATCCCCATCCATTCTCTCAGACGGTCTCCCGAAGGGTCGGTAAAGGGTTTTCCTGAATTATGTACTCGTGTACCGGGAGCCTGACCGCAAATACAGATCACGGCAGAAGGATTTGCCCTGATTACGGGCCTTGGCTTATGGGGTAAGGGAGCCCTGTCCGGCTGCTCCACGCAAATTCTGCAATTTCTTATTTCTGATAATAACTGGCTGAATGTCATAACCCCTGAGCCTTATCAAGCGCTCTGTTTTTGTATTTCCGGAGTTGAAATTCTGCAACCTGGCCGGGCAGCTACCAGCATATACCATTTTTCCAGGTGGGTCAGCTCTTTACCGGGGGAGACCTTCAGCTTAATAAGGGCATGAATTGCGATATAAGCACTGATATCTGCGAGAGTGAAACTGTTACCAGCAATATACGGCCTTGTTGCCAGCTCTTCATTCAAAACCGAAAATGCCTCTTCCGCCTTGGGACGGTTTATTTCTGCCCACCCGGGAATATCTGACAAAACCTGCTGGTAAAGAAAATCAAACAGATAGAGCTCCAAACGCTTATTCCACATTTCAACCCGCGATCTTTCAGGTGCTCCTTCTCCCATAAGTCCCGGTTCCGGCTGTACCTCTTCCAGATATCGGCAAATTGCACTGACTTCAGAAATTGCCTCGCCATTATCAAGGATAATAGCCGGAACTTTCTGGAAAGGCCTGATATTATGAAAAGTCTGGAAATTATGGTCTGCTTCTGATGAGTTAACCTGTTCGAAAGGGATATTAATATTCTTTTCTGCGAGAAATATTCTAACCCTCTCCGAATTGGGTGTTGCATTTTCTTCAAGTATTTTCATCAATTTCACCCGTGTTAAACTCGTTCGTCATGAATCAATATTTAAAAAATATATATTTTTTCCTAATATGATCTAATTATCCGAGATTTACCTGCCCTGCCCCTCTGAATGATCGCAATTGCTGACCTGTATTAACTTAATCCTCATAAACCTTAACTAGTATCAACTTAAGCCTGAAGGGGTATTCCTGGTGTGAATGGCCTTAATCATTTTTCATAACCTTTAGTGCTATTATTTCCTTTTTTTAGTTAAACAGACCCTAGTTATGAGTGCATCAACAGGCTATTCAAAGATTTCAGAGCGCAAAGAAGCTTCTGCAAACCGCCGGCAAATGGCGAGGAAAATTCGGGAAGCCCGTGACAAGATCAGCGAAAAACAGACAAAGCAGGAGTTCGAGTACGACCTTCTGCAAATGTTTGCCCGTAATGAGCTTAAAACTCTAGTTCCGGGGTTTGCCCTGATAATAATCAGTGCTCTGACCTGCATGATCTGGGCACCTTATACTCAAGTGCTGATATGGATCTCCGCACTTGTTATCACAAAACTTCTCGCTATCTCACTATGTTATAAATTCACGACTTTAAAACGCGAAAAAACCGACACACTTAACTGGAAAACCAGACTGGCGGCTGCGGAATTTCTCTATGGCACAACACTCGCCTATATCTCATTTCTAAATATTGACAGCACTATTTATCTGGCACACTTCTTTATAGTCGGCTGCGTTATTACCAGTGTGTCCATTCGTATGATGGCTGCAGCGCCTGTGAAACCTATAGCCTATGCCGGAACAATACCGATCACAGCAGGGCTTGTTATTTATTCAATAACGATCAGTGAACCAATATACTGGGCCATCGCTGTTATAGCAGTGATACTCCATGCTGTTTTTGCGGGTCTGGTAAAGAACCTGCACTCAAATATTATTGCGATGCTGACATATCGGGCTGAAAAAGATTATCTGATTGCAGAGATAGAAGAAGCAAAAGCTTTTTCCGACGAAGCACGCAGGCAGGCTGAAGAAGCCAACATTGCAAAGTCCCGTTTTCTGGCTACAATGAGTCACGAACTACGCACACCCCTGAATGCCATTCTGGGCTTTTCTGAAGTTATGAAAGATGAGCTTTTTGGTGAGCATCAAAACCCGACATATAAAGATTACTCCAGAGATATCCATGATAGCGGGCAGCACTTACTTAATTTAATCAATGAAATACTGGACTTATCCAGAATCGAGGCGGGGCGCTATGACTTACATGAAGAGTCTTTCCGCCTGTCTGATGTTGCTGTTGACTGCTGCAGATTGTTAAGAATAAAGGCTGACAAGAAGAGCCTGCAAATTATAGAGAATTACAGCGATCAAAAAACCAAAGTCTGGGCTGATGAAAGGGCTATTCGCCAAATCATATTGAACCTGTTATCCAACGCAGTAAAGTTTACCCCTTCAGGCGGAATGATCATCCTTACGATTTCGCTATCGGAAGGCGGTAGGCTTATCCTTCATGTTAAAGATAATGGACCGGGAATACCTAAAGATGAGGTTCCAATAATTCTGTCAAATTTCGGACAGGGCTCACTTGCTCACGAGACAGCAGAAGGTGGCTCTGGTCTCGGATTGCCGATCGTAAAAGCACTGGTTGAAATGCATGAGGGAGAATTTGAACTCCAGAGTGAGCTCAGAAAAGGAACAGATGTCTTTGTTTATATCCCATCAAGCCGGGTAACCCAGATACTTCCGCAACTTCCGGTAAATGACAGTGCTTCCTCGCAGGATGCCAATAACCTGCTTCCATTTATTTCTCCTGAAACAGATAACAAACCAGAAGCTCACCCACTCGAAAATAATGTGACTAAAAAAATACCCGCCAAAAGATTTTAGAATATTTATTAACAAGCAAGAGTTCGCTTAATACAAAATTAATACTGGTATATAAACCTGTCTGTCTGCGCCAAAAGAATATAATGGTTGGATAACGGGCGAATTTGAACAGGTAATCCAACCTGTTACGTAATAAGTATAATGACAGATAAATCAAATATCAGCGCCATTTTCCTTAAGTTGTATGTAAATGCTTACACAATCATACAGGGTTTTTTTGTTGTTTAACACCTGGTTTGGATATATGGTTGGATTGTTGGGAGTTTCTATTTTCTGAGCACAAACAAGCCTGAATATTATGAAAACTTTTATTCGGTTTTTATAGCCATACGGGCTGCGTAAGTTTGATTTCTGCAATAGCAATTCAAATTTACATAAGATCGACATGATTTAGACTTGATAGGCTTCTTTAACAAAGGGCCTGGTGGACTTAGAATCACCAAAAAATTAGGCTTGACTGGCGGTTTCGTGCTAAAAGATAGCAGCTAGACAATTTGAGGAGAGAAAATTGAGTGCGTGGCTAGCATTGGCTCTGTTAATAGCTTCAAGTGTTATACTTTTGTTGCCTGCGGATATCACGGCCATATATGGTTATGATTCTCATTCAGTGGCAACAGGTATTGCCCTTTCGGCTGTCGCTATTCTGGCGATTGGAGTATTTCTAAGACATAACCGCAGATACCTCTCTCAGGTTTTCCAATATCTTGTAATTGTTGGCACTCTTGGTATTACCACTTATGTCGGTTACCAATTCAGATATGAACTTCATTATGTTGCGGTTCATGTTGGCAATCAGGTTCAGAACATCAGCAATAAAGTTGTCTCACAGGGGATTCAGATTACTTTTCCTGCGAAAGAAGGGCGTCATACGGTTGTCCGTATTCGTAAGCAGCCTGACGGTCACTTTATTGCCAGAACGACTGTAAATACGAGAGAGTTGAACTTAATCGTTGATACAGGAGCGACTGTTGTCGTTCTTAAGCCTGTCGATGCTGAAAAAGTCGGTATTGATGTCGAGTCTCTGAAATTCAATGTACCGGTTCAAACTGCGAATGGGGAAGCCCATGCGGCTCGTGTGAGACTCCATCGTGTCGCTGTTGGACCATTAGCTGCATATAATGTTGAAGCTTTTGTCGTGAAGCGCGGAACTCTACAGAAAAGTCTTCTGGGCCTCAGTTTTTTAAGCCGCTTAAAGTCATATGAAGTTTCGGGAAGTTACCTCAGCCTGAGGGGATATATTGCTTCCAGAACAGCCAACCAAAATGACCTGATGTAATTTTGCATTAGGTCTTTTCAAATTGCACTATATACGTGTGTTTTGGGCGAAATACAGTGCCAGAAAGACTTTCTTAATTAAATTTGTGCCATTATATTCACATTAGACAATGTGGTCAAAAGACGGAAAATTAATAATAATCCGGACCGGAAATAGAG
>JBOEGA010000094.1:0-5947 GCA_050633205.1 Methyloligellaceae bacterium | reverse complement strand
TTACAATCCATTTAAAAATTAAACTTTCGTCTTGGTTAAATAACCTACAGTTTGGCCGAATTCGTTCTGCGGGAAAAACAAGCAAAAAAAACCACACTATCAAGTGTGGTTTTTTTTGCTTGGAACTGAGATTTAATTAAAGGATGTTAACAATACACCCCTTGGCTTCTACCGCGTCAACGGCAACCGCTTTACCTGCAAGTAGAGCGTCTAATGCATCTGCCACGTAATCATGTGCTGCTTGCTGCTTCTGTGTTTCATAACCTAATCTGTCGTCTAGAGCACCACGATATTTTATCGTCCAATCCGAAGTATCAATCACGTAAGCATCGGCAGTTCTTTCCACACCTAGCGCTTTCGCAATAGCTTGGGTTTCATCAATTAAGATCGGAAAGTCGATATCAAACTCGGAGGATTCTTTCGCAATACTTTTTAAATTGTCCTGAATATTTGCGTTGAGCATTAAAAATTCTACGCCCTTCGCAGCATATTTTTCTCTCAGAGCCTTGTAGGTATGATTGGCGTTTCGAGCAATTGGGCAGCCATTACCATGAGTCAACAATACGACGATTTTTTTATTGGCAAATGAATAAAGCTCGTGAGATTTTTCCATCTGGTCCATTAATTTGAAATTTTCGATGTGATCACCAGGCTCAAGCGCAAGAGTTGGCAATGCAAGAGCAAATAATGCGGCAAAAATTGATAGGCGTTTCATTACTTCAACCTCTAGATTTATGTTGTATTGGGTGAAATGAGATGCAGCCGATGTGCTTTCGACTCGTATGCACTAAAAATCGTTCCTCTGATAATAGCGAATTTCTATGTGGCTTTAAGTAAAGAAGCGTTTCTTCGAGTAATTCCATGTTAGTGACGCTCCGAACAATTCGATACACCCATGACCTTTGGGTCATTGACCCGCAGCGAAAACGCTTACTCCATAATTGTATTGATATCAAAATTACTGATTCAGCTTGTTGTTTTAGATCAAGCAATTCCAATTATCATTCTGACCAAAAGTTCGGCGAGTAATCTCGTTTAAATGCTCAAAAAAACATTCAGAGAATTGAGGTCAACGGCAACATTTTTAGCCACATAACTCGAAGTCTTTTCCGCAGACTGGCGTGTTTATCAGGGTTATTCCCCAAAAACGTTTGCCAACTATTATTACTTTCAATGTCTAACAAGATCGATTGCTCAACCTGCTGAGCAAGTCTCTTATTACTTACCAACACGCCCACCTCGGTATTAAGGTTTGCTGATCGTGGGTCCAGATTAAAGGTTCCCACGTAAAGCGTCTCCCCATCAACCACGAAAGATTTTGCATGAAGTGCAAAGATTGGCTGGTTTTTTTCTATACGCTCAAATCGCGCAATCATCTCAGTACGATGAGCAGGCTCTGGGTTGAACTCGTAAATTTCTATACCGGCTTTCAACATCGCTTTTCTTTGCTTCGAATAGCCACTGAATGCGGGGAGATTGTCCGTAGACGCCAATGAATTTGTCGAAATTTTAACATCAACACCACGTTGAATAAGTTCAGCGAAAAAATCGATGCCCCCACTTGGCATGATTAAATAAGGTGATTGAATAAGTATGGATTGCTTCGCATTTGATAACACTTCAACTAAAGCGTCTGTCGAGTCACCCCCTCCAGACAATCCGAAGCCTGAATCGTTCTTCCCCGGCGCATCGCTTATAAAAATTGCATCAGCCCAAACCAAATCTGCCAAAACCTGGGGTACCACTTCTGAAATATTTTTAAAGTATTCTCGTATTTCTGGCTCGAAATTTTCCGGATCGTCTGCGTAATCATGGAGTAATTTATAGTAACTTGTCACATCAATATTCGATTTTTTAGATTCATATCGCGACAAAACGTCTTCGATATTCTTTGACAAATCACTCTCCCAAAACTCGTCAAAGTTATTTTGCATTTCTTTTACGCTTCGCCCAACTAACAATATGTCACGATCTCTAAAGTTATATTCTTGGTCGTAGTCAAAGTATTCGTCAGCCATATTCCGACCACCAGTAATCCCCGCAATACCGTCAAAAATAGCGGTCTTATCATGCATTCTTTGATTGGAATCTTTAAATCGTGCCGCTAAATTCCATGCGCGCTCAGTGGTACTCACACCAACAGAATGTAAAGGGTTATAAATTTTTATCGACACATTAGGATGAAGATTCAAACCAATAAGCTCACTCTCAGAGGCATCTACTAACAAATCGTCTACGATAACGCGAACTCTCACCCCACGCTCTGCCGCTTCCAGCAAGGCCTCGGCCGCTAAAGTTCCGATATTGTCCGAACTCCATATAAAATATTGAACATCAATACTAGTTTGCGCATGATCAGCAAGCCACGACCTCGCAAGCAAGGCTTCCTCTCCTTTTTCTAAAACATAAAGCCCAGTTTTTTCTCCCGACAACGACGCACATCGATCACAAGACTTTTCAAGATAGGTGGCGATCGTGTCGTTCGCCGCTGCAAATATGGAAATTTTTAAAAGTGAGATTGCAAGAAGATATTTAAAAAACATGGAATTCAAATTCAATTTTTTCTACCCAACATTTATTATTAAACTAAAATTTATTCGGCATCAGAAACTAGCTTTACCGTCAAACTTGTCACTATCATCAAAAGTATTATTGCAAAAGCGAAGAGATAGAGGCCGTAATGAATTTCAACGCTCGCCACAAGATTCATTTTGACACTAACTAACAAAATAGCCGCAATCATCACATCCAACATAGACCAGCGGCCAAGGTCGTGGATTAAATGCAAAAAGCGAGTTGAGACTTTTTTTCCTGTCAAATTGGAGAACAATACTCGATACAAAAAAGTAATTTTCACGGCAGGAAACAATACACTAAATGAAAATATTGCTATAGCAAGAAGATAGTGACTCTCGATAAAAAGGTCGTGTATGCCAGAGAAGATTGAAAAGGAATGACCAAGAAATACAAATTTCTTAATTGTCATTATCGGCAACAGCATCCCGGCAATTAACATCATCGACAACAGTGTCAGCAAAAACACTAAGCACTTGATTGAACTAGCCCTGTTCAATAGATTCACCTTGCCGGGATCGAAATCCAATCAACTACTTATTAAACAACGATAGTCGTTTGCAAACGACTGTTTACACCGTATAGCCTTGTTTCTTTATTGGCATGCTTCGAACGCGCTCACCAGTCGCAGCAAAGATTGCATTTGCAATCGCTGGCGCGATAGGTGGCAAAGCGGGCTCGCCAATTCCTGTTGGAGGATAATCGCTTTCAATGAAATGAACATCGATGGTTGGGGTGCTGCCAATACGAAGCGGTATGTAATCGTGAAAATTACTTTGTTCTACGCGACCATTTTCCATAGTAATTTCCAAACCGTACATGGTGCTAAAGCCATCTAACACCGAACCTTGAACTTGGTTTTCTGCACCGCTTCTATTGACCACGGGACCAATATCAGCGGCAACAGTAATATTATGAAGCGTTATTTTTTTCTTGCTATCGACACTCAACTCAACCACTTCCGCGATATGACCTGCATGACAAAAATGAAACGCCAAGCCTAATGCACGACCTTGCGGCAGTTCCTTACCCCATCCCGCTTTTTCAGCGGCCAACTTAATCACGTCAACCGCACGCCCGGTGTTCAAAGATCTGTTATTAGTTTTATCAAACCAGCGTGGCTCGCCCATTATTTCTATTAAAAATTCTAAATGATCACGCCCCGCAGCATGAGCCATCTCGGCGATAAAGCTTTGTATCGCCCACGCAGTAACATTTGAACCGGGGGCTCGCCAAGGTCCACAAGGCGTCTTAGTATCGATTAAAGACATCCCGGCACGATAATTAGGAAGGTTTAATGCGGGGAATTCCTCGGCGGATAAACGGGTACCGGTCGTTGCGGCACCGCGAAATCCAGGGCCAATTAAATGCGTTTCCATCGCGACTAACTTGCCATTTTCATCAACTGCCCCTTTCATGGCATGGAAACCACCCGCGCGATAGAAATCGTGTTGCATGTCATCTTCACGAGACCACACGAGCTTCACCGGTGCACCCAATCGTTTCGAAATAGTCGCCGCTTCCATTGAAAAGTCCGNNAAAACCACCACCCATACGTCGTTGATGAACAGTCGTTTGTGAAGCGGGAATACCGAGAACTTTTTCCGCTGCGCCAAATACGCGTGCTGGAAACTGGCTGGGTACCCAAACTTCTAATGTTTCTTTCTTACCATTGCTCGCTGGGGTGTAGTGAGCCGTGCAATTCATCGGCTCCAAGCAAGCGTGTGACACATATGGATGAGTGTAAAAAGATTCAAGCACTGTGTTTTTTGGATTTGAGTATTCCGCTTCTACATCACCCCGCGAGGTAATATTTCTTTGTGGTATTTTTTTTGATAAAGCCTTTCCCTGTTCAGAAAAATCACTCCAACTATCTGTTGACGCTTCGCTTTCATCCCATTCAACTTCCAATTGTTTCTGGGCAGCGAAAGCCTGCCACGTCGAATTCGCGACGATGGCAACGCCAGACAGTAATTCATTGACTTCACCATTCCCATCGACAACAAAAGCATCAACGACGCCAGGCAGGGATTTAATGTGTTCGATATTTGCGGAAGCCACCTTCCCATAGTAAGCCGGGCATTTCTCGTAAACCGCGTGCAAGAGGCCGGGCAATTGTTGATCGACTCCAAACAAAGGCTGGCCAGTTACCAAGGCTACATTGTCGACACCAGTCACACGCTCTCCAATGAGCCTGTACTCTTCGCGCGCTTTAAAAACGATGGATTTTCGTTGCGGTGCTTTTTGTAAAGCGGCATTTGGAGCCAGCTGCGCGAAACTCGCACGGCGACCACTGGGGGCGTGAACAACCTGACTATCTATAGTCTTAAGTTCGCTTTTATCGACGCCCAACAATTCCGACGCTGCTTCGATAAACATCATTCTCGCCGCGGCACCCATTTCTCGCATATGATCAAATTCTCGCCCGACACTGCGTGAACCACCGGCTGTCTGTACGCCATAGCGTCGCTCATTGATCGGCGCTTGCACCACTGTCACGTCATCCCAGTTTGCACCCAGCTCCTCTGCGGCAATCATTGGGATTGCGGTTTTGACACCTTGACCCATTTCCGGTGTGTGGGAATAAATAGTGAGTTTGCCTAAGGCAGATATCTCGATAAAGGCATTCATCGACAATTGACTGGAGCTCTCGCCATCTGAATCTAGCTCGCCACCATCAGCAGGGGCCCAGCAACTGGCTAACGCGAAACCACCGCCAGCAATACCGGTGAGCTTGAGGAGACTGCGCCGCGATAAACCGGTGGTCTCACCCAAAGCCTCAAGAGAAGAATTAATCTCATTCACTATGCTCGAATAACGCGTTTCCTTTATGTCTACAGACGGGGCGGGCTTCATTGTTCTCTCCTAGATAGTGTTTGCACTTCGCGAGGATATTTAGCGATGGATAAATCAATGCCTTTGATGCGCATCAAGTATATAGTTCGATTATTTTGCCATATTATTGACCGATGATTCCAATCCTTGAGGTTAATTATGTCGCCGCTCCGTTACTCTGCTCTATTCTTAATCCTAAGTTCGCTTCTCGCCTGTGAAGTCGCCGACGAAGCAAAGGCGGATACTGCGACCAACAATATGACCAGCTTACAACCGGCAGTAACGGTAAGAGAAGTGATGCTAGGTGTCATTGAGCCCGCCAGCAATAACCTATGGGCGGCCGCTCTTGAGGAAAATGAACCCAAATCGAACCAAGATTGGCGAGCGCTTGAGTACAATGCAATTCAAATTATTTCAGCGAGTTCAACCATTGCGATTGGTGGCACTGGGCCAAATGATTATGATTGGGCGAAGCAACTTAAATGGCAGCGATACGCCCAAGAGATGGCGTCGATTTCCGAAGAAGTGCTGAAGTTTG
>JBOEGA010000093.1:0-18345 GCA_050633205.1 Methyloligellaceae bacterium | reverse complement strand
AAAAGGCAAACTTGTTCCTCCAAATGGAACTATGAAAATCCTGGCCAATGACAGGATTGTTATGTTCGCAACAGCTGAGTATGTCAGGCAGGTTGAGCAGAAATTCCGGGTAAGCTTCGAGTATTTTTAGCATAAAGACTAAATCTAATTGTGGATAAGATATGCGGAAAACCGCAGGATCTGTGTGTTCTTCAGGGTTCTCTGGCGTCTTCGGTATAGTTTTGCAATTTGTAACTGATTTCAAATAAGCATATATAAAAAAAGATATTTACCTACCTTATATCCAGTATTCCCTGATTTGTTCTGGCGCGTATTATCAAGTAATTATGGTTATATTGTGCCTGGATTGTAATAATTCAACTTTTATATAAGAATATATATTCAATTAAATAAAATTTAAATTGTTATGTTTACTATACCTGAGTATAGACAAAATATAAATGCCAAGGAAATGCTACGATGAAACCAAAATTTGATGAATATGATGACTTTCCTCAGCATCCGCTGGACGGTCCTATTCCAACTGATTGAAAAGTCGCAAATTAATAGAGCAGTTTATTGCTGCTCTATTATTATTTAATTTTATATTATTTGTTTTTTACAGTTTTATTATTTCCTCAAATATCCAGTATCTCCGTCAGAATTCAAGGAATATTTAGTTCATATGCACTATGATTATTTTGTATGGTGCAAAGATGTCCCTTCTTTCTTAGAAAATCCTGTGAAGACCGCTTGTTGCTTTCGTGTGAAGGGCTTATCAGCTTATTAAGTAGGCCGGGTAAGCTGGTGTTTTCCCAGCATGTTTTGTTCGTGGTGGCAGAGGTGAAATTGAACCGTAATGGTTGTCATTTCAGTAGCATATGTTTTTGGATGGCTGTTTGCCTGTCTGGCTGCTTCGATGCTGCTGCCTTTGGCATTTGCTCTGGTGCAGGGAGAGGTTGCTGAAGCACGCGCATTTATTGCGACAGCGATAGGTACAGGATTTCTTGGCGGTGCACTGATCCTGGCATTAAAAGGGCAGCAACAGGAAGCTGGCAGGAAAGAAGGTCTTTTTCTGTTAGGGGTGATCTGGTTTATTATTCCGGTTATTGCCGCGCTTCCATTCTATTTTGCCAAAGTTCCGGATAACTTTCTGCAGGCCTATTTTGAGGCGGTATCAGGGTTTACGACAACCGGGGCTACGATTTTTGTTGATGTATCCGAGTTGCCTCACAGTATCATTGTATGGCGGGCACTTTTGCAGTGGATGGGAGGGCTGACCACGCTTCTCACGCTTGCAGCTATACTGGCACCGGTTGTGGCGGCAGATGATATCGAGGGAGGCTTTCGTCAGCTTAAGCATGCTTCAGGTAAGGCAAATCAGCATATCCTGATGGCTATCCCGATGATCCTGCCAATATATTTTATAATGACACTCGCCTGCTTTCTTCTTCTGGTTTTTTCAAAAATTCCTGCATTTGATGCTTTTTGCCTTTCTCTATCTACTGTTTCAACCGGTGGATTTATGCCCAGACCTGGCGGGATTGCGCTTTATGGTTCTCCTGCCGCCGAGCTGGTACTCTCTGTATTCATGTTTCTGGGGGCTGTAAGTATTGTGTGGGTAAGCGCTTTATCTAACGGGCGTTTTAATATTATATCCCAGCTTCGCGAGCCCTGGTGGATCGGTGGGATTATCCTTGTATTTGGTCTGATCCTGTCTGCTGTCCTGCTGGCGCAATCACCGGATAAAAATATTCAGGCTTTATATTATTCAATTACCGCAGGCGTGATGACTATTGCTTCTTTTGTCTCAACGACCGGTTTTCTTGTGAGCAATCAGACTAAAGAACTTTTACCTTACATTATCGTGATCGTATTGTGCTTTGTCGGAGGCGGGCGACTATCAACCGCAGGAGGTCTGAAGTTTTTCAGAATTCAGGCTATGTTCAAGCAATCATCCAGAGAGCTGATGCAACTTGTTTTCCCGCATGGTGTTCGTCCTGCAAACTTCAGCTCGGCTAATATGGAGAGTATGATTATGCGCTCTGTATGGGCTAATTTTGCGTTAATTGTCATGGCTTTATGGCTGCTGACGGCGATTATTTCAATAACCGGACTGCCATTATCTGCGTCATTTCTTGCAGCTGTCAGCGCTATCAGTAATATAGGGCCCGCATATACATTTGCCTCGCTTCCCGACCTGACAACAGCCCAGTCCTATGCGGCCATGCATCCTGGTGCTCATGCTGCTTTATGCCTTGGAATGATACTGGGGCGGGTTGAAGTTCTCGCTTTATTGAGCGTAATGAATGTTGCTTACTGGCGTTCCTAGGCCCCTGATATCAAGTTCAGGGGAGTAATCAGGACTATCCAGTCTTTTCTTTTTGTTAATGTTTTACTATCTATAGGATTGGAATAAAATAATTATGACTATAGAAGGTCAAGAATGGCGCGCGTAATATTCGTAAACGGGCAGTATCAGGTATATGATAATGCGGTTGTACATGTTGAGGACAGAGGTTTTCAATTTGCAGACGGGGTGTATGAGGTCTGTGAGGTTCGTAACAGAAAGCTGGTTGACGAAACACGCCACATAGATCGTTTGCACCGGTCCATGCATGAATTACAGATCAGACCGCCAATGGCCAGAAGTGCTCTTGCTGTTGTTATGCGGGAGGTCATTCGCAGAAACAGGGTTCAGGATGGTCTGGTATACCTGCAGGTTACACGCGGTGTTGCCAAAAGAGATTTTATTTTTCCGGATCCTGCCGTCCCTTCTTCTCTGATCTGTTATGCCCGTAAAGTTTCGAGAGCGGCAAATGACAGCAAGGCTAATGCCGGAGTTGGCGTTATTACTATGCCGGACAACAGATGGTCACGACCTGATATCAAATCAGTTTCTCTTCTGCCAAATCTGCTGGCCAGGCAGGCAGCGCAGGAAGCTGGCTGTCATGAGGCATGGCTTGTTGACGGCAACGGATATATAACTGAAGGTGCGGCAAGTAATGCATGGATTGTTACTGCAGATGATTTACTGCAAACCCGGTCTGCCGAGACAGGTATACTTAAGGGGGTGACACGTTCAGTGGTCATAGATTTGCTAAAAAGAGAAGGTATAGGGTTTCTGGAAGAACCTTTTAAAGAAGAAGATGTAATAAAAGCAAAGGAAGCATTCAGTACTTCAGCGACTGCACTTGTAATGCCTGTTGTACGAATCAATAACAAAAAAATAGGTACTGGAGTTGTTGGTCCTATAACTAAAATGTTGAGAGAACAATTCCACACACAAGCTGAAATGTGCCCTTAATATTTGGCAATATTTGAGAAAAGAAGAGATATATACAATTTATCCCAAGTTTTTCTCGATTCAACCTTGGTAGAGACTTGACTTTGTCGTCTCTATTTGGTCACGTTTCAATTGCTATACTATTAACCACTAGGCTGATAATCAAGAAACCACGTGTGAGTCGGTCGATTAACAAAAAAATGGATAAACTATGGCTGCAGAGCGGACGCAAAGCCTTCAGGATACTTTTCTAAACCACGTAAGAAAAAACAAAATTTCCCTCACTATCTTTCTCGTGAACGGCGTGAAACTTCAGGGAGTTGTTACCTGGTTTGATAACTTCTGCGTACTTTTACGTAGAGATGGGCATTCACAACTGGTATACAAACATGCAATATCAACGATAATGCCTGGGCAACCAGTAAATCTATTTGACGGCGAAGAGACCCAGGAGGGAGCAACTGAAGAATAGTTGTTTCCATATGGGTCTTGAGTAAGTACGAGAAATAATGAGTAACAAAAAAAGACTCGGAAAGAACGGTTTTCAGTTTGAAGAAGAAGTCGTTAAAACAAAAGCTTTGGTGCTGACACCAAAGCTTTCTTCTTCGCGCAACGGTTCCAGTAAAACAGAAACTAATGGCGGATCTTCCGGCAGCGTCACTCTTCACAGAAGCCTTGAAGGGCGGAGAGACGAGGCTACAGGTCTGGCTTTAGCTATTGACCTTGATGTGGTTGAGGCACTGATTGTGCCTGTTCCCCATATAAAGCCTGCTACATTGTTCGGTGGTGGTAAAGTTACCGAGCTTAAGGAGCAGATCGAGGAACTGGAAGTTGAACTGGTTATTGTTGATCATGCGCTTTCACCAGTGCAGCAACGCAATCTTGAGCGCGAGCTTAAGGCCAAGGTACTTGACCGTACCGGGCTGATCCTTGAAATTTTTGGCCGGAGAGCCCGTACCAAAGAGGGGCGGCTTCAGGTTGAGCTGGCGCATCTTGAATATCAGAAGAGCCGTCTGGTAAGGTCCTGGACCCACCTTGAGAGACAAAGGGGTGGTGTCGGCTTTATGGGTGGTCCCGGTGAGACCCAGATCGAGGCTGACCGCAGACAGTTGCAGGGGCGTATTCTCTCGATCAAGAATGATCTGGAGCAGGTCAGGAAAACACGGGAGTTACACAGGAAGGGGCGCCGCAGGGTTCCCTATCCGATTGTAGCGCTGGTTGGATATACCAATGCCGGGAAGTCTACGCTGTTTAATTATCTAACGGGTGCTGATGTTCATGCGGAAGATCTTCTGTTTGCGACACTGGACCCGACTATGCGTGAACTGGAGCTTCCAAGCGGGGCGAAGGTTATCATATCGGATACAGTAGGATTTATTTCGGATCTGCCAACGCATCTGATTGCGTCTTTCAGGGCGACATTAGAGGAAGTTCTTGAGGCAGACCTGATACTTCATGTGCAGGATATTACCCATGATGATCATCTGGCCCAGAGGGAGGATGTTAATCTGGTTCTGAAGGAACTTGGTATTGATCATGAGGATGCTGATACCAATATTCTTCATGTCTGGAACAAAACTGATCTTCTGACCGGAGAGCAGTTTGAGACTGTTCGTTATAATGCCGAGCGTAGTGACAAGCCTGTCAGTATGGTTTCTGCAGGAACAGGGCATGGCTGTGGCGATCTTCTGGAACATATTGAAAAACTGATGCGTGTCCGGGATGAAGTCCGGGATGTTAAAGTCTTTCCTCATGAGGGGGCTTTGCTGAACTGGCTGTATGAAAATGCGGATGTTCTTGAGCGTCATGACAGTGAAACCGGGGATATGGCCTGTAAAGTGCGGGTTTCTCTTGATAAGGCAGGCAAACTGGATGCGCTTTTAGAAGCGCGTGACAAGCATTAGAGCCTTTGTGATTTTTTTTCAAAAATCTTCCAAAAATAATTTTCGAATCAGGGTTTTGTTAATCTTGTGGGGCTAGTTTTGTTTGTGACGGGGGCAGATACTCCGAAAGTTCTTCCTAAAAAGTTTTTGATTTTTGTCTGAAAAAAAGTTTGTTGTTTTCCAATCATTAACTAAGTTGGTTTAAACCAGAATATAAGTAAAGAGTTTGGTGGATCATGAGTGTTAGTGGTTCCACAAGAAAGCATTTCCTAAACGAGATTTAGGTTAAGCGTATTCGGCTTAGGGAATGCTTGAATCTCTTGCTTCGAGTTTTAGTTTCGTAGCGTTTTTAGAGTATGAGTTGGCGTTATGTATAGTGAGTTATATCGCCGGTGTCGCGAGCGTATAACGGAAGCGAGTCTGACGCTTCTATTCTGCGTAGTATTTGTGATCGCGTAACGCGATGCCAGGCAATTACGGGATGATGTGAAAACATCATCCCGTTTTGCGTTTCAGGGTTATATAGTGTCTGATTGCATGAAGCAGAGGTTATGCGCTTTTTGCTGTCAGTTTATTAAGCCGTTTCGCGGATGCCTTGTCATTCAGTACAAGCTGACGGTGATTCAGGTTTGTCAACGCGACTTCCCATGCGAAAGAGAATGACTGAAGAGACTTTTCTTCAATTTTATCATTATCTATATCATCAATGATCAGTTTGAATATTTTGAAGAGTTCCTCGCGAATCACTTCGAGTTCCTCGCGGCTGGATGTTGTATTGACCCTTTCCGACAATTCAACCAGATCCTTATTGTAATGATCTGCCCGGTTTTTTCTGCTGTCAGACAGCCATGAACGAAGCTGCCATACAGAGGAAAGCAGCAAAAGCAGTACTGTGATGCCCAGTCCAATTTGTTCTGCATATTCTACAAGGAAGGGCGGGTCATTCTTATGAAAGAACTGTTCTGCTCCTTCATGAATATCGAAGGACAGTCTGTGCTGGTCTGATGGCTGGGCTATGAAGGCGCCCTGAGAGATCTTTCGGATTAACTCCTGGCGTTTTTCAAATAAAATGGCTGTGAGTTCTTTTACATATTTAGCGTCTACATTTTTATTGACGGCAAGAAGGCTGTCGACGGAAATAATGCTGATCGGCTTTGAGGGGATGGGTTTCTCACCACTATAAGCGCCAACCGGTATTTTCCCGGATTTCAGGGCAGGGTGATAAAGCGATATTGCAGGGGCCTGATCAATTGAGATCAATTCCAGGTCCTGGGATTTTATTATATGTTTGATTTTGTCATTGCCCATTGCCATGACAACGAAAAGAGCGTCTGCTTTTCCCTCTTTTAAAGACTGCATACCCTCATTGAGACTGCCATACTGTACCTCGATAGCATCTTCACCAAGTTCATAGTGGTTTCTTAATGTGGAGAACAGGGCTGTACTGCCTGATGTTTTCGGAGGGAGTGCAAGACGCCGCCCTTTAAGGTCTGAAACTGATTTGATGTTGGAATCTGCTCTGGCTATTAAGTGAAACATTTCCGGGAAAAGCCTTGCGGCTATACTTACATTCTTTCCGACGACAGTATCACTCTGAAGCAGTCCGAGTTCAGTTATGCCTTTTTGCAGCCTGTCAGCGTTATCATTAGAGCCGGATGATTCCACGACTTCTATTCTTATTTTTTTACTGTAGCTGTTTACTATTTCCGAAAGGGCAGTTGAAAATGCATAGTAGGTTCCACCGGGCCCCCCGGATGCCATGCGAAGTGTCGGTGTTGTTTCAGGTTTCAGTAGCCAGTAACTGAATCCTGCCAGTACAGTTATGGCAAGGGCGGAGGTTACTATAGCAATTATAGTGTTTCTATTTAGTCTGAACATTCCACTTTAATTCCCTGTTCGAATTACGAGAGGATTCTTTATTCAATCTCTTATATGTCGGGTTCTGATCCTGGACGGATATTAAAGCAAAACCTTAACGTCATTAATCAATATGATATGAAATGTCAAAGTTTCGAACAGAAAATTACGCCTATATTATAGGCAATTACAATACTGTACTTTCCAGAGGTCTGTTCTATTAGGGGGGGAGCAAGTCTAGCCAAAGTGTCTTCTGACAGCCGAAGGGTTCTGAATATCCATAAATTCGATGCCGACACCCTGCTGGTGATGGCGGACAACACGGCCACGCATTTTTCCCACGATGAGTTCCATACCCAGAGCCGGACGGTCTTTTATGGCTATGGATGCACCGCTGATGGAGATGTCCAGAACTTTGCAGAGACGGGAGCGGCCATCGGAATATTTCAGCTTTATGCCGGAGGTATTTGGTACAATACGGATATGCCTTCTGTCCTCATCAACTTCAAGGAGGGTTCTGTTGGCCAGCCATGTAAGTTTTTCTGCCAGCTTTTCTTTCTTGTAAGCGCTGACATTAAGCTGTAATGCGAAGCCGCCGTCAAAGGTTCGTGTGGTTGTACCTTCAATTCGTCCGATATGGTCAAAATAGGCAATAACCCGTTCGTCCTGTTCCAGAGGTACGGGTGCCATGATTGCAACGCTGCCAGGAGAGACATTCAAAAGGCGGCATGGAAATTCCTCTTTGTCCTGACGCATGAAGCGGCCAAGCAGATTAACATGCACACGCTGGAAACGACGACGTTCTGTCAGCCGTTTTTTTATAATGCGGGAGGGCATAAGCTCTCCATTCTGAACTCTATTCAATGACATAACGATGCTATTCTTTACTGAATCCTGTAACCGTTTATGCAATGAGTTCGGTTAATGAAGGACTAAAAAAGTCTGGTTAGTTATGAAAAGTCAGGAATTATCCCTGCCGCCTTCATAAACACGGAACTTGCGATCTTTTGCTGTCACAATTTTATAGTCCAGATCAGTAAGAGGGCTTACCTGCTCATGAATATGAGTTGTATTATTGTGGTGAACTTCGGGGGCGCTGTAATCTTTTTCAGGCCAGAAGAGACTGATTTTTGTTACCTGGAAGCTTTCCAGTATTGAGGTTCCGAGCCAGTAAGGTTTTGACTTTGCAACCATGCCACCAAGCATACGGGAGATATGCATATTGTTGTGGTATAGCGGCATTATCAGCATTTCATAGTCGACGGTCTGTCCATTTTTGGCTGTGGCAGTGAAATCAATTGCACCAAGAGCTGCATCATTCTCTACATTGGCAAGAATGCTGCGGATTGCTTCACTATCATTGTGGGACCAGAATTCCAGAATATTGCTTTGCTTCAGCTCAAAGCAGAATTCATGGCAAATGGCAGTGCCTGCCAGGCGGAACTCATAATTATTTTGCTTCTCATGCTGCAAAATAAATGTGTTTGGAAGGATGTGAGCAATTTTAGCTGGCTCAATCTCAAAACGGTGAGGGGCTTTACGGTTGTCGCGAAGCTTGTTCCAATAGTGATATAGAACCTGATTTTTATCTTGGTGGATTTTATTAATAGCAGACATTACTCAATTCCTACCTGTTTGCGCCAGTTAAGGCCTCTTGACCGTGCATTCTCGTATTGGCACAAAGGCCATCTCTTGGAGAGTAATGGAGCAGGACTTATGCCAGCTTGGAGCATTTGTATGGGGTAAATATGCGGCAGGGTTCCGGTTTAAAAATATATGCTAATAATTATAGGTAGTTAGCTTTGTTAACCCTGTGTATTAGATAGATAATGTATAGAAATTACTCTGGTTCAGCTATGAAGGATCTCTATATTGCAGTTTAAGTTTAAAAGCTTTAGCGTGAAAAACGGGATTCTCAGAAAATTAAGGATAGCAAGTGTCTCAACGTGAACCGATATTTAATATGCCGGCGGGAACGCTACATTTCCTGACCGTGATTATTGCTGTCCATCTTATTCTGGCAGGCCTCTGGTACACAGATGGTACCGAGTTTAAAGAGAACTATAACTGGGTGCTCAGATCTCTGGCTTTTATACCTATTCGATATTTTGATCATTCTATAACAATCCCGGGTGGCGACCTTGCTTCATATACTGCTGTCATAACCTATATGTTTGTTCATGCGAATATGGAGCATCTTATTATTAACTCCTTGTGCATACTTGCTTTTGGTAGTGCTATTGCAAGGCGTATGAGTTATGGGCGCTTTATTCTTTATACGCTGATCTGTGGCATATCAGGGGTCGGGCTGCATTTCTGGTTTTACCCTGTATCCTATCAGGCTGTTATTGGGGCTTCGGGGGCTGCGTCAGGGTTTATTGCCGGGGCTATGGTGCTGATTGTGAGCGCCTACAGGAACAAGCAGACATATCTGATCAGGCAGAATCCTGCCCAGATCCGACTGATGAGTGTTTATGAGTTTTTTACGGAACCACGTATTCTGTTTATTATCGCAATATGGGTGCTTCTGAACTGGCTTATGGGAGATTTCGGTCTTGGTGTTTCCGGAGATGTCCAGGTTGCATGGGAAGCTCATCTGGGTGGGTATATTGCCGGAACGTTCGGTATTTTTCTACTTGATCGACCCTATTCGGATAACAGGTCTGATTATAGCTCGGGGCAGACCCCGGATGATGAAAACAGTCAGATCTGAGTCTTCAGTCTCATAGCATTTTTAGAATGATTAGAGTTATATTACCCTGATAGTGCAATTTTCTTGTTTAAAATTACTTATAACACAGGAAAATTATTCCATAACGCTGTGTATGTCAGTACACTGCATTGATTCTATGCGTTTGTGTGAAAGTATGGTGCAGCACCTTGTTAGTTTGCTGCTGACCAGAGAAAATTACCGGTTCGGCTATCAGCTAACAAAAACAAGAAAACTGCACGATGGTCATGTCTCATAAAGGAGAATGTACATGAATGTTGGTGCTATATTAGGTCAGAAGGGAAGAAAAGTTATTACCGTTGCTGCTTATTCCAGCTTACAGGATGTTGCTAAACTTTTAGCGGAGAATGGAATAGGTTGTATTGTCGTCGTGGATGACAATGAAAAGGTTGTAGGTGTTATTTCCGAGCGGGATATTGTTCGGGGACTGGGAGAAAACGGACCGGAAGTGCTGAAGTCTCCTGTTGCAGCCCTTATGACATCTGAAGTTATTACCTGCAAAGAGCGCGATACAGTTGACAGGGTCATGGCTGTTATGTCCTCTCACAGGTTCCGCCATATGCCAGTTGTTGAAAATGATCAGCTTATCGGCATTGTATCTATTGGTGACGTTGTGAAAACCAAGATTGCTTCTGCAGAAATGGAAGCAGAAGCCATGCGGGAATATATTGTAGCACGCCGCTAAGTATATTTCGCAAACAATATCGGACTTTCATCCTCTCGGAACTCTAATGAGAACAAGAGTACAGCAAGTCGAGAGGGTGACCTCTTTTGCCTGCTGTCAGCTTTACTATCCTTTCAAATATTTTCTGCCTCTCGTTTTCGTTGATGTTCGAATTTCCAATTTTTTACATAGTATGTTTTTCATTATGCTCAGGTTCATAACTGATGCATTATGGATAGTTTTTTAATCCGGGTATTCGGGGTATCAATGATAAAATTAAAACTGATTTCTTTTACGGTTCTGCTTGTTTTTTCCGGTAGTGCCGCATTTGCGTTTGGAACGATAAATTCTCTGGGCCAACATGCTGAGCATGAAAAGATTACGCGTCTGGGGCTGGCCAAGTTTGGTATTGGCCGCAAAACCATGGATGAGATAGCCGGGAAGCGGGGGACATATGGGGCTGTTGGTGCTCCGGACAAGCTTAACCGCGGACTGATAAGTGTTTCCGAGGCACATTGCGATAACGGGGACAGTTTGAAGAAGCGGAGCTATCCGCAATCAAAAGCACAGGCCGCAGCCAAGTTATCCAGGTGCAGGCAATGGATCTTCCGCTGGTTTAACAAGGCAGTCAAGCTGGCTGATGCTCTGGTTGACCAGAATGGCAGATTAACCAGAGAAGGGGCTGTGACAGAGTTTTCTTGCAAGTTTAATGGCAAGAGCGGTTCAGTGAAGTGCCGGGTGCTGGGCGCTATGGGCGTAGTGTTTCATGCGGCTCAGGATTTTTACTCACATACAAACTGGACTGATGTTAATCCCAAAAGTGATGTGGGGAGGAAAAATCCTCCGGGACTTGGGCATCGTGGTCCGGCTCCATGGATACAGCCTGGTGCCAATACCAAATTTCCGGCAGGCCTTATCAGTGGCTGTTTTGGGGGAGTTCCCGAGATTGCCTTTTGCCGCAAGCGTATCAAGCATTCATACCTGAATAAGGATACTGGAAAAATTAACCCGAAGAGCGGAGCTATCGGAGCCGGGAAGACCAAACGGGGTAAAGTGAACGGTAATTTTTCCAGAGCGGTCAGGGCTGCGATTAAAGATACTGAAAATAAGTGGAGGTATCTGGAAAGCAGGCTGGTCAGTAAATATGGTCCACACCGCGGGAAGGTCATGATTTGTGTCTTGAGAAGTGATCGTCCTGATCGTTGCGATAGATAATATTAATCGAGGAAGCCCCAGGTCCTGATCATAAGCATTTCGGGCTTCCTCTTAATCGGTTTCCTATCGGTTATATTGAATATATCTGCTCTTCTGCTGAAGCCAGAACTTTCTGCTCGTTCTGGCCAACCCCGCTACCATCTATAAAGGTGACATCCATAATTCCGATAAATCCCAATACATGTCTGGCAAAGCCGGAAGCAAAGTCTATTTCAGAGCCCATCTGTGTTCCTCCGGATGTTAATATGACATATGCTTTTTTATTTGCCAGCAGTCCTACCGGTCCATTTTCAGTGTAATGGAAAGTGAGGCCGACGCGAGCGACCAGATCAATCCAGGCTTTAAATGCTGCAGGAACGCTAAAATTATAAACGGGAAGGGCGATGACTATCTCGTCAGCTTCCTGCAGTTCTGACACAAGTGCGTCGGACTGGGCCAGAATTGCGCGTTGTTCCGAGGTGCGTTTTTCGCCGGGGGTAAAGTTTGCGTTAATCCACTGCTCATTGATGAAAGGGATGCCTTCTGCAAGATCCCGGGATCTGACTGTTATATCTTCTTTGCCTGTGAGATGTTTTAGCANNGTCTTTTCCTGTGAGATGTTTTAGCAGGCTGTCGGCCAGCTGCCGGCTATAAGAGCCCTGTTTTCTCATGCTGGCATCTATGCGCAATATTGATTTTCTCATAATTATTCTTCCTTTTCAGCATCTGAAGATATGCTGTGTGCCTCATATTGTGTTTTCTGAAATCAATATACTTATTGCTATTAAATAGAAAAATAGGATATTTATGAAAATATATTTCTGAAAATCAGAATAATAAACTCTATGGAGGGGACTTTGAGTGAGTTGGAGGAAATTCGGGTGTTTGTTCAACTTGTTGAATCCAGTAATGCAACCAGAGCCGCAGAAAAACTAGGTGTGGCGGTGTCAGCTGTAAGTCGCCGTATGAAAGATCTGGAAACACGCCTGGGGGTTCAGTTGCTGAACAGAACAACGCGGCGGATGAATCTTACCGAGGCAGGAGCAATATATTTTCGCCGCTGCAGGCAGATTATTGATGACTTTGAAGAGGCTCAAAGTGAGGTCAGTCAGTTATCCAGGAATTTTACAGGCGGGTTACGTATTGCTGCTCCGATGAGTTTTGGTCAAGCGCACCTGCTGCCTGCAATCGCCAGTTTTATGCACCAGTATCCAAATATGAATATTGATCTGGATATGAATGACCGTCAGGTTAATCTAGTGGAGGAGGGTGTTGATGTTGCAATCAGAGTCGGAGAGCTGAAAGATTCCTCCTTGATGGCGCGCCGTCTTGCTTCGATTTCTTTTGCTGTTACAGCTTCACAAGGGTTCCTGGACCGTTACGGGGTGCCTGCTACTCCTGCTGATTTAAGCGGGATGCCCGCATTATGTTATTCAAACCTTTCCACTCCGGGTGCATGGGATTATGTAAGCAAGGATGGTGAAAAGGGGCAGGTTCGGGTTGAACCGCGCATGCTTATCAATAATGGGGATGCAATCAGAGAAGCTGCTATTTCAGGACTTGGAATTGCATGCGGACCTACTTTTATTGTGCATAGCGCACTTGAACGGGGTTTGCTTAAACCTGTATTGCAAGACTGGAACTGGGGTGATGTAAACCTTTATGCGATCTACCCGCCAACGCGTCATTTGTCGGCGAGAGTGAGGCTTTTTATTGATTTTCTGGCCGAGCGGTTTAGTGGTGTTCCCTATTGGGAAAGAGGGGAATGGTGAAAACTATAGTTTTGTTTTTCGTATTGAATAATTAAGTGTATGGCCTGATGTAATAATATTTGTAAATGATATTTAATTCCTAATCCCAATTAATAACTCCGATAGTGTAATCAATATTGATGTATTAGCAATTGGTTATATTACCCGATTTCCATCCCATTATTGAGATATGATGTAGTTCTACACGATACTATATTGATAACTACAAGAATATCCTGGGAGGAAAAGTGAGAAAATTTTTAATTGCTGTTGCGTCTGCAGTTTTTCTATTACCCGCATTGCCTGCTGCTTTGATAGCAGGGGATTTTCAACCCAAGCAACCTGTTGAGCTGGTTATTATGGCCGGGCAGGGAGGAGGTGCCGACCGTCTCGCGCGCCTTGTGCAAAGTATAATTGCAAAGAACAGAATGTCCAGAATGCCGTTTATTCCTGTCAATAAAGGTGGCGGCTCCGGCGCCGAGGCATTGCGTTATCTGAAGGATAAGAATGGTGCTGACCATACTGTTATGGCAACACTGAATTCATATTACACAACACCACTACGGACAGATATTGGTGTTGATATAGCGGAGTTTACTCCTATTGCCAGGCTGGCAGTTGATACATTTGTTTTGTGGGTGAACGCTGACAGTCCCGTCAAAACACTGGATGACTGGGTGAAGGCTGTTAAAGCCAAAGGCGGTAAATGGAAAATGGGAGGAACCGGAACAGGGCAGGAAGACAGTCTTGTTACTGCCATGCTTGAGAAAAAGTTTGGTTTGAAAATTACCTATATTCCATACAAAGGAGGAGGGGGTGTTGCCAAGGCGCTGATTGGTAATCACATTGATTCAACGGTTAATAATCCGTCTGAGCAACTGGGATTCTATCAGGCTAAAAAATCCCGTCCTATTGCGGTTTTTACTCCCGAACGTCTGAAGGTCTTTCCGGATACTCCGACAATGAAGGAGCTGGGGCATGATATGGTGTATTATATGCAAAGGTCTATCGTGGCGCCCAAAGGCATTTCTGACGAGGCCAGAAAATATTATACTGAGCTGTTCCAGAAAGTGAATGAAAGTAAGGAGTGGGTGGACTATACCACCAAGAAAGCGTTGTTCAGGGACTTTATTTCCGGAGAGGATCTGCAGAAGTTCTTTCTTGAAGAACGGGAGGCACACCGGAAATTACTGAAAGAAATGGGTGAGATAAAATAGTCAGTCTTACATAGCTACTGCTGCGCCTTTTGTTCGGGTGCAGCAGGTTTACAGTGATGGCAGCATATTGGTTCAGGCTGATTTGCTGAGTTCTGGTGTATTGTAATATGTGAGATTTGCCCATGACACGTCGAATGGCGGAGCTTCTGACAGCTCTGACACTGTTATTACTTTCTATCTACTTTATGTATGAAAGCGCAAAACTGCCTATTGGCTGGGTTAAAGGGCATGGTCCCGGCGGGGGAATGTTTCCTTTTTATATGTCTGCCCTGATACTTGTTGGTTCAATTATAACCCTGATCAGGGTTTTGCTGTCTGGTGGGATAAATGGGGAGATGCAACCTACGCCGGAACTGGATGAAGCCGGTGAACATGAAGCCCATGCAGGGCAGAACTCTCCATTTATAAATCCTGAAGTTGTAGGGCTTCTTGCTGCTGTTACAGCACTCTTGTTTGGTGCTGTTGCGATTACCCAGTTTCTGGGAATGTATGTTGGTGTTCCTCTGATGATGTTTTTCTATCTGGCATTTATCGGAAAACATTCCTGGTTTCTGACAATTCTTATTACTGTTCTTACGCCTGTTATCATGTTCTTTTTCTTTGAGTTGTCACTAAAGATCATTCTTCCCAAAGGAGCAACGGAAACTTTCTTTCAGTATATTTATGCATTGGTTGGTTAACGGGGGAATATCTTGGAAACACTGGATTTACTTTTCACAGGCTTTTCAAACAGCCTGACTTCTTTCAATCTGGTTATTATGATTCTTGGTGTCAGCCTCGGGCTGATTATCGGGGCATTGCCGGGGCTTGGTTCAGTTAATGGTGTGGCGATCCTGTTGCCTCTGACCTTTCTGGTTACACCGACATCAGCTATCATTCTGCTGGGTGCCATATATTACGGTGCTATGTATGGTGGGGCAGTCAGTTCCATATTATTGGGCATTCCCGGTGCATCGACTGCAGTTGCGACTACTTTTGATGGTCGGCCGATGGCTCTTAACGGGCAGGCGGGAAAGGCACTTATACTGGCAGCAGTAGCCTCATTTATTGGTGGCACGGTTTCTGTTGTGCTGTTTACATTTTTTGCTCCTCCACTTGCAGAACTCGCGATTGTGTTTGGTTCTGCTGAAGAGTTTGCTCTGGTGGTTCTGGCATTTACCACATTTTTCGGATTATCGAGTGATGATATCTGGAAGACACTGGTGATGATTGCGCTGGGGCTTGTGCTGTCCAGTGTGGGGCTGGATATTATATCAGGTAAACCGCGCCTGATTTTTGGGGATATTCCGGGGTTTTATCATGGTATTCACTTCGTTGTTCTTGCAATCGGTGTTTATGGCATTGGAGAAATGCTGGTTACCATGGAAGAAAGTCATGGCAAGATAAGTCTTTCCTCCGCCACAATCAGCTTCAGGGATATATTTGTCGGTATTCTTGATACTTTGAAGCGGGGAGTAAGCCTTGTTGTTGGTACTTTGCTTGGCTTTTTTGTCGGGATGTTACCTGCCGCCGGAGCAACGCCTGCTGCTTTGATGTCATATGGTGTTATGCGTAATCTGTCTAAGGAAAAGGATCAGTTCGGCAAAGGGGCGGCAGACGGTGTTATTGCACCGGAGGCTGCCAATAATGCGGCGTCTACGGGTGCTTTTTTGCCAATGATTACATTGGGTATTCCGGGTTCTCCGACGACAGCCCTGTTACTTGGTGGTATGGTTATATGGGGGTTGCAGCCTGGTCCATTATTGTTTGTTGAGAATCCCGAATTTGTCTGGGGACTGATATCCAGCCTGTATCTGGCAAATATTGCAGCTGTTATTCTAATGATATTGGGGATACCGGTTTTTGTGGCTGCATTGCGAATGCCTTTTACAATTCTTGCGCCTATAGTGTTTGCGTTATGTATTGTTGGTGGTTTTGCTCCAACGCTTGACCTTCATGATGTCTGGCTGATTATGATTTTTGGCCTTGGTGCTTTTGTTCTACGAAAGCTGGATTACCCTCTTGCGCCACTTGTATTAGCGTTGGTGCTTGGACCATTGCTGGAAAAATCATTCAGGCAGTCAGTGATTGCGTCACAAGGGTCAGTTGATATATTTTTTGAACGGCCGATTGCTGCGTCTTTGCTGGCAGTAGCGGCAGTTCTTATTCTTATACCGGTTATTCGCACGCTTAAAAGGAGACTTCTATCATGACGGCAACTTTCACTCCTACGCCAGGTACTGTTCGTGCTCTGTTTCAGAACGCGGATGGCAGTGCGATTGCTATAACTGCACCGGACAGGGCGGCAATGAGTTATGATCAATTAAGGGGGCATGTTGACGGTATTCTTAGGCAACTTGCTGCGCGCGATATTGGTCCAGGTGACAGGGTTGCTATTGTATTGCCAAATGGTCCGGAGATGGCAACAGCGTTTCTGGCTGTTGCATCGGGATTGTCTGCAGCTCCCTTGAATCCGGGATATAAAGAGGCGGAGTTTGAGTTTTACCTGTCTGATCTGAAACCGAAGCTGGTGCTGGTTGAGCCGAATAGTGAAAGTCCGGTGATTGCTGCTGCGGGAAAACTGGGAATTCCGGTGTGGGAGATACAGGTTCAGGATGGTGCTCCTGCGGGTTCATTTTCCCTGTGGGAGGAGGAAAAGGAATTCAGCTCTCCTGAAGTCGGGCATGAAGCACTGGTCTTACATACATCCGGCACAACATCCCGCCCGAAAGTTGTTCCTTTAACTCAGGCAAATCTGTTTGCATCAGGGAATAATATTTCAGAAACACTTGGTCTGACACCTGATGACAGTTGCCTGAATATAATGCCCCTGTTTCATATTCACGGTTTGATAGCTATTGTGCTTTCATCAATGAATGCAGGGTCTTCTGTCTGCTGTACGCCCGGTTTTAATGCGATGAAGTTTCTGTCATGGGCAACAGATGAGAAGCCAACCTGGTATTCAGGTGTTCCGACCATGCACCAGATGATTTTGACCCGCGCAAAGCGCAGTCCTCACGTAGTTGAGGGGCTTAAGTTCAGGTTTATCCGATCATCGTCCGCTTCTTTGCCACCTGCAGTGTTCAAGGAACTGGCTGAAACATTCAAGTGTCCAATTATTGAAGCTTATGGAATGACTGAGGCTACTCACCAGATGGCATCCAATCCGTTACCGCCGGGAGCACAGAAGCCGGGATTTGTCGGAAAGGCTGCCGGGCCGGAAATCTGTATTATGGATCAGGCCGGTCAGGTTATGGCTCAGGGGCAGGAAGGTGAAATCTGCATTAAAGGCGCCAATGTTACTCCGGGTTATGAGAATAATGAAAAGGCCAATGCGGAGAGTTTTACGAACGGATGGTTCAGAACTGGTGATCAGGGGTATCTTGATGAAGAGGGGTATCTAAAGATTACCGGGCGGATCAAGGAGATCATTAACAGAGGAGGGGAGAAAGTTTCGCCGCTGGAAGTTGATGATATTCTGATGGAGCATCCGGCAGTGCAGCAGGTTGTAACATTTGCCGTGCCACATAAAATGCTTGGCGAGGAAGTCGGGGTCGCCGTGGTGACTGCGGAGGGACTAAGCATAACTGAAAAGGAACTACAGGAGTATGCAGAGGTGCATCTGGCGCAATTTAAAGTGCCTAAAGTCGTTGTTTTTCTTGATGAAATACCAAAAGGGGCTACCGGGAAGATGCAGCGCATCGGGCTCGCAGAAAAACTGGGACTGGGTGACAGCTAATGACGAGGATATGTGTTTTTGGAGCAGGTGCTATTGGAGGCTATATGGCGGCTGCAATGGCGAAG
>JBOEGA010000092.1:0-18753 GCA_050633205.1 Methyloligellaceae bacterium | reverse complement strand
TGGGGCAGGTTACCGACCTATGGATTGTACATGGGATGGACATACCTATTGATAACGAAGAGAAATGGGAAACTGTTCATAGTCGCCTGATTGAAATGAGCAAAACAATTCCTCACAAAGAAATCATAGATATCAAAACAAATATCAAAGCTGTGATGGATGGTGGAATTCTTCGTTATAGTAATACTGGTGCAGGGATTGCTCTTGGGGCTGTTGCGAAATGTTTTGCGGGGCAGGTTTCTACAGCTCTTATCGGTTCTTATGATGTGTATAAAAAAGTAACCCCACGCTCCACATCTCCTTTTGTTGACCCGCTTTTTAGTTGTGATCAGCAATCAGTCAGGCACTTCACATGCAGAGTTTCCAGGTTGGAAAAAGAACACTGCATATATGATGTTTTGCCTGAAGTTCTGAAAAACATCAGAGTTTGTACAAATGATGACAGTCAGGAGCATAATTGCGGGACTTGTGAGAAATGTCTTCGGACTAAAGCTGAGTTTTTAATAGTAGGTATTCCCCTGTCAGCTACAGACTTTGATAATTGTATAACAGTTGCAGATATTTTAAGTTTGCGTTTTCCAGTAAGGAAAGAAGATCGCTCTGCTGTGGTGGCTTTTTGGAAAGAAATACTCTGGCAATTCCTTCAGATAAAGCATTATAACCTTGCTGTTGCTCTTTCCTTTAGAATGTTAACAAGCACTATCTATATCAATCTTCTTTTCAGGACATGGAGAAGAAGGACTAGGGGCCTTAGAGATAGTTTTAAATCATTTTTAAAAATATTTTCGAGAAAAATGGGAGCTGTATAATTTATTTGTTGCTTCTCATATATGTCAAAACAGCATAATTTGAATAGTACTCTGTTCTCATGAATAACCTGATTTTGTTGATGTGCAGTTGTAAAAAAGGATCGGGTGAGGTTCGAACTCACGACCCGCGGGTTAAAAAGCCGCCGCTCTGCCACTGAGCTACCGATCCACATTTCTGTTTATATATTCTTATCTCCAGCTTTTGTTATCAGCTGCCCGTCCTGGACTCGAATCAGGATCTTCTGACTCAAAATCAGATGTCCTGCCATTAGACGAACGGGCATTAGATTTATTTATATCGCATATGCAATTATGGCTGTTACGGCAGGATTCGAACCTGCATAAAACTGAGTAACAATCAGGTGCATTGCCAGTCTGCCACGTAACATTGTTTACAGTCGCACATACATTCATGCGCAGACATACACTCTTCGTCCGTAGATTTTATGCTACGCCGAATTATTGTTTCTGAAGGAAATACTCCTAACAGAATAATCTAATTTTAAATAAGCATGAAGATCCTGAAATACTTTGATTTCAGTAAGTTAAATGCAATTTACGGTGAGTGTGGGGGATGTATATTTTCTCAATGCTGCACCGTTGTGGTCGGTGCGTATATTAGCACCGGATTTAGTTGATCTTCTGCTGTATTTGGGCATAGGAATTCGCCTTACGGGATTGTTTCCCGAAGTCGTTATTCCTATTTGTTTTTTGCAATATGCAAGTCATCACAGTTTTCCTGAAGTTCAATTTGATAGTCGAAAGCTGACATAGTTTTAAAATTTCGTCAAGTGTGAATATGAATAAAAATAAGGTAATATTTTGATTGCACCTACTATGTATGATTGTGCAACAATACTGATTGGCCTCAGAATTAGCACTTGAGGTCAAAATTTTCCAGACCATAATCCCTGCCATTAATGCGAAGGGAGAGGGCATGCTGCCCTGAGTAATATTTTCGTGTAGTAATTGGCTTGATTGCATGTGCACGCGTTAGAAGTATATCCTGATTTGGCTCCAGGATAAGAATTTTCCATTTAAATACTTTGGGAGAAAGCTTGCCATTGCTCTTTTTAAAATGAAGCACATAATCAATTACCAGAGATTGTTTTGCCTTGCTTGTCGATTGAACCCTGACGCTGAAGTTCAGATTTTTGCCAAATTCAATTGCTGGTGTTCCAATTAGAAAATTGGATAGTTCTATCTGAGGTTCTGCGAATCCAAATATTGCCAGAGCTCCTGAATGACCTTGTTTGATCAGTGTGCGGCATCCATGACGTAGTAGTTTTTTTCTGTTCTCGCTTGCATTTTTTATCCACTTTTTAGCAAGTTTCACAACCAGGTCCGGATGGTCTTTGGATATATCATTCAGATGATTGGCGACAGAGCGTCTGACATACTCTTCCTTGTCGTCTTTGAGGGCATTAAGCAAAGGTAATGCTGGTGATGGATCTGCAATGAGACTGGGTAATTGCATGGCCCAGGGCAGGCGGGGACGTGTGCCTTCCGAAACCAGTCTGCGGACATGATGGCTGGGGTGATTAATCCATTCTGCCATAATTCCCAATGCCCGCTTCTGATCTGCAAGAAGGAAATAACGCACATCAAGTTCTGATGAGAAATGCCGTGTCATTTGTTTAAGAACTTCCAGTGACCCCTCAAATGAAGAGGTTCCATGCTGCCCCACCACAGCACATAAAGGTAATACACCCCAGCCATGAATGCCCTGCTCATTACTTTGTAAGTCAGGAGCAGGGTTCTTCTCTGGGTGGAGCATGGCAAGAAGGATACTGTTCCGTACCTTATGCTGGTGTGGCAGGGACGCGTGAAGATTATCCGCAATTAACTGAATACGCTCTTTAAGTTCCAGCTTATCCAGTTCACTTAAAATCGCAGTTTCAAAACCGGCTTTGTTAAAGTCTGTCAGATGCTTTGAGAGGTGGCCCGCAATACACATGACCAGCTCGGGAGAAAAATTGTTTTTAAGTGGTTCCATTTCAGAGCCTGTTTCAGGAGTAGGTTGCAAGGGAGGTGTGAAATTCAATATTGCTGTCTGCATCAGTAAAGTCCATCAGAGAGAAGAATTTCTGACATACAGGTGACTTCCCTTCTTCCTCAATTACCTTCAGCGCATCCTCTTTACTTCTGAACTGAACAAGATCTAAATACCGGCCTTCAGAGGTGCGGATGAGTTCACGGCGAAGCACTCCCTGTTGTTGGGCGACAAAGTTTTTCTGGAAGTCATTTGATGCAATCATGAGATCTTCCTCAGTTTTTCCTGGCGCCAGTTTGATGGGTGCGAGAACTGTTACAGTCTGGTTCATGCTTCTTCCTTTTTCAGTTGTTTGTTATCACTAAAAAATTTCATATATTAAAATATGACATTTTATGGCATATTTCTTTGTATGGTACGTGCATCAACAACAGATCGCCTGCAAAGACTTGAATTGCTGAAATCCCGGGTTAAGTCAGGAGATCCTGTAACGATAGGAGATCTGGCCGATGAGCTTGGGGTCAGTGTCAGGACCGTAAACCGCGATATTGAAGTTCTGAGAGATCAGGGGGTGCCCATTGATGCTGACAGAGGGCGTGGTGGTGGCATCAGGCTGGATAGAAGCTGGGGGATTGGCCGCGTCAACTTTAATTATACTGAAGCTGTTGATCTTTTAATTACTCTTGCCATTGCAGAACAAATGGAATCTCCTCTTTTTATGGCAAACCTGAAGGGAATAAGGAGAAAACTTGTCAGTTCATTTGCGCCGGCAATGAAGTCCAGAGTAAATGACCTCAAAGCCCGGATACTGATTGGACCATCAGCTTCAACAGATGTGCTGTCTGGTTTCTTCTCACCCGCAAGGGAAATTACAGAGTTACTGCATCAGGCGTTTCTAATGCGTCAGTGTATAGCAATTAAATATAAAGCAAAGGATGGCAGTATAACGGATCGGGTAATTCAACCACATTTTCTGTTTTTGTCATTTCCGGTCTGGTATGTGCTGGCATGGGATGAACTGCGGAGTGATGTTCGTACTTTTCGCTGTGATAGGATTATTAGCATCCATATAAGAGAGGAGGAATTTAACCTGCTGCCTTTTTCCGCTGTAGAGAGGGTTATTGAGGGAACAAAAACAATTTAAGATTGTTGAATGGCATATTGCATTTGCAGGTATTATGTATAAAAGCGCAACTAAAGTATGGTTGGAATTGCGATGGGCAATAAAAGTGATTATATGATCCATTAGTTTAGAATAATATTAACCTGAATGTCGCAGCTCTTGTAAAAATGTAATGAAAACACAATTTTATATAAGAAAGTAAAGGTTTAAGGATGGCTCATAAGTCTATAGTATGGATTTAGATGGACTTATTTATAAATTGATTAAAGCTGGCAATTATATTATTTATTATTTATGAATTACTTCCCGGTTAAGTAAAGCGATGAGCAATGTGAAATATGATGGATCTCTCCTGTTGGACGCTGAATTAATACGTTCAGGCTTTAATTTAATACCGCAGGCAATCTCGATTTTCGATGAAGAGCTGCGGTTGAGGGTTTGGAACTCGGCATTTACTTCGATGTTTAATCTGCCTGATGAGGTGGCCTATAAGGGCGCCTATCTGGGAGATGTTTTTAGGTATCTGGCTGAACGCGGTGAGTATGGTCCAGGTGACGTAGAGCAGCAGGTTGCGGAACGTTTGGGGCAGGCTGAGGCTTTCGCGCCTCTTTATCTTGAACGCGGCCGTCCCGATGGCACTGTAGTTTCCGTAGAAGGGTTTCCTCTTGGCCAGGGTGGCTGGGTTACGGTTTACACAGACATTACTGCTCATAAAAAACATGAAGAGCTGCTGGAAGCCCATAGTGACCAGCTGAATGAAAGCCTTGTGGAGCATTCAAAGATGCTCGCTGAAGCTAACAGAAAACTGCTGGCTTCCAACAGGGCTTATGCGGAATTACAGCGTGAACTTGCTGAATCTGAAAACCGTATGAGAGAAATTACTCAGGCTCTTCCGGTGCATATTGCCTATGTTACAAAAGACTATACATACACTTTCTCCAACGAACGTTTCTCTGACATTACGGGCATCCCTCATCCCATAGTCGTTGGGAAATCGATACCGGATATTTTCGGCCCCTCTGCTTTCGAGGATATAGAACCCTTTCTTGAGCGTGCATTGAGAGGAAAGCAGACTGTAATAGAGTTTGAATATCCAGAAGGAGCAGCCAATAGTCAGACAATCAGGACAACTTTTACCCCTGAAAGAGATGAGCATGAAAATATCAAGGGAGTATTTCTGCTTTCACTGAATGTAACAGAGGAAAAAGCAGCAATAGATGCTCATATTCGCAGTAAGCGGATGGAAACGACTGTTCAGCTGACAACGGGTCTTGCTCATGACTTTGGCAATATTCTGACTGTTATTCTGGGGAACCTGAAGCATATCGGCTCAGAATATATAGAGCCAGGCATCAGGGAAGCTCTGATTAAGGATACGCAGAAAGCAGCTCAGAGGGCTGTTGGTATTATTGAACAGCTTCTGTCCTTTGCGGGTGAAAAGAAACTGGCTCCTCAATACACCAGTATCTCAAGGCTTCTGACTGAACTGACCAGGCTTTTTTCCCCATCACTGGATAGTAATGCGGAATTAAGCCTGAAATTACCCGAGGCCCCTGTTGTAGCTTTTATAGATGAAAGGGCATTACAGGATGTCATGGTCAATCTGTTGCTGAATGCGCATGATGCCATTGAAGGAAATGGAACAATAACGATCACCGCTGAGAAACTCGACGCGGATGAGGGGGAAAAGGAAGAAGTGCGCATCACTGTCCATGATGATGGTTGTGGTTTTGATGAAGAAACCAAAGACAGGGCTTTCGAGCCATTTTTCACATCAAAACAGGATAGGGGAGGTAGTGGTCTTGGCTTATCTATGGCACTCGGCTTCGCTTCTCAGTCTGGCGGTGATATCAGCATTCAAAGTCAAAAGGGAGAAGGCACATCCGTTTATCTGACTTTACCGTGCCATAAACCTTCGGAAACAGAGGCTAAACAGGAAAATGGGAGTGTAATCCTCAAGTAATTTATAGAGATAACTGTTTTTTACAATTCAGGCTACTCTCCATTTTCGCTATATACATAGAATAATTTGCCAAATACTATAAACTTGAGTCTGCTTTTGGTGAATGAAGAAAAAAAATGTAATTGAGGTTGGAAATGCAGGAAATACGGCACTTTATCGGCGGTAAACATATTGAGGGTAAATCGGGAAGGTTTGCTGATGTTTATAATCCCGCCACTGGCGAGGTTGAGAAAAAAGTTCCACTGGCCAATGGAGATGAGCTGAACTTCGCCGTAGAGAATGCCAGAGAAGCCCAGATCGCCTGGGGAGCAACCAACCCACAGAAGCGCGCACGTGTTTTAATGCAGTATGTTGCATTGTTGCATAGAGATATGGATAAGCTGGCAGAAGTCTTGTCAAGAGAACATGGCAAGACAATCCCTGATGCCAAAGGTGATATTATCCGCGGACTTGAGGTGGCTGAATTTTGTATCGGTGCTCCGCATTTGCTTAAGGGCGAATATACCGCCAATGCAGGGACAGGAATTGATCTTTATTCCATGCGCCAGCCATTAGGGGTCGTTGCCGCTATTACGCCTTTTAATTTTCCTGCCATGATACCAATGTGGAAATTCTGCCCTGCAATTGCTGCAGGGAATGCAATGATATTGAAACCTTCTGAAAGAGATCCGTCTGTACCCGTAATGCTCGCCGAGCTTATGCTGGAAGCTGGACTGCCCGAAGGTGTGCTCAATGTTGTTCATGGTGATAAGGAAGCCGTAGATGGCATCCTGGAGCATGAGGAGATACATGCGGTAGGATTCGTCGGATCTACACCTGTTGCCGAGTATATTTATTCCAAAGGCTGCGCCCATGGAAAGCGGGTGCAGTGTTTTGGTGGTGCCAAAAATCATATGATCATTATGCCGGATGCGGATATTGATCAGGCCGCAGATGCTCTTATTGGAGCAGGCTATGGCGCAGCCGGAGAGCGCTGCATGGCCATATCTGTTGCAGTCCCGGTTGGTAAAGAGACAGGCGACAGGCTGGTTGAGGCTCTGACACCAAGAGTGGAAGCACTTAAGATTGGCCCTTACACCGCCAGGGATGATGTTGACTTCGGTCCTCTTATTACCGGGCAGGCTTACACTCGTGTGAAAGACCTGGTTGATAAGGGAGTGGAGCAGGGTGCTGACCTCGTTGTTGATGGTCGCAATTTCTCACTGCAGGGATATGAAAACGGGTTCTTTATGGGTGGTTGTCTGTTCGATAACGTAACCACTGATATGGAGATCTATCGTCAGGAGATTTTCGGGCCGGTATTATCTGTTGTCAGAGCTGATGAATACGAGCAGGGACTAAAGCTTGCTGTCGATAATGAGTATGGTAATGGCGTGTCAATTTTCACAAGAGATGGCGATACGGCCCGGGATTTTACTGACCGGGTGAATATAGGAATGGTCGGTGTGAACGTCCCTATTCCGGTACCTCTGTCTTACTATACATTTGGCGGTTGGAAGAAATCAGGTTTTGGTGATCTGAACCAGCATGGGCCTGATGCCTTCCGTTTCTACACCCGCACAAAAACCGTTACTTCCCGATGGCCTTCCGGTGTGAAGGAAGGTGCTTCATTTACAATTCCAACAATGGATTGATCATATATGGATTTCTCTCTGAGCGAAGAACAGCAGGCCATTTATGATATGGCTCTTGGCTTTACAATGGATAACATTGCTCCCCATGCGATTGACTGGGATCAGGATAAATATTTTCCTATTGATGTTATCCGCAAGACTGCTGAACTGGGGCTCGGAGGGATTTACGTTCGGGAGGAATCTGGTGGTTCCGGCCTGTCACGGCTGGACGCCACACTGATTTTTGAAGCATTATCTCATGGCTGCCCGGCTGTCGCTGCATTTATCTCAATACACAATATGTGTGCCTGGATGGTCGACAGGTTTGGCAATGAAGATCAGGTGAAATACTGGCTTCCCAAGCTGTGTTCCATGCAGACGATCTGCAGTTACTGCCTGACAGAACCGGGTTCTGGCTCGGATGCTGGCGCTCTTGAAACAAGAGCCGTTTCAGATGGTAATGGATATATCCTGAACGGGTCCAAGTCTTTTATTTCAGGTGCCGGGGTTTCCAGCCTGTATATTGTGATGGCGCGCACAAGTACGGATCAATCAAAACCGATTTCAGCCATTCTGGTAGAAGATGGAATTGAGGGGCTGAGCTTTGGCGTAAATGAAAAAAAAATGGGCTGGAATATTCAACCAACTGCCGAAGTGCGGTTCGATAATTGTCGAACACCAGCTTCTCACTTGCTTGGTGAGGAGGGGATGGGTTTTAAATATGCCATGATGGGGCTGGATGGTGGACGCCTCAATATTGCAGCCTGTGCTTTAGGGGCCGCTCAGGCCGCCTTGAACAGCAGCCTTGCCTATATGAAAGAGCGCAAGGCATTTGGAAAAAAGCTGACTGACTTTCAGGCTCTGCAGTTTCGGCTGGCTGACATGGAAATTGAATTGCAGGCGGCTCGTGTATTTCTGCGGCAGGCTGCATGGAAGCTTGACCAGAAAACATCTGATGCAACCAAATTTTGCGCTATGGCAAAACGATTTGTAACCGATGCCGCTTTCAAGGTGGCGAATGATGCACTTCAGTTGCATGGCGGTTACGGATATCTGGCGGATTACGGTATCGAAAAGATTGTCCGGGACCTGCGAGTACACCAGATCCTTGAAGGAACTAATGAAATTATGCGCGTAATTGTTGCCAGACAGATGCTGGCGGAAGGATAGTTATGGCGGATATTATTATTCAGCAGGACGGATGCCTTGGGCGTATTACACTGAACCGCCCAAAGGCATTGAATGCGCTTAGCTTCGATATGGTTCTTGAAATTATCAAAGCTCTTCAGGCCTGGAAAAATGATATGGGGATATCCTGCATTATCATTGAAGGTTCCGGGGATCGGGCATTTTGCGCAGGTGGAGACATCAGGGCTATTTATGATGTAGGACGCGATAAACCCGAATTCATGCAGGACTATTGGCGCAAGGAATATGCGCTGGATTATATGATCCAGAATTACCCGAAACCCTATATCTCTGTCATGGATGGTTTTACAATGGGAGGCGGTGTTGGTATTTCAGCACATGGTTCTCACAGAATAGTAACAGAACGTTCAGTTGTTGCCATGCCTGAAGTTATTATTGGTTTTCTGCCCGATGTTGGAGGGACATGGTTGCTTTCAAGAGCGCCGGGTAAAGTCGGATTATATTGTGGGATAACAGCCGCCAACATGAATCCTGCAGATGCAATTTATGCAGGATTTGCAGATTATTACGTGCAGTCTTTCAGTATAAACCAGTTGATCTCGATGCTTCGCGATAAACAGCCTGTCGATGAGGTGATCGCTAAATTTACATCTGAACCAGCCGAACCTTCATTTCTGAAAGAGCATAAGGGCGAGATCGATGTACTTTTTTCTCACGACACAATTCTGCAATGTGTAGATGCCCTGCAATATGCCGGTACAAAATTCGCGAATGAAACTCTGAAAAGCCTTGATACACATTCGCCTTTCGCTATTTCCTGCGCCTTCCATGCAATTAATAATGCCTATAGCCTGAACAGCCTGGAAGAGTGTTTAAAGCAGGAATATGCTTTCGCCTATCGCAGTGTTTATACGAAAGATCTCTATGAGGGAATCCGGGCAGCGGTAGTCGATAAGGATAAAAAGCCGAAATGGGAACATGATGGTATTCGCGATGTTGATTTTGCGGCTGTAAGGCAGATGTTTGAGCCATTGGGAGAGCTGGCTCTGAATGTGGAAATTTAAGCTCGGGAGGTAGTAATGCAGAAGATTGGGTTTATCGGGCTTGGAAATATGGGTGGCCCTATGGCTGCCAATCTGGTTAAGGCTGGCTACAAGGTATCCGGTTTTGATATGAGCACTGCTGCTCTTGAAGAAGCGAGCCGCAATGGTGTTACCTCCGGGCAAACAGCTAAGGAAGTTGTCAGGGGAGCAGATATTGTTATCACAATGTTACCTAGCGGTGAGCATACGCTGGCTGTCTATGATGATGTTTTAGGTTCCGCCGACAAGGGAGCCATCTTCGTAGACTGCTCAACCATTGATGTGGCCAGTGCGAAAAAGGCCCATGAACTGGCTGGAAATGCTGGAATGGGAAGCATTGATGCTCCTGTATCCGGTGGTGTTGGTGGTGCTGTGGCCGGAACGCTGACTTTTATGGTTGGTGGTCATGCGGAAGCATTTCAAAAGGTGCAGCCGCTCTTTGAAGTCATGGGAGCCAAAGCAGTTCATTGTGGGGATGCCGGGGCGGGGCAGGCCGCAAAGATATGCAATAATATGCTGCTTGCCATATCCATGATTGGCACCTGTGAAGCATTCAGCCTTGCCGATAGCCTTGGACTCGACAAGCAGGCATTGTTTGATGTTATGTCTACCTCTTCAGGACAATGCTGGTCGGTAAATACCTATTGTCCGGTTCCAGGCGTTGGGCCGCAAAGCCCGGCGGATAATGCGTATAAGCCGGGATTTGCAGCATCTCTGATGTTAAAGGATCTGATGCTTGGCCGGGAAGCTGCCGAACAAACTGGAGTTGCAACACCTTTAGGGGAACATGCAACTAAAATATATCAGTCTTTCGTTAATGACGGCAATGCCGGTGTCGATTTTTCCGGCATAATAAAAAACCTCAAAGGGTAGCTGGAACTGTTGTGCCCCAGCTACCGGATTCTACTGAACCTGTTGTATCATCTCCGAGATAGTGTTCGGAGATGGTTCTGTAGGGAGCCATGCGTTTTCTCCCTTTTCTTCCCAGTAGGGAGCCCACAGCTGCTTCCATATTGTTACGTCCAGATCAGGTTCGTTATTGTAGCTGGGAAGTTTATACTCTTCCTGCTTAGCCAGCCATGCGAATGTTGCCTGCCAGACCGCCTGCGGTACTTCAGCATTGCTGTGACCGTATAGCTGTTCAATTGCCGGTATACCCGGATGTTCTACGTGGTTTTGTATCTCAAGTGTCGCGATGTGCTTGCCACCTCGTCTCACACTAAAAATTCGACAGCCATTATGTGCAACACTCAGGGTGTAATCGGCAACACAGTGATCCATTCTCTGACCTTCGTCTTTCAGCGCATCAGCCGTCAGCAAAGGCACAAAGCTATAGCCACCTACCTGTCCTGGAGACAGCCAGCTATCTGATATTCCGCCAGAGCCAAAGCACAGCTTAACTTTCATATTATTCAGCCATAGGCTTACATGCTGCATAACAGTTTCATAAGTTGCGCTTTTGCTCCACGCTTTTTCAATCAGACCGCCAGCAAAGGTTTCCGGGCGTTGTGAAAACCATGCATAGGCCGCAGCAGTATATATCTGAAGAGCAATGCTGTACTCTTCCTTGAATATCTTCTGCTTTGACAGCCATATTGCAAACTCCTCATTTGCATATGCGCAGGCTTTGGGAACATATTCCAGCCAGTTCGCCATCGCATTCCATTGAAGGGGAAGTGCTCCGGCGATCTTTCTGTTAAATTCCGGATCCATTGGAAACACTGCCAGCTTGTTCTGGAAGGCTTCCGGTGGAACTTTTCTAAGCCAGTATGGCAGGCCAAATGCTTCCGAAATAAAGCGGAGTGGCTGACCATTTTTTATCAGGCGCAATGCTGCATTTCTGTCTTCCTCAGCCCCATAATCCGTTGCAAGAGCAAATGCCAGCGCAGGGAAGCTGTTCAAAAGATCTGTGGTGTAATCATGCTGGCGAACAAGACGCCGGATGCATGAGCGATGCTTCTCCGGGAAGCGTTTGATCTGTGCCTCCATATTTGGCACAAATGCTGATTTTAGTAATTTATGCATACTACTACTCGTTACAGCGGGTTTGAATTGGCCAAACATCATCCTCAGAAGAAATGCGTATTTCTTCTGCGAACAGCGAATGAATTGAAATGGAACGGATGCGAAAAACAGATTCAAGAACTTGCTAGTACGGATCGTTCATTTATGTTTTGGGGATTGGAAAACCTGTTGTGGTTTCAACAACTGGTGAGGTGATTTAATGAAGCCACACCAATCGACATTCCCGTTTGTCTGGATATGTTCAATAATCGGTGCATTCTGCCTCATTTACTCCTTGAAAGATTTGATGGCTGCTTTGTTACTATAAAATGCTGTTTGTAGCAAGTTGTACTTCCGAATAAAATCTGCAGTAACCGGCAAGTGTTGATCTGAAGCCACATGTTGATTGCAAGTCATCCGGAATTCAGTATAGTTTTCTGTAAGAAAATCAAAGTGGGAGAGCGCCTTGAGTAAGAATATTAAAAACAGTCCGCATGTCGTTGTACTTGGAGCAGGCGCGATAGGTTGTTTTGTTGGCGGTGCCTGGCAGGATGCCGGAGTGAAAGTTACATATATAGGACGGGAACGAATTGCCGGAGAGGTTCGTGAATATGGTCTGGTTCTGTCCGACAACAGGGGCTATTCAGCCTCACTGCCTGCTGAGGACATCAGTTACTCAACAGATCCCGCTGTGCTGAAGGAAGCCGATATTATAGCACTTGCAGTAAAAAATACGGGAACTGAGGAGGCAGTAAAGGAAATAGCTGCTTATACAGGTGATGATGTTCCTGTAATCAGTCTGCAGAATGGTGTCAGTAATGCAGAACGCCTTTCGGGATATCTGCCCGGACGTGAAATTCTGGCTGGTATGGTTCCTTATAATATCGCTGCTCTCGGTGAGGGCAGGTGGCATAAAGGCTCTCCGGGCAATGTCATTATAAAAAAGTCGGCGGCATCTCAGGAGATAGCTGAAATTATTGCTGATCATCCAATAAAAATGCTTCTGGAAGAAGATATGGAGCCGATTGTCTGGGGTAAGCTGCTGCTTAATCTGAATAATGCTGTGAATGCATTGTCGGGGCGCTCATTGCTGGAGGAGCTAAAGCAGCGTGGTTATCGGAAGGTAATAGCAGGCACAATTATGGAAACCCTGGCCGTTCTGGATGCAAAGGGAATTATCCCCGCAAAGGTGGGCAATCTTTCTCCATCTGATATGGCAAAGTTTTTTGATGTACCTGATGAAATTTACCACCCACTGGTCGAAGGCAAAATTGATCCCAAGGCGACGTCCTCTATGGCCGATGACTTTGCGGCAGGGCGTCCTACAGAGATAGATTATCTGAATGGTGAAGTTGTCAAGGCTGCTGAATTGCTCGGTATAGCGACGCCTGTGAATAAGAAAATTATCCAGCTGGTAAAAGAGGCTGAGCAGGGTGGCAGACGTAACTGGTCGCCTGAAGATCTTGTACAGGAAGTTCTTGGTTGATTTTACCGCGTATTATGAATTTTCCCGTGTATAATTAATAAGTCATGAGATTAGGGCAAGGTCTTGATTATATGGAGATATCGGTCCGGAATTTTGTCTTTGTAATGACATATTAATGCAGCAGAAAAGATTCAATAAAAACTATGCTCACAGGGGGGGAAATGAAATCTATCAGGAGGTTAGGACTGGCGGGCTGTCTGGCTCTGTCGATGGCGTGTCTGTCATTCAGCAATATACCGGCCCATGCGCAGGCTGATGATGAACTTGTATTAATTTACAAGAAGATGGCCGGGCATCTTCGTACCAGACAATATGGTAAAGCAATAGAATTGGCGCGGCAGTTCGCAGATGGGGTTAAAAAGCGGTACGGACGCACCGACAGCAGGTATGCAACCGCACTGAATAACCTGGCTTCCCTTTATGAGTATCAGGGTAATTATGCCCTGGCTGAACCTCTTTATATCCGCTCAATACGCATAGATCAGAAAAATTCCGGCCGAAAGAGTAAGAAAGTCGCGACAACGCTTTACAGTCTTGCAAATCTTTTATCGGCACAGGGGCGCTACACCGAAGCAGAACCGGTTTACAGAGAATCTATCCAGATATCCAGAAAGGTGCTTGGCAATGAGCATATCAATGTTGCCATAGCAGTTGGAGGACTGGCTGACCTGTATCAGAAGCAGAAGCGCTATAAAGCTGCGGAGAAAAACTACCGTCTGGCCATTGACCTGCGCAGAAAATCTCAGGGCGCTGATCATCAGTCCATAGCCAAAATACTGGCCAGTCTGGCAGAACTTTACCGCCAGCAGGGGCAAAACACCAAAGTTGCACCTCTGTACGAGCAATCGGTTGCAATCAGTGAAAAGAAGCTTGGAAGCAACCATCCTGAAGTTGCTGCCACCCTGAACAAATTGGCCAGTTTTTATGTGCTGCAAAGGAAATATGCCGAGGCAGAGCCTTATCTGGCACGCGCCGTGACTATTCTCGAGAAAAACTATGGTCAGTCCCATTCCTATGTGAACAGGCTTAAACGGGAACTGGTTAACGTGCGCAAGCGTATGCGCGTTCCCTAAAGCGGTAGAATTGACGTCTTGCCATTCTGCTTTAATCAAGCTATCCACGTCAGCTTGATATTGTTAGTTTGGTAAGATGACAGAACGGCATTCCCATACATTCAGCGTTGCTCCCATGATGGACTGGACAGACAGACATTGTCGTGCCTTTCACAGGCAGATAAGTCATCGCTCTGTTCTGTATACAGAAATGGTAACTGCGGATGCAGTGTGGTTTGGTGAGCGCGAACGGTTAATAGGCTTTGATGATTGCGAACATCCGGTTGCCCTGCAGCTCGGAGGCAGTAATCCTGAGATGTTGGGCAAGGCTTCCGCAATTGGCGAAGACTTCGGCTATGACGAGATTAACCTGAATGTCGGCTGCCCGTCAGACCGAGTACAATCCGGAAAATTTGGTGCCTGTCTGATGGCTGAGCCGGAACTCGTGGCTGATTGTGTTTCTGAAATGAGGAAATCAACCCGGATCCCTGTGACTGTGAAGTGCCGCATCGGCATTGATGATCAGGATGAAGAAGAGGATCTCGCCAGATTCATCGAAATTGTTAAAACGGCTGGTTGTGAGCTGTTTATTGTCCATGCACGCAAGGCATGGCTTCAGGGCCTGAGCCCTAAGGAAAACCGGGACATTCCTCCGCTTGATTACAATCGCGTATACCGATTGAAAGCTGCCCATCCGGACCTGACAATAATCATTAACGGCGGCATCGAAACTCTTGAAGCCAGCGAAGATCATCTTCAGCATGTTGACGGGGTTATGATTGGACGTGAAGCCTATAAACACCCCTATATGATGGCTGAAGTTGATAATCGTCTATATGGGGATGACCGGGAAATTATTCAGCGAAAAGAAGCTGTTGAGGCTTATTTCCCATACATTGAACGCCAACTTTCCAAAGGGACCCGTCTGCATTCCATGACGCGGCACATATTAGGTTTATTTCAGGGACAGCCGGGCGCAAAGCACTGGCGAAGGCATTTAAGCGAGAATGCGCATCACCCTGACGCAGGGCTGGATATATTGCAGCAAGCGCTTGATTACGTTAAATAACACCTGACTGATTCAGTTTAATAAAAAAACAGTCCAAAATAAACAAGCGAACAGGTGGTATGATGCCACCTTTTAGGATTTCCCATGGATTATGCAGCAATTCTGGCCGATAACTATGTGTTAATTATAGCGCTTTTGGCAGGAGGGCTGTTAACTGGTCTGCTTGCAGGAATGCTTGGTATTGGCGGTGGCGGTGTTCTCGTACCGATTCTTTATGAAGTCTTTACAGTCATTGGAATTGATAGCGATATCCGCACCCATATGGCGGTCGGAACAAGTCTGGCTGTAATTATACCGACCTCTATCAGTTCGTTCAGGGCACATCACAGCCGGGGTGCCGTGGATATGGATATTCTGCGAAACTGGGGACCGGGTGTCTTTATCGGAGTTTTGTTGGGAATTTATCTGGCGTCAATTGTTGATGGTTCATGGCTTCGTCTGGTTTATGTAGGCTGCTCTCTGTTTATTGCTTTCAAGCTTTTGGTAGCCCGTGACCGTTTACAGTTTGGTAAAGATCTGCCCGGCCAGCCTGTCGCTGGTATGATGGGTGGAGTATTTGGCATGGCTTCCACGTTGATGGGTGTTGGTGGTGGAGCGCTGATTTCTTCAACGATGACATTGTTTGGGCGTGCAATTCACCAGGCAGTCGCTACTTCATCCGGCTTTGGTCCTATAATCGCAATTCCGGCTACAATCGGCTATATCTGGGCCGGCTGGGGGCTTGAAGCTCTTCCCGTCGGATCTGCGGGGTATGTTAGTCTGATGGGGGCGGCAATAATTATTCCGATGAGCGTACTGGCAGCTCCATACGGTGTTCGTATTTCTCACGGACTGTCAAAACGTAAACTGGAAACAGCGTTTGGGATATTTCTTTTGATTGTTTCAATACGGTTTATTATCAGTATATTATAAAGACTTGTTTAACCGTTGAGATCTGCCTGCTGCCGTTAAATATATATTGTTTATATACGCGTATAGTCTACAGGAATTTAGTGGGAAATATGCGTATATCTTATGGTTGTTCTAAAGCGTACACGAGATAAATTGGCTCTTGGTGCAGGTGCATTGTCGGCACTGACAGGGCTTGTTGTTCTGTATGGATGGTACAGTCAGAACTACGCTATTGTTCAGATACACCACAGTTTTGTAGCAATGCAATATAATACCGCATCGGGTTTTCTTCTCTGCGGTACTGGGCTGGTTCTCCTTACTTTACGATATGAAAGAGGCGCTGCTGCCCTGGGAGCACTGGCTGCCTCTATCGGCATTATAACTCTGTTTCAGTATATTTCCGGAATTGATGTTGGGCTTGATGAACTGTTTATGAAACACGAGGTCACGACAAGAACCTCGCACCCCGGTCGAATGGCACCAAATACTGCCTTATGTTTCACTCTGGTTGGAATGGCATTGATAGCCGGTAGCATATTACGCAGATATGAAAAAAGAGATCAGTTTGTACGTCTCCTTGGTGGACTTGCTTTTATTCTGGGGGGAATAGCATTCTGCGGCTATCTCGGAGGGTTCGAGACAGCATATGGCTGGGCTCACCTGACACGCATGGCAGTGCATACATCTTTCGCCTTTATGGTTTTGGGTGGCGGGCTGATTGCCAATTCCTGGTTTGATCGCGGTGTGACGCTGGATAATGCTTCAATATATTGGCTGTCAGGTGCATTAGTGTGTTTTATTCTGATAATGGCATTTAATCTGTCAAGTGAGATACGAAACAATGAAGAAGAGGCACTGAAAAGAAGTATTCGTACGGAAGCAGAACTTCTGACAGATCAAATTAGAAAAAGCATGAACTCTGATATACGTGCACTTGCCCGAATGAATAGCAGGCAGACACTAACTGAAAATATTACCGAGCAGGCATGGAGAGCTGATGCTGCGGGGTATATTTCCGATATACCGGGTTTAGTAATTCTTGCACGTCTCAATAAGAAAAAAGAAATTCTCTGGCTTGAAAGTGCTTCCGGCGACCCGGCTCTGGAGAAAATGAAGTTTCCACTTCATAAGCAGATATTAATGGCCCAGGCCAGACAATCCTCAAGGAGCTTTGAAGTAGCAGTCTCAAAATATGCTGCAGAATTTAACCTGTTTTTTCCAGTAGATATAAACTGGCAAAGTGATGGTTTTATCTTTGCAAGGTTCGATGTCAGACAAAAACTGAAAGGCATATTCCCAAAGGATACACTTGATTTATATGGTCTGAAAATTTCTTCTGGCGAGCAGACATTATTTCGCTCCGGGCTTAAACCGGAGGGCCTTCTTTCTCATAGTGTGGTTGTTAACTTCCATGGAACAAGATTACTAATAGAAGTCTGGCCACAAAAAAAGTTACTAACGCTGACGCAGTCAGGGCTGGCAAATTCTCCGATCATAGGCGGCATATTTATAGCCTTTTTACTATCTATTGCAATTTCTTTTGCTATCAAGTCACTCATCATGGCCAGAAGTGTCAGGGAGAGTGAAAAACAGACACAGGCCATCGTCGATAATGTTGTTGAAGGTATTGTTACAATAAATGAAGCTGGAAAAATTGAAACTTTTAACAAGGCCTGCGAGAGGATTTTTGGTTATAAATCTGAAGAAGTAATTGGACAAAATGTAAAAATACTTATGCCAGTCAACTATGCAACTGAGCATGACGGATATATCAGTGCTTTTTCCAAAACCGGACGGAAAAAAATTATCGGCATTGGTCGAGAAGTTGAAGGGTTGACCAGAGAGGGACGTATTTTCCCGATGGATTTGTCAATTGGGGAAATATCAACAGGCAACAGAGTAGCTTTTACAGGCATAGTCCGCGATATCAGCGAGCGCAAGAAGTTTGAAGATGACCAGGCCCGGCTGATTGATATGCTCGCAAAATCCAATGCAGAACTGGATGACTTTGCCTACATTGCTTCGCACGATATGAAAGAACCTTTGAGGGCCATCTATAATCACTCCTGTTTTCTGCTCGAAGACTATGAAGATAAGCTGGATGAAGACGGTGTAAAAAAACTCAACAGACTTATCACTCTTTCCAAACGTATGGAAAAACTAACAAATGACCTGCTTTATTTCTCCAGACTGGGGCGGGAAGAGCTTGCCTACAAAGATACCAATATGAATGATGTCATCAAAGACATTAAAGACATGCTGCTGGATACGCTTGCAGAAAAAAATGCTGTTATTGAGATAAATGAGCATCTGCCGACTGTAATGTGCGATGGTGTTCGGGTTACCGAGCTATTCCGCAATCTTATTGTAAATGGTATCAAATACAACAGCAGGGAAGATAAGAAAATTGAGGTCGGCTACAGAACTGATGATAACTCCTTTTTTGTACGCGACAATGGCATTGGTATCAGTAAGGAATTTCATAATGATGTATTCCGGATATTCAAGCGCCTGAACAG
>JBOEGA010000091.1:0-1296 GCA_050633205.1 Methyloligellaceae bacterium | reverse complement strand
TGATCAACCCCCAATTTCTACTCCATTCCCAATCTAGCAAATCTATTCCCTTTCCCCTCAGTTCATCCACTGCCCCTGTAAGCCATGATCTGCATGGAGCGTAGCGGAATGCGGGTCATGGCTTACAATCGCCTCTGGAGCAGGAGGCTTGTAGCCCAATGAACTGTGAGGTCTGATATGATTGTAATGCTTTCTCCAGTCTTCAATAAGAACCCTGGCTTCGGTTAGTGTATGAAACAGCTCACCGTTTAAAAACTCATCTCTCAATCTGCCATTAAAGCTCTCGTTATACCCGTTTTCCCAGGGGCTGCCAGGTTCGATATAAGCTGTCTTAACACCCAGATCTTTCAACCATTTTCGAAGTGTCTTTGCGCAAAACTCTGATCCGTTGTCTGACCTGATATGGTCTGGGATGCCTTTTGCAATAAAAAGATCACTCAGAACATGCAGCACATGATCCGAGTTCAGTCTGTAATTCACATGGATAGAAAGACACTCCCGCGTATATTCGTCGATCACTGTCAGAAGTCGTATCTTTCTGCCGTTGGAGAGCCGTTCGGCGACGAAGTCATAGCTCCAGACATGGTTCTGCCAGCAGGGGCGCAGACGAATGCAGGACCCGTCATTCAGATAAAGTCGCTTTTTCTTCTTTTGCTTTTTGGGAACGCGAAGGCCTTCTTCACGCCAGATACGCTCAACACGTTTATGATTGACCGTCCAGCCCTCAGTTTTGAGAAGAGCTGTAATCCGGCGGTAGCCATAGCGACCATACCTGCTGGCAAGTCTGATAATGTCAGCGCGCAAAGCCTCTTCATCATCAGGTTTTCTTTTCTGGTATCGCTGAACAGAGCGGCTCACATTCAAAGCCTTGCAAGCCCGTCTTTCCGACAGGCCATAACGCTGCTGTACATAAATAACACTCTGACGACGTCGTTCAGCGCTTAGAAGTTTCCCTTTGAAACATCCTTGAGGATCTGGTTATCAAGAGTAAGGTCAGCAACGGCGCGCTTTAACCGGTTATTCTCTGCCTCAAGCTCTTTCAGACGCTTCGCCTGATCAATCTGCATGCCGCCATACATCTTCCGCCAGGTGTAATAGCTATAATCAGAGATACCAATCTCCCGACAGATTTCAGGAACCTTCCTGCCCTGTGCTGCAAGCACCTCTGCCTGTCTCAAAAGCCGGATAATCTGCTCAACACTGTGTCGCTTCTTCCCCATAATACCCTCCGTATATGCCGCGAATCTGATCTATATCACGAGATGAAAACTGGAGCTAATTATAGGGGGAAGGTCA